>NZ_WOYQ01000034.1:0-18904 GCF_011620665.1 Microbacterium sp.
CGTCATCCTGCCGTTGCGCAGCCCCGTCATCCTGGCCAAGGAGCTGGCGACCGTCGACGTGCTGTCCCGCGGGCGGCTGATCGTGGGCATCGGCGTGGACCTCGTCGATGTTCCGCGCTTCGAGCGCTCCATCGAGCGCACCCCGCGGTTGCTCGAGCGGCTGTTCTCGCCGGCTGAGCGCGGGCTCAAACCCCACTCGCTCGCCGCGCGCTATGCCGCCAAAGAGGCTCTGATCAAAGCACTCGGGGGGTCCGACGGCGTGCACTGGGCCGATATCGAGATCGCGTCCGAGCCGAGCGGCCGCCCGGCGTTCTCGCTGTCCGGGTCCACGGCAGCCGTCGTCGCCGCACGGGGGATCAGCACGCTGCACCTCTCGCTCTCGCACGACGCGGGCCTGGCCACCGCCTACGTGATCGCGGAGTCGACCGCGTGAGCAGGATGCCGGAGGGTGTCCTGCGCGAGGCCGTCATCGACAGCGGAGCGATCACCGCGAACGTGCGGCACCTGCGGGCCCTCACCGGCGCCGAGGTCATCGCCGTCGTGAAAGCCGACGGCTATGGGCACGGCGGCGTTCGCGCGGCCGTCGCGGCGCTCGAGGGCGGCGCGAACCGGCTGGGGGTGGCCGACATCGGCGAGGCGCTCGCGCTGCGACGCGCCGGGATCGACGCGCCGATTCTGGCGTGGCTGCACGCACCCGGAGCATCTTTCGCCGAAGCCGCGGCGGAGGGGATCGAGCTCGGGATCTCGAGCTTTGATCAGCTGCTCGCGGCGGCGGCGGCCGCATCGGCGGTCCGCGTCGTCGGCGTGCATCTCAAGGTCGAGACGGGGCTCGGTCGCAACGGCATCGCGCCGGAGGACTGCGCCGTGGTGTTCGCCGAGGCGGCCCGACTCGAGCGGATCGGGAAGATCCGCGTCCTCGGCATCTTCAGCCACCTGTCCAACACGACGCCGCATGATGACCGCGCCGCGCTCGCCCGGTTCCGCGATGCGCTCGCGCTCGCCTCGGTGCACGGCCTCGCGCCGCAGGTGCGGCACCTCGCCGCCTCGCACGCCGCGATCGATCTGCCCGAAGCACGATTCGGCTGTGTGCGCCTGGGGATCGCGATCTACGGGCTCTCGCCGTTCGCCGACCGGAACTCGGCCGACCTCGGCCTGCGCCCCGCCATGACTCTGCGCGCACCGGTCGCGGCGGTGCGCCGAGTCGGCGCGGGCCACGGCGTCTCTTACGGGTATCTGCACCGGGCGCAGCGCGAGACGACGCTCGCGCTCGTTCCGCTGGGCTACGCCGACGGCGTCCCGCGAAGCGCCTCGGGCGCCGGCGCCGTGCGCATCGGCCGGTCGACCTTTCCGGTGGCGGGGAGGATTGCGATGGACCAGTTGGTCGTCGACGTCGGCGATGCCCCGGTCGCGGTCGGAGACGAGGCCGTGCTGTTCGGCGACCCCACTCTCGGGATGCCGCCGGTCGAGGCGTGGGCCGATGCCGCCGGCACCATCAACTATGAGATCGTCACCCGGATCGGACCGCGCGTGCCGCGACGGCAGGTGACGCAGTGAGTGCGCGCCCCGAACCGCGCGGTCTGGATCGGTTCCTGGGGGAGCGCGAGGTCGCCTCCGCCGCCGACATGCACGCCCTCGGCCGTGACTTCGGCGCCGCGCTGCGCGGCGGGGACCTCGTCGTGCTCACCGGACCGCTCGGTGCGGGCAAGACGACTCTCACCCGAGGCATCGGTGAGGGCCTCGGGGTGCGCGGACCGATTCAGAGTCCGACGTTCGTGATCGCGCGCACGCACCCGTCGCTGGGGGAGGGCCCCTCGCTCGTGCACGTCGATGCGTACCGGCTCGGCACCGACGGTGAACTCGATGATCTCGACATCGACTTCGCACGCTCCGTCGTGATCGCCGAATGGGCCGCCCCGTACGCGGCTGCTGTCGCCGACGCATGGTGGGAGATCGAGATCGAGCGCGGGTGGTCGGGCACGGGTGTCGACACGGCGTGCGGGACAGCAGGCCCGCACGTCGCAGACATGGAGGATGCCGCACCGAGGACCCTGCGGGTCTCTCGCCGGCCGTGAGCCGCCGCCCGGATACCCTGGAGGGGTGATCCTCGGCATCGACACCTCGCTCGGCACATCCGTGGCCGTCGTCGGATCGGACGGCGTCGTGCACGCCGAGGTATCCAGGGCCGATCCCCTCGGCCACGCGGAGGTGATCGGCACGCTGATCGAGACGGCACTTGCGAATGCGGCCGATGGCACGACCGGGGCGGGTGCTCCCGGACCGATCGAGGTGACGCATGTCGCTGTGGGCATGGGCCCGGGGCCGTTCACGGGGCTGCGGGTCGGAATCGCCGCCGCGCGCGCCTTCGCTCTCGGGCGCGGGCTGCCGGTGATCGCGGTCCCGAGCCACGATGCTGCCGCACTCGCCGTCGTGCTGGCCGCTCCGTTCGCCGATGCTCCCCGCTTCGCGGTCGTCACCGACGCGCGACGCCGTGAGTTCGCCTTCTCGGTGTACGACGGTCTCGATGACGACGCCCTGCCGATCCGCGTCGCAGGACCTTCTCTCACGCCCCGCGATCACACGGACGCCGCGCTGGCCGCTCTGGGGGCAGAGCGGCGCGACACCACAGCCATTTCGGCCGCAATGATCGGCCTGGCCGCCGGCCGTGCCCATGCGGTCGGCCGCGTGCTCAGCGGACCTGAGCCTCTCTATCTGCGGCCACCCGATGTCACGCTCCCGACCGCGCCGAAGCGGGTGGGCACATGAGCGTGCGGGAGGCGACGGCATCCGACCTGCCCGCCATCATGCACCTCGAGCGCACGTCGTTCGAGGCGGATGCCTGGAGCGAGGCGACGATGCGCGAAGAGGTCGCGTCGCGCCACGGCCGCTACCTGGTTCTCGAAGAAGCCGGGGTCTTCCTCGGGTATGGCGGGCTGCGAGCGGTGGATGGGGCTGCCGCTGCCGATATCCAGACCATCGCAATCGCTGCTTCGGCCCGTGGTCGCGGGCGAGGCCGTGAGCTCCTGAGGGCGCTGCTGACGACCGCACACGAGCGCGGTGCGCGAGAGGTCTTCCTCGAGGTACGCGCCGACAACCCGGTCGCGACGGCTCTGTACGCGTCAGAGGGCTTCGTCGAGATCGCGCGCCGGCCGCGCTACTACCAGCCCGACGACGTGGATGCCGTCGTGATGAAGCTCGATCTCTCCCAGTGGGTGTCGGCGTCGACCAAGGATGCGGGAGTGCGCTCATGAGCGACGCGGCGCCGCTCGTGCTGGGTATCGAGACGAGTTGCGACGAGACGGGCATCGGCATCGTCCGCGGTCGTACCCTGCTCAGCAACACGATCGCCAGCTCGATGGACGAACACGCGCGCTACGGCGGTGTGGTGCCCGAGGTCGCCGCTCGCGCGCATCTGGAGGCACTGCAGCCCGCGATCGAGGCGGCAGTGGCCGAGGCTGGCATCCGGCTGGACGAACTCGATGCCGTTGCCGTGACCAGCGGCCCCGGACTGGCCGGCGCCCTGATGGTCGGCGTCGGCGCGGCCAAGGGACTTTCGGTGAGCCTCGGCAAGCCGCTGTACGCGGTCAACCACCTCGTCGGTCACATCGCAGCCGACCTCCTGACCGGCGACGACGTTGAGTATCCGACGGTCGCGCTGCTCGTCAGCGGCGGGCACACGTCTCTCCTGCTCGTTCGTGACCTCGTCACCGATGTCGAAATGCTGGGTGAAACGATGGACGATGCCGCCGGCGAGGCCTTCGACAAGATCGCCCGAATTCTCGGACTCCCCTACCCGGGCGGTCCCGAGATCGACCGGGTCGCCGCGAGCGGAGACCGCGATGCCATCCGGTTCCCCCGAGGACTTTCCCGCGCATCCGACATGGCCACCCGCCGCTACGACTTCTCGTTCTCCGGGGTGAAGACCGCCGTCGCCCGCTGGGTCGAGCAGCACGAGGACGAGGGCGTCGACATCGCGGATGTCGCGGCGTCGTTCCGCGAAGCGGTCGTCGATGTTCTGGTGACGAAGGCGCTGGATGCCTGCGCACGTCACGATGTCCCTCGTCTGCTGCTCGGGGGCGGTGTGATCGCCAATCGGCGCCTTCGCGACGTCGCGCTGGAACGCGCCGCCGCGGCCGGGGTAGCCGTGCGGATTCCGCCCCTCAGCCTCTGCACCGACAACGGTGCGATGATCGCCGCGCTCGCTTCGGAACTCATCCGTAGCGGGCGTCCCGAATCGACACTGGACTTCGGTGCCGATTCGACCCTCCCCGTGACCGAGATTCAGGTGGGAGTGGGCGAATGAGTGATCCTGACGCGGCCGCCGAGCCGGTGCCGGCCACGCAATCGCATAGCGGAACCGCCGAGGTGCCGGCATCCGTGGCGCTGCCCCGGAGCGCGGGGTGGGCGCTCACTTTCGCGATCCTCGGCTTGATCGTGTCGTTCTTCGTAGGCTGGGGATTCCCCATCGGACTCATCGGCGCCGGGCTCGCGATCGTTGCACTGCGCCGCCCGTGGGAGTCGCGGTCTGCGGCGGTGTGGGGGCTGTGCCTCAGCGTGCTGTCGCTCGTCTACAGCTCAGCCTGGCTGTGGTGGGCCTCGACTCAGGGACCGCCTTTCGGCTGACCTGCTCGGGGAGGGTCGTGCGCTGACTCACAGCCGGTCGGCGAGGATCGCCACCCGGGATCCTGCGGCGCGCGTCAGGAACAGCGTCGCCGATCCGTCGCCGCGGAGCTTGAGCTTCGTCCGCAGGGTCGCGGGATCGATGTCGACGCCGCGCTTCTTGATCTCCAGCGTGCCGATGTCCCGCTCGCGAAGCGCGCGTGCGAGGGCGCGGACGTCGGTCGGCAGCTGCTCGCGAACGCGGAACGACTGCACGAACGGGCTTGTGAGCGCAGCGTCTCCGGTCAGGTACGCGATGCCCTCGCTCAGCATCCCCGCGTCGAGAGCGCGTGCGACCTCGCCGATCAATCGTGCGCGGATGACGGCACCCTCCGGTTCGTGCAGGTAGGTGGCGAGCGGTCGGACGGGCGCGTCGACGGTGTCGGTGGATGCCGTCAGTTCGGCACCGGTGCCGCCGCGCACCACGAGCGCCGCGCGCCGCACTCCGGGCCGCGCGAGCGCCCCGGTCCACAGCACGAGCTCGATCGTCGAACCGTCCACGCTGATCCATTGCGCTTCCGCGTCGCCCGGGATCCGGCGGCGATCGAACGCGGGGCCGAGCTTCACGCCCGCGGGCATGCGTGCGGCGACGTCGAAGACCCACTCCAGCGGAGGTGACCACTCGTCGGCGCCGAGGCGCAGGGTCGAGCCGTGGCCCGCGGCGCGCCGCGCCGGGTCGAGCCAGACCGCGTTGACGTCCTCGAGCGATACGTCCTCTGCGCGCGCGTGCTGCACCGTGACCGAGCCGCTGAACGGGGCGAGATTGTACGCGGCCAGCACCGCCGTGATTTCGTCCGCGTCGACCGCGAGCACCTGCAGCCCGATGCCGGCGAGTCCGAGTGCATCGCCGCCGATGCCGCAGCCGAGGTCGGCGACATGGTTGAGGCCGGCGTCACGGAACCGTCCCGCGTGGCGGGCGGCGATCTCCAGTCGCGTCGCCTGTTCGAGCCCGGCTCGAGTGAAGAGCATCCGCTCGGCGAACGCTCCGAACTTCGTTCGTGCGCGTGTGCGCAGTCGGGCCTGTCCGACGGCGGCCGACACGAGATCGGGGGTCAACCCCTTCGCACGCAGCCGGGATACGGCGGCGGCCACCTCGCCGGCCGAGTCGATCGCGCCGAGTTCATCGACCAGCCGCAACCCCTCGGGGGTCAGCAGTGCGGTCAGTTCGGCGCGGTCCACTCGGCCAGCCTATGGCGCACGTCGCCGTCAAGATTGGCACTCGCGTTGCATGAGTGCCAACAGCGCCCTAGACTTGAGTTAGCACTCCACCGGTGTGGGTGCCAATCAGTCTTGAAGTTCTACGCCCAGCAAGAAAGAGGTAGACCGTGTCGGTTTCCATCAAGCCGCTCGAAGACCGCATCGTCATCAAGCAGGTCGAGGCTGAGCAGGTCACGTCCAGTGGCCTCGTCATCCCCGACACCGCCAAGGAGAAGCCCCAGGAGGGCGAGGTCATGGCGGTCGGACCGGGTCGCATCGACGACAACGGCAACCGCGTGCCCCTCGACGTCGCCGTCGGAGATCGCGTCATTTACAGCAAGTACGGCGGCACCGAGGTGAAGTTCGGCGGCGACGAACTGCTCGTCCTGTCGGCTCGCGACGTCCTGGCGGTCGTCGTCCGCTGACCTCGGTCGCACTCGAAGGCCCTCGGATCGCTCCGGGGGCCTTCGCTGTTTCACTCGGCGAGCAGGATGTCGCGGCCGAGGTGGCGCGGAGTCTGTCACGACCGTTCTAGGCTTGGACCCATGACACCTGACGAGAACGCCCGCGAGGAGCGTCTCGGCGGCGCCTACGCGTTCGGCGCCAACTTCCTCTGGGGCTTCATGCCCCTGTACTTCCTCACGCTGGCACCCACGGGGCCCTGGGAGGTCGTCAGTTGGCGCATCCTGTTCTCGCTGGCGTTCTGCGCAATCCTTCTGACTGTCACGCGCACGTGGGGAAAGCTCGTCGCGATCCTGCGGGATCGCCGGCTGGTGTTCTGGACGATCATCGCTGGCCTGCTGATCTACGTGAACTGGCAGGTGTTCCTCATCGGCACCCTGACCGGCCACGTGATCGAGGGAAGCCTCGGCTACTTCATCAACCCGATCGTGACGGTGCTGCTCGGGGTCCTGGTTCTGAAGGAGCGGCTGCGCATCGCGCAGTGGGTCGCCATCGGGATCGCGACACTCGCCGTCATCGTGATCGTCGTGGGCTACGGCGCCGTCCCGTGGATCGCGCTGACGCTCGCGGCCAGCTTCGGCACCTATGGGCTCGTCAAGAAGCAGATCGGACCGCGCGTCGACGCCGTCAGCGGCCTCACGCTCGAGTCGCTCTGGCTGGCGCCCGTGGCCGGCATTCAACTCGCCGTCGTCGGCGCGACGACGGGCCTCACGATCGGGACGCTCGGGGCCGGGCACACGGTTCTGCTGCTGCTCGCCGGCGCCATCACCGCGATCCCCTTGCTGCTGTTCGCCGCCGGCGCGCGGCGCGCGCCGCTGAGCGCCATCGGCCTGCTTCAGTTCCTCGCCCCGATTCTTCAGTTCATCACCGGCGCCTGGATCCTCCAGGAGCCCATGCCGCTGGAGCGATGGGTCGGGTTCGCCCTGGTCTGGGTCGCGCTCATCGTCCTCACGGTCGATTCTCTCCGTGCCGCGCGCAGAAGTCGCGCGACGGTGATCGGCTCGATGTTCTGACGATGCTCCCGCCGCGTGCTCGCGCGGAAGGTAACGATTGCGTCGCGTTACACGTCGTTAACACGTTGCAACACTCGGGAGACCGCACGGCGATTAGGTTTGAGCCACTGGGGCGGTTCCCGTGCGGCCCCGTGTTCACCTACACCAAGGAGCAACATGAGCGTCTTCACACGTTCACGCGCCGGCAAGGCACTTGGCGGCATCGCCGTCGTCGCCGTCAGCGCGGTCCTTCTCGCCGGCTGCGCCGGCGGAGGAACCACCACCCCATCCGAGAGCAGCGCTCCCGTCGAGGACCTGACCCTCAAGATCGGAAGCGTTCTGCCCCAGACCGGTAGTCTTGCGTTCCTCGGCCCGCCCGAGGAGGCCGGCGCGCTGCTGGCCGTCAACGAGGTCAACGAGGCCGCCAAGGGTCTTACGGTCGACTTCACTCCGGGTGACTCGGGAGACGCCGACAACAAGGCGTTCGAGACCACGGTCCCCAAGCTCCAGAACGCCGGGGTGTCCGCCATGATCGGCGCCGCAGCGTCGGGCGTCACGAAGCTCTTCCTCGACTCCAACGTCGCAGCCGGCATCGTCACCTTCTCGCCCGCCAACACTTCGCCCGACTTCACCACGTGGGAAGATGACAATCTGTACTGGCGCACCGCGCCGAGCGATCTGCTCCAGGGCGAGGTGCTCGGCAACCTGATCGCCGAAGACGGCCACAAGAACATCGGGATCATCTACCAGAATGATGCCTATGGAACGGGCCTCTTCGGGGTCGTCAAGGAGGTCTTCGAGGCCTCCGGCGGCACCGTCGTGGCCGAGGCGTCATATAACGACGGCGACAGCTCGTTCGACGCCCAGGTGGCGACCGTTACGGCAGCCAACCCCGACGCGATCGTGCTCATCACGTTCGACCAGTTCGCGACGATCGCGCCGCTGCTGGTCAACGCCGGCGAGGATGCGAAGAACTTCTACCTCGTCGACGGAAACCTCAAGCAGTGGGGTGCCGACGTCGCAGTCTCGCTCGAGGGTGCGAAAGGCACGACGCCCGGACCGGTACTCGAGGATGACTTCAAGGAGCGCCTGAACACGGCCTGGACGGACGCCGGCAACACCGCTCTCGATGACTACTCGTACGCTGCTGAGTCCTACGATGCGGTTATCCTGCTGGCTTTGGCCTCGCTGGCGGCGGGCTCGACGACGGGTCCGGACATCGCGACCAAGCTGCAGGAAGTGTCCGGCGGCAGCGGTGACGGCACGAAGTGCACGTCGTTCGCCGAGTGCGCCGACATCATCCTCGACGGTGGCGTGGCCGACTACGACGGCTACTCCGGACCGGTCACGTTCGACGATGCGGGCGACCCGACGGAGGCATCGATCGGCATCTTCCAGTACGGTGCCGACAACATGCACACGCGTATCGAGACCCGCTGAGTTCTCACGCGACATGGGATGGGCCCCGGAGCAATCCGGGGCCCGTTCCGTTGGTCCGGGTCGCCCGGCGGAGCGGGGCTCAGTGAGCGGCGTCGTCCTCGCCGAGCGTGCCCAGGTAGAGACCGATGACCTGCGGGTCGTTCAGCAGGGCACGGCCGGTGCCGTGATGGGCATCGCGCCCCTGATCGAGCACGTAGCCTCGGTCGCAGATCTGCAGGCAGCGTCGCGCATTCTGCTCGACCATGATGGTCGTCACGCCCGCCTTGTTGATGTCGGAGACGCGGATGAACGCATCGTCCTGTCGGACGGGGGACAGCCCCGCACTCGGCTCGTCCAGGAGCAGCACCGACGGGTCCATCATGAGGGCGCGGCTCATGGCCACCATCTGCCGTTCGCCGCCGGAGAGTGAGCCGGCGCGCTGCTTCAGTCGCTTGCCGAGCTCCGCGAAGATCCCGGTGACGAACTCGAGGCGTTCGGCGTAGATCTTCGGGTTTTGGAAGAGTCCCATCTGCAGATTCTCTTCGATCGACAAAGACGGGAAGACATTGTTGTTCTGCGGCACGAAGGCCACTCCGCGCTCCACGAGCTTGTCGGCCTTCAAGCCTACGATCGACTCGCCGTTGAGGGTGATGTCTCCCCCGCGTACCTTCACCATGCCGAAGATCGCCTTGAGCAGGGTCGACTTGCCGGCACCATTGGGCCCGATGATCCCGATCAGCTCGCCCTTGCGGGCGACCAGGTTGGCGCCGTTGATGATGTTGATGCCGGGAAGGTAGCCGGCGGTGAGGTCGGTGACGTCGACGACGATGTCCGCCGTCGACGGACCATCGGTGGGCGTGAGTGCGTGGGCGGGGGTGCTCACTTCTTCTCCTCTTCGGCGTCGGCGATCGCCGCAGCCTCGTCCGCTTCGATCTCCTCGAGCAGTGCGATGGCAGACGTGTCGAGTTCACCCGAGACGCGGCCGGTGACCACGCCCAGATCGACGTCCTGGTGGCTGCCGAGGTACGCGTCGATGACCGCCTTGTCCTCCATGACGGTGGCCGGCGGTCCTTCGGCGACGACCCTGCCCTCGGCCATCACGACGACCCAGTCGGCGATGTGGCGCACCATGTGCATGTCGTGCTCGACGAACAGCACGGTCACTCCGAGGTCCTTCAGATCGAGGATGTGGTCGAGGAGCGACTGAGTGAGCGCCGGGTTCACCCCGGCCATGGGCTCATCGAGCATGACCAGGTTGGGGTCGCTCATAAGCGCGCGGGCCATCTCGAGGAGCTTGCGCTGGCCGCCCGAGAGCGACGCCGCGAAGTCCTTCTCCTTGGCATCTAGCTTGAAGCGGGCGAGGAGCCCGCGCGCTTTCTCTTCGTTGGCGCTCTCTTGGCCGCGCCAGGTGGCAGGGAGGAAGGACTGCCAGAACCGCTCGCCCTTCTGACCGCCCGCGCCGAGCTTCATGTTCTCCAGAACCGTGAGCAACGAAAGCGCCTTCGTCAGCTGGAAGGTGCGCACCTGCCCCATCCGCGCGACCTTGAAGGCCGGTATGCCGGCGAGGTTCTGCCCGTCGTAGGACCAGGCGCCGGTGTTCGGCTTGTCGAAGCCGCAGAGCAGGTTGAACAGGGTGGTCTTGCCGGCGCCGTTCGGGCCGATCAGGGCAGTGATGGCGTTGCGCGGGATCTCGAGGTGCTCGACGTCGACCGCGGTCAGGCCTCCGAAGCGCCGTGTGACATTGTCGATCACCATGATCGGATCGACCTTCGGCACGCCGGGCACAGGGTCGCCCTTGGCCAGACCGGTCGATTTCGGGCGTGGGACGCTGCCGGTCATCGGGGCCGGTTCGGTGGATGCCGCGGCATCCACCGGGTGCGGATCATTTGACAAAGGTCGTCTCCCTCTTGTCGCCGAGGATTCCCTGCGGACTGAAGATCACGAGGAGCATGAGCGCGACGCCCACCAGGATGTATCGGAGAGTCCCGGCCTGGATGTCCGTCATCGGCAGCCATCCGGCTTTCGCCATCTCGGGCAGCAGATTGCCGAGCAGCGCCATGACCATCCAGAAGATGACGGCACCGACCGATGGTCCGAAGATCGTCGATGCTCCGCCGAGCAGGAGGATCGTCCAGAGGAAGAATGTCAGCGCCGTCGTGTAGCTCGACGGGATGACCGCCGAAGGGAGCACGTAGACAATGCCGCCGAGACCGCCGATCACGCCCCCGATCACGAGGGCCTGCATCTTGTAGGCGAAGACGTTCTTTCCGAGTGAGCGCACGGCATCCTCGTCTTCGCGGATGCCCTTGAGGACTCGGCCCCACGGGCTGCGCATCAGCGACCACACGACGAAGATCGACAGCGCCAGTGTGAGCACGCCGAAGACGACCACCCAGAGCTGCTGGGCTGTGTACTGCCAGGGTCCCCAGCCGTACTTCTCGCCTGTGGGCAGCACCGGGAAGGGATTGGACGACTGGAAGCTGCCGTTGTAGTTGCCGAGGCCGTCGGCAGAATTGGTCCATTCGTCGAAGATCTGCGTCGTGAAGAGCAGGCGCACGATCTCGGCCGCGGCGATCGTCACGATCGCGAGATAATCGGCGCGCAGACGCAGGGTGGGCACGCCGAGGATCACCGCGAACAGTGCCGCGAGCAGAAGGCCCACGAGCATGGCGAGGAACCACGGTAGGCCGAAGGTCAGCACCGAGATCGCGTATCCGTAGGCGCCGAGGGCCATGAACCCGGCCATGCCGAAGTTCAGCAGACCCGCGTAGCCGAAGTGCACGGCGAGGCCGGTGGCCGCGAGGGCATAGGCGATCGTGACCGGGCTCAGCAGGTAGCTGAGCGTGTTGGAGAGGATGGAGGCCCAATCCATGGCGGTTACCCCAGCCTTTCTTTACGACCGAGCAGACCCTGTGGACGCACCAGCAGGATGAGGATCAGCACGACCAGGGCTCCCGCGTACTTGAGGTCGGACGGAATCCACAGGGTGGACGTTTCGACCACCACCCCGACGATGAGCGAGCCCAGCAGCGCGCCGAAAGCCGTGCCGAGCCCACCGAGGGTCATCGCAGCGAAGATGAGCAGTAGCATCTGCGTGCCCATGTTCCACTGCACGCCGGGGCGGAAGTATGCCCAGAGCACGCCGGAGATGGCGGCGAGCGTGCCTGCCATCACCCAGACGATCCGCACGACCCGGTCCACGTCGATTCCGGATGCCGCCGCCAGCTGCGGGTTGTCGGAAATCGCGCGGGTGGCTTTGCCGATGCGGGTGCGCAACAGGAAGAAGGCGACGGCGCAGATCACGACGATGCTCACCCCCATGCTGATCAGATCGATGTAGGAGAGCGAGATCGGTCCCAACTGGATCGGTGCGGGACTGGCTCCGGGCAGCTGATACGTCTTGCCGCCGACGAAGAACTGGTACACATAGCGCAGCGCGAGCGACAAGCCGATCGAGACGATCATCAGCTGCACTGCGCCGAGCCCGCGGCGGCGCAAAGGGCGCCATAGGCCCATATCCGTGACGAGCCCCAGCGCGGCACCCCCCAGGACGGCCGCGAGGATTCCCAGCCACAGTGGCAGCTGCCACGTGGTGGAAAAGACCATCGCCACCAGGGCTCCCCAGGTCACCATCTCGCCGTGGGCGAAGTTCGACAATCCGGTGGTGCCGAAGATGAGGGCCGCGCCCATAGCCGCCAGCGCCAGCAGGAGCCCGAAGTTGAGGCCGTTGACGAGGCGCACCGCGAGCTGATCGACGAAGGACTGCGTGACGCGTTCGCCGGCCCCGAGGAAGAGATTCACGATCTTCGTCTTGGTGAGTCCGAACTCGACCTCGAACGACCCCGTGGTTCCCTGGATGGGCTGCAGGCCTTCAGCGAGCTGGGTCGCATCGACGATGACGCCCTCGGGAAGGGTGTCTTCGCCGACCGTGAGCGTGTAAGTGTCCTTCTCGGGCACGTACAGGCGCCACTTGCCTTCTGCGTCGGTGATCGTCTGAGCCTCGAATCCGCCGCCGGAGACCGACATCGTCACGTCCGGCACAGGTTTCTCGGCGAACGTGATGACGCCCCCGAAGTAGAAGTCCGTCTGCTCCTGATCGGCTCCGGGTGTGTCGGGGGCGGCGGCGTGCGCAGCCATCGGAGTGCTGAGCAAGAGCAGCCCGGCCGACAGCAAGGCGCCCAGAAACAGCACAATCCATCGCTTCGAATCGCGTGCGGTGACGGTCGTGGGTCTCACGAATCCTCCAGTCCGGCGCACCTGGTGTGGGTGATGCGGCCGCAGTCGGCAGTGACTACGACGGTACGAGCGTAATGTGTCCGCTTTGTTTCGCCTATTGGTCCCCCCTGTCCGCCGCCCCGCGATCGCCCTGTACGCCTGGGCTGGACCGGAATTATTCCCGGTCTATCCGCCTTAGAATCGGTACAGCCCGAATACATGCAGGAGAGCCATGGACCACAACGACCCGTTCGGCTTTATCGGATTGACCTACGACGACGTCCTGCTCCTCCCGGGACACACCGACGTCATCCCGTCCGAGGCCGACACGTCCTCGCGGGCCACCCGTCGCATCACGGTCGCCACGCCGCTGCTGTCCGCCGCGATGGACACCGTCACCGAGGCGCGCATGGCGATTGCGATCGCCCGCGAAGGAGGTCTCGGCATCCTGCACCGGAACGCCTCGATCGCCGAGCAGGCGTCGATGGTGGACCGCGTCAAGCGCAGCGAATCCGGCATGATCACTGACCCGATCACGACGAGCCCGGACGCGACGATCGATGAGGTCGACGCGCTGTGCGCGCAGTACCGCATCTCCGGATTGCCCGTCGTCGATGACGACGGACGACTGCTGGGAATCATCACCAATCGTGACATGCGCTTCGTTTCGGGCTTCGAGCGCCAGACGACCAAGGTGCGCGACGTCATGACCTCCGAGGGCCTCATCACGGGGCGCGTCGGGATCGGCGCGGGCGAGGTCATCGCCCTGTTCGCCCGGCACCGCGTCGAGAAGCTGCCGCTCATCGATGGTGACGGAAAGCTCGCGGGGCTCATCACCATCAAGGACTTCGACAAGAGCGAGAAGTATCCGCTGGCCACCAAGGACGAGCACGGTCGTCTGCGAGTCGGCGCGGCGATCGGGTTCTTCGGCGACGCGTGGGAGCGCGCGGAGGCGCTGCGGGACGCGGGCGTGGACGTGCTCGTCGTCGACACGGCCAACGGTCAGTCAGCGGGCGTGATCGACATGGTCCGTCGCCTGCGGGCAGACTCCTCGTTCGATGGCATCGACATCGTCGGCGGAAACGTCGCAACGCGCGAGGGTGCGCAGGCCCTCATCGACGCCGGAGTCGACGCCGTGAAGGTCGGCGTCGGGCCGGGCTCGATCTGCACGACGCGCATCGTGGCCGGCGTCGGAGTGCCGCAGGTCACGGCGATCTGGGAGGCATTCCAGTCCGTGCGCGACGCCGGCATCCCGATCATCGCCGATGGTGGCCTGCAGTACTCCGGTGATATCGCCAAAGCTCTCGTCGCCGGCGCGGATACCGTGATGCTCGGCTCGCTGCTGGCGGGAACAGACGAATCGCCCGGCGAGATCGTCTTCCAGGGCGGAAAACAGTTCAAGCTCTATCGCGGAATGGGCTCACTCGGAGCACTGCAGACCCGCGGCAAGAAGACCTCGTACTCGAAGGATCGCTACTTCCAGGCTGATGTGCCCAGCGACGACAAGCTCATTCCCGAGGGCATCGAGGGCCAGGTCGCGTATCGCGGACCTGTCTCGGCGGTCGCATACCAACTCGTCGGGGGACTGCGCCAGTCGATGTTCTACGTCGGCGCCCGCACGATCGAGGAGCTCAAGGCCAAGGGGAAGTTCGTGCGCATCACCGCCGCAGGCCTGAAGGAGTCCCACCCCCACGACGTCCAGATCGTGGTGGAGGCCCCGAACTACAAGCGCTGAGCGCTCACCGCCGCCGGAGTTACCGGAGCATCACCCGAACGCCGCACCGGAGCGGCCGTTGGCGTTGGATGCGGCGCTGGCGGCATTCTGCGGAGACCGGGCCGGTGGGGACCGCGGGTAGGCTGAAAGCGTGAGCATGGAGATCGAGCTCGGCCGCGCCAAGCGCGCCCGCCGGGCCTACGTATTCGACGACATCGCGGTCGTGCCGTCGCGGCGAACCCGCAACCCCGAGGACGTCTCGACGTCCTGGTCGATCGACGCGTACGGTTTCGGGATTCCGGTGCTCGGCGCGCCGATGGACTCCGTCATGAGTCCCCGCACCGCGATCATGCTCGGTCAGCTCGGCGGTCTCGGCGTCCTCGACCTCGAGGGCCTGTGGACCCGCTACGACGACCCCGCACCGCTGCTCGCCGAGATCGCCAGCCTCTCGGATGCCGACGCCACCCGGCGCATGCAGGAGCTCTACGCCGAACCGATCAAACCCGAACTCATACGGGACCGACTCGCCGAGATCCGGGACGCGGGCGTGACCGTGGCCGGGGCGCTCACTCCCCAGCGCACGCAGGACCTGTACGAGACGGTCGTCGCCGCGGGCGTCGACCTGTTCGTCATCCGCGGGACGACTGTGTCGGCCGAGCACGTCTCCAGCGAGCTCGAGCCGCTGAACCTCAAAAAGTTCATCTACGACCTCGACGTTCCCGTCATCGTCGGCGGCGCTTCGACGTACACCGCCGCGCTTCACCTCATGCGCACCGGGGCTGCGGGCGTCCTCGTCGGTTTCGGCGGGGGCGCCGCCTCGACGACGCGCGCGACCCTCGGCATCCACGCCCCGATGGCCACGGCGGTCGCGGACGTCGCGGGCGCGCGCCGTGACTACCTGGACGAGTCCGGCGGACGCTACGTCCACGTCATCGCCGACGGCGGAGTGGGCACCTCGGGCGACATCGTCAAGGCGCTCGCGATGGGCGCGGACGCGGTCATGCTCGGTGTCGCGCTCGCGCGTGCAACCGACGCACCCGGCCAGGGCTTCCACTGGGGGCCCGAGGCCCACCACGCCAAGCTTCCTCGCGGCAGGCGCGTCCGGGTCGGCCAGGTGGGTCCTCTCGAGCAGATCCTCTACGGGCCGGCGCTGGTAGCCGACGGCACCGCGAACCTCATCGGCGCGCTGCGCAAGTCGATGGCCACGACCGGGTATTCCGACCTCAAGGAGTTCCAGCGCGTCGAGGTCGTTGTCGCGCCGTACGACGCTCACTGATGTCTCGCGTCGCCCCGGTACCCGAAGCTGCGGAGGGATTTCCCCCGACGCTCCGCGAGGTCATGCTGCGTCCCTGGTGGATCGGGATGCTCGTGTTCGCCCTCGCCGTCGCCGCGCTGTTCGCCTGGCTCGGCCAGTGGCAGCTGGCGCGAGCGATCGACTCCGATCCGCCGCCGCCGGGAGCCACCGAGGTTGTGCAGCCGCTCGGCGAGGTCGTCTCGCCCGGAAAGTACCTCCCCGAGCCGCGCGTCGGTCAGCGGGTCGAGGTGAGCGGCAGCTGGCATCCGACCGACTTCCTCGTCGTCTCGTCGCGCTTCAACGGCGGCACCGAGGGCTATTGGGTGACCGGACAGTTCCGCGCCGACCCCGAGCCCGGTTCGGCGTCCGGTGACCCCGAGGCGTTGCTGGCTGTCGCGATCGGCTGGGCGCCCACACGCCAGTCGGCCGATGCCGCGGCGTCTGCGCTCGCGGCCGAACCCGACCCGGTGGCCGTGACGCTGACCGGGCGGCTCATCTCGGACGAGGGCCCGGCGCTCCCGTCGGCCGGCGCGCTGGCGGCGGAGATGACCCGGATGTCCCCGGCAGCCCTGCTCAGCCAGTGGAGCGATGTGGCAGGGCTGGACGTGTACCGGCCCTACCTGGTCGCCGACGTCGACACGACCGGATTCGCTCTGCCGGAGGGCGTTGTCGAGATCGACTCTCCGGCGCCCGATGAAGCCACTCCGGTGAACTGGCTCAACATCTTCTACGCAGTGGAGTGGGTGATCTTCGCCGGCTTCGCGTTCTACATGTGGTACCGCCTTGCGCGGGACGCGTGGGAGAAAGAGCTCGAGGATCTGGAAGAGCGCACCGGACCGGTTCAGTAGACTGGACCGCATGCCTCAGCCAAAACTCGCCACGTTCCCGGCGATCCGCGGGGCGCTGAAGTTCTACCAGGTTGCCTCTGTCGTCACCGGCGTCGGCTTGCTCTTGTTGGTGACGGAGATGGTGATCAAGTACGGCTTCGGTCATGAGCTGTTCCTCGGCGGCTCCGGCGGCTTCCTCTGGTTCGCACCGGTGATCGAGACGGCAACAGGAGCCGAGTCGACTGGCGACGGCGTGAACCTCTCGCTCGGGATCCTGATCCTCCACGGATGGTTCTACGTGGTGTACCTCTTCGCCTGCTTCCGCGTGTGGAGCCTGTTGCGGTGGGGCTTCCTGCGCTTCATCACGCTCGCGCTGGGGGGTGTCATCCCCTTCCTGTCGTTCTTCATGGAGGCTCGCGTCGCCCGCGAGGTCAAGACCTACCTCGCCGAGCGCGAGGCGGCATCCGTGCTCATCCCCGAGGGCACCGGGTGACCGCCGAGACCCAGACTGATCAACGGCCCGTGCTGGTCGTCGACTTCGGCGCGCAGTACGCGCAGCTCATCGCTCGCCGCGTGCGCGAGGCCGGTGTCTACAGCGAGATCGTCCCGCACACCGTCACTGCTGCGGAGGTCGCCGAGCGCAGGCCGCTTGCGCTCGTGCTGTCCGGCGGCCCTTCTTCCGTGTACGAGCCGGGGGCGCCCGCGCTGGATGCCGGGGTGCTCGAGCTCGGCATCCCGACGCTCGGCATCTGCTACGGCTTCCAGGTGATGGCCCGCCAGCTGGGCGGGGTCGTCGCGAATACGGGGCTGCGCGAGTACGGGGCGACCGACGTCGTCCTGGCGGGTGACGGCGGCCTGCTGCTCGGCGGGCAGCCCGCCAGGCAGAACGTGTGGATGAGCCACGGCGACCTGGTCTCGGAGGCGCCCACCGGCTTCGACGTGCTCGCCTCGACCGCAGCGACTCCGGTGGCAGCCTTCGGCAACGCCGAGAAGTGCTTCTACGGCGTGCAGTGGCACCCCGAGGTCAAGCACTCCGACTACGGCCAGGACGTCCTCGTCAACTTCCTGCACAAAGCGGCCGGAATCGCCTCCGACTGGAACAGCGGCAACGTGATCGCTGAGCAGGTGGCGAAGATCCAGGCGCAGGTGGGTGATGCGCGCGTGCTCTCGGCGCTGTCCGGCGGGGTGGACTCGGCGGTCTCCACTGCGCTCGTGCACAAGGCGGTCGGCGACCAGCTCGTGGCCGTATTCGTCGACCATGGGCTCCTCCGCAAGGGCGAGCGTGAGCAGGTCGAGCAGGACTACGTTGCCTCGACCGGTGTGCGTTTGATCACGGTCGACGCCCGCGAGACCTTCCTCGAAGCGCTTGCTGGGGTCACCGATCCCGAGCAGAAGCGCAAGATCATCGGGCGAGAGTTCATTCGGGCATTCGAGAAAGCGCAGGCGGACCTCGTCGCCGAGGCAGTCGCCGAGGGCGAGCCGATCCGCTTCCTCGTGCAAGGGACGCTTTACCCCGATGTCGTCGAATCCGGCGGGGGTACCGGCACCGCGAACATCAAGAGTCACCACAACGTGGGCGGCCTTCCCGAAGACCTGCAGTTCGAGCTGGTCGAGCCGCTTCGGACCCTGTTCAAGGATGAGGTCCGCGCAATCGGGCGTGAGCTCGGCCTGCCGCCCGAAATCGTCGGGCGGCAGCCGTTTCCGGGGCCGGGCCTCGGGATCAGGATCGTGGGTGAGGTCACGGCTGACCGGCTTGCGGTGTTGCAGGATGCCGATGCGATCGCCCGCGAAGAACTGACCGAAGCGGGTCTCGACGACGAAATCTGGCAGTGTCCCGTCGTGCTGCTCGCAGACGTCCGCTCCGTCGGCGTCCAGGGCGATGGCCGCACCTACGGCCACCCCATCGTGCTGCGTCCGGTCTCGTCGGAAGATGCGATGACGGCGGACTGGACTCGGCTGCCCTACGACGTGCTGTCGAGGATCAGCAACCGGATCACCAACGAGGTCCGCGATGTCAACCGGGTCGTCCTCGATGTGACGAGTAAGCCCCCGGGGACCATCGAGTGGGAGTGAGCAGAGCGGACGGATGCCCGAGCGGGTGATCTGAGGATCGGGCTCCGGGCTCCGG
>NZ_WOYQ01000034.1:19004-27583 GCF_011620665.1 Microbacterium sp.
GGGACACGCCGCGCAGGAAGTGGGACACGCCGCGCAGGAAGTGGGACACGCCGCGCAGGGCGGCTCGTCTTCGCTCGCCCGCCCTCGCGTGTCCCACTTTCGGCTGCTCAGGGCGCCCCTTCTGGCCGATAGTGGGACATCCCCCGCCGGAACTGGGACATCCCTCGACGGGAGTGGGACACGGCGACGATCGCACATGCGGAAGGCCCCGCCCGGGGTGAACCGGACGGGGCCTTCCGTGCGAGCGGGTCAGCTATCGCCGCGGAGGATCGCGATCATGCGGAGGAGCTCAACGTAGAGCCAGACGACCGTGACCATGATGCCGAAGGCGCCCATCCACGCGAACTGGCGGGGAGCGCCGTTGCGCACGCCCTGCTGAATCGAGTCGAAGTCGAGGACGAGCGAGTAGGCCGCCATGATCACGACGAAGATGCCGATGATGACGCCCCACGGGATGCCGAAGATGAAGCTCGGCTGGCTGTTGAGGCCGAAGGCGGAACCTGACCCGAACGCACCGAACATCATCATGACGACGTTGACGAGCGAGAAGACCAGGTATCCGATCATCGCGATCATGAAGACCTTCGTGGCCTTCTTCGATGCTCGCACCTTCCCGCTGGCGAACAGGGCCAGCGTCACACCGACGACCGACAGGGTCGCGATCGTCGCCTGCAACACGATGCCCGGCCAGATGAACTCGAAGTACGCCGAGATGCCGCCGATGAAGAGGCCTTCGAGGGCCGCATAAGCAAAGATCAGCCCCGGGCGGACCTTCTTGCGCGAGGTGAAGATGACGGCCATCGACAGCGCGAAGCCACCGAGTGCGCCGACGATCCACGGCAGGATGCTGATGCCCGAGGGGTTGTCGGGTGTGACACCCGCCATCGTCCAGATCCACCCGACGACGGCGGTGACCAGGAGGATGGCGAACAGGGCGACCGTCTTGACGACGGTGTCCTCGACGGTCATTCGTCCGGTCTGGACTGCGCCGGCTGCGGGGGCGGCGAATGCGCCCTCCATCTGAGCCTGGGCGGCCAGGTCGACGGACTGGGTGTGGGCAGCCGGCGGGGTCAGCCCGGGCCGCTGCTCCTGGAAGGCGGGGTTGCTGAATGCGGGGTTGCTGCTCGAGGCCATTGTGGTCTCTCTCCAATGCGAAGTGTGCCGTAGTGGAATCCTGCGGAGTTCCAGCGTATCCGAAGCGGGTTCCGCGGGGCGGGAACTGCGCTGTGAGCCCGCCATGAACGTGGCATGCCGGTCCGTGCTCGCTAGCCTGAAGTCATGTCGCGCCGCCGTGCCCTGGTGATCGGTCACCGTGGTGCGCCGGGGTACCGGCCCGAGCACTCGCGGTCGTCGTACGACCTGGCCCTCGCTCTCGGGGTGGATGCCGTGGAGCCCGATATCGTCGTCTCGCGGGACGGGGTGCTCGTGGTCCGCCACGACACGGAGATCGGCGCGACGACCGATGTCGCCGACCGCCCGGAGTACGCCGACCGACACACGACCAAGAACGTGGACGGCCGGGAGCTCAGCGGATGGTTCGTGGAGGATTTCACGTGGGAAGAGCTCGCGACCCTCCGCTGCCGTGAGCGCTTGCCGCAGCTGCGCTCCGTCAGCGCCACCTTCGACGGCGAACAGCCGATCCTCCGGCTCCGAGACGTGCTGGACCTCGTCGCGCAGGCGGCACTCGACCAGGGGCGTGAGATCGGGGTCGTGCTCGAGATCAAGCACGCGACCTACCTCACGGGGCTCGGGTTCGACTATGCGGGACTCATCACGGCTGAACTGCATGCGAGCGGGTGGGATGCCGGCCGCTGGCCGCTGACGATCGAGTCGTTCGAGTCGGGCATCCTGATGCGGCTGCGCGAGAGAGGGGTGCGTGCGGTCTACATCTACCTGCTCGAAGCTGCTGGAGCGCCCGCCGACCTCATCGCTGCGCGGGGCGCAGCGGCGCCGACCTACGGGTCGCTCATGACGCCGACCGGGCTCGACGGACTCGTGGGCCGGGTCGACGGGATCAGCATCGACAAGCGGAGCATCCTGGCGCCGGACCGAAGGGGGCGGGTGGATGCTCCGGCATCCGTCGTCGCCGACGCGCACGCCCGCGGACTGCGCGTGTACACCTGGACCTGCCGCCCCGAGAACAACTTCCTCGTCGGGCAGTTCCGCCGCGGACGCGACAGGGCGGCGTTCGGAGACTACGAGGCCGAGTGGCGGTTCCTGAAGGATTCGGGCGTCGACGGCTTCTTCGTCGATCACGCCGACCTGGGCGTCGCGTTCTTCCACGGCTCGCACGATTGAGAGTTCACTGATCCCTCGTTGATCGCTCCATAGCGCCCCCGTAGGGTGAGGGCATGACAGATGCCGGAATCGTCGCCCGCGGCGTGCGTCGCTCGTTCGGAGACGTCCACGCCGTCCGGGACGTCACGCTCGACGTGCGCGAGGGCGCCGTGACGGGTCTGGTCGGTCCGAACGGCTCGGGCAAGACGACCCTCCTGCTCATGCTCGCCTCGCTGCTCGCGCCCGACGCGGGTGAGCTGCGCATCGGCGGTGTCGATCCCGTCGCCGATCCGGCCGCCGCGCGAGCCCTTCTCGGGTGGATGCCGGACGTCCAAGGCGCGTGGGGATCGCTCACGGCCCGCGAGACGCTCGTGACGACCGGACGCCTGTACGACCTCGATCGCGACCAAGCCGCCGCCGGCGCAGCGCGGCTGCTGACCGAGGTGGGCCTCGCTGATCTCGCTGACGCGCCCGCCCGCGTGCTCTCGCGCGGGCAGAAGCAGCGCCTCGGGCTTGCCCGCGCGCTCGTGCACAACCCGCGCGTCCTCCTGCTCGACGAGCCGGCGTCGGGCCTGGACCCGCAGGCGCGGATCGATCTTCGGACGCTTCTGCGCCGGTTCGCCGCCGAAGGGCGCACGATCCTCATCTCGAGCCACATCCTCTCCGAGCTCGACGAAGTCGTCGATGATGCCGTGTTCCTCGAGCAGGGCGTGACGGTCAGCGCCGACCGGATCGCCGCCGCCGCCGGGCGCCAGCGCGCCTGGCGCATCCGCCTCGCCGATCTCGATGCACGCGCTGCCGTCGTACCGGTCGCGCGGGCGCTGGGGCTGGATGCGGCTCTCCTCCCGATCGACCGGCGCGATCTGCTCGTATCGTTCGATTCGGATGCGGCTGCCGCCGCGGGATTGACCGCCCTCGTGCGGGAGGGACTGGCGGTCGCGGAGTTCTCGGCCGCGATGGGCCTGCTCGAACACACCTTCCTCGACCTCGAAGGGGGGACGCGATGAGCTTCTCGCGGCTGTGGACGATCGCGCGACTCGAACTCACGCAGCGCGTGCGCACGGTCTCCTGGTATCTGCTGCTGGGGATCTTCGCCCTGCTTCTGGTCGGTGTGACGGTCCTCGCCTTCCTTTCGTACGGCGGGTGGGGCACCGCCGGCCCGGGCGTGTACTCCGTCGTCGTCTATATCACTCTGCTGCTGGTCGTACTGGTCTCGCCGACGCTCTCCGGCAATTCGATCAACGGCGATCGCGATGCCGCAACCCTCGCGCCCGTGCAGGTGACCCTCGCCACGACGGGCGAGATCCTGTTGGGGAAATTCGTCGCGGCATGGATCACGGGCCTCGCGTTCACCGCGGTGGCGGCCCCGTTCTTCGTCATCGCCACCTTCGCCGGCAATGTCGACCCGATCGCCGTCATCGTCTCGCTCGCCGTGCTGATCGTCGAGACGGGTGTGATCTCGGCCATCGGCGTGGGGTTGTCCGGCATCCTCGCGCGCCCGCTGTTCTCGGTCGCGGCGACCTATCTGGTGGTCATGGCGCTCGTCGCCGGCTCCGCGATCGGCTTCGGGCTGATCGGCGCCGCGGCCTCGACGGAGTACACCGTCAGCTACCGCACGGCCGAGTACGACCCCGACACGGGGTACCCGATCTGTCGTGACGGGTCGGAAACCTGCTGGGATGAGCCGGAGCAGATGGTGTGCGGCGAGTGGCAGCAGTTGACCTCGCGCACGGCGCGCTTCGACTACGTCTGGTGGATGCTGGCCGCCAACCCCTTCGTCATCCTCGCTGACGCCGTGCCCACCCGGTACGACAGAGCCGGAAATCCGGTCGACATCTTCGGATGGCTGAAGTACAGCGTCCGCAGCGCGCAGAGCCCGATGCCCACGCAGCCGGGCTGGGATGAGTGCAATCCCGACTACTACACGTCCGGCTCGTACGAGAGTCCCGACTACGAAGGGACGATCGCGAACACCGTGCCGAGCTGGTTCGTCGGTCTCGGCGCGCAAGTGGTGCTGGCTGCAGGCTTGTTGTGGTGGGCGTGGGCTCGCACACGCACACCGGCGCGCGTGCTGCCACCCGGGACGCGGATCGCCTGAGTTCGAGTGGATCCGGAGATGAGGATACTCTCATCCCGGGGGCTCGGAGCTTCTGCAGACTCGCGAGAGCCGCGTAGCCTCCTGCATACGGTCCCGCCATACCCCGGTGGGGCATCATCGTGAAAGGCGCTCCCACTTTGCACAGACGTATCCTGGCCGCAGCCGGCGTTATCGCGCTCTCGCTGCCGTTCATCTCGACGACCGCGGCGTCGGCCGCAACTCCCGACGAAGATCCCTCGTCGCGCTTCCGCTCGAGCGAAGGTGGCACGATCGATTCGTCGTTCTCGCCGGCATCCATAGGGCCAGACGGCCGGGTCGCCGTCATCATCGAGATGACCGGCGATCCCGTCGCTGTTGTGCAGGCCGACACGGGTCGCGAACTCAGCACGACCGAGGAAGCCGCCGTGAAGGGGAAGCTGAAGAGCGCTCAGGATTCGATCAAGGCGGACATCACCGACAAGGGCGGCGAGATCCAGGCCCAGATGCAATCCGCGTACAACGGATTCCAGGCCACGGTTCCCGCCGATCAGCTTGACGCCGTCGCGTCGCTTCCCGGTGTCGTGGCGGTCCATCCCGTGCGGACCTACACGGTCGACAACGCCGTCTCGGTGCCCTATCTGGGCGTTCCGCAGGTGTGGGAGAGCACGGGATACACGGGTCAGAATGTCAAGGTCGCCATCATTGACACGGGTATCGACTACACGCACGCCACGTTCGGCGGTCCCGGAACCGTCGCGGCGTTTGAGGCGGCGGCAGCGACCTCGGAGCAGCCCGCCGACCCGGCACTCTATGGACCGGCTGCACCCCGCGTGAAGGGGGGCATCGACCTGGTCGGCGATGACTACAACGCCGACCCGGGGAGCGACGCCTATCAGCCGGTGCCGCATCCTGACGCCAATCCGCTGGACTGCGGGGGTCACGGCTCGCACGTGGCCGGCACCGCCGGCGGCGGTGGTGTGACCGCCGATGGAGCGGCGTTCACCGGACCGTACGATTCCGCGTTGCCTGCGAGCGCTTTCCGCGTCGGTCCCGGAGTTGCGCCGCAGGTCGACCTCTACGCCGTCCGGGTCTTCGGCTGCGAGGGTTCGACCGACGTCGTCGTACCCGCCCTGGACTGGGCCGTGGACAACGACATGGACGTCGTCAACATGTCGCTGGGCTCGTCGTTCGGTCGCGGCGACGATCCGGATGCCGTGGCCGCTGCGAACGCGGTCGGCGCGGGCGTCGTGGTCGTCGCCTCCGCGGGCAACTCCGGTCACAGCCCCTACCTCACGGGATCGCCCGGCACCGGTGACGGTGTGATCGCGGTATCGGCCGTAGACAGTTCCGAGGGCTTTCCCGGCGCGACCCTGACTGCGGGCGATGCACCGATCGAGGCGATCAACGCCAACGGCGCCTCGCTCGAGGACATCGGAGCACTCACGGTCGTCCGGCTGGTCGATGACCCGGCCACCGCGGAGAACGAAGCACTCGGCTGCTCGGTCGCCGCATACACGAAGGCCGGCGTCTCGCCGGGCGGAAATCAACTGGCCGCCTCGCAGCGGGGAACGTGCGCGCGCGTCGCCAAGGCGATCTACGCCCAGCAGGCCGGTGCTGCAGCCGCGGTCATGGTCAACAGCACCAACGACCTGCCGCCGTACGAAGGCATGATCACCGCGAACCCGGACACGGGCGAGGAGTTCGTCGTGACGATCCCGTTCCTCGGGGTCCGCTCCGGCGATGGAGCGAAGATCGTCGCCGGCAGCACCGCCACGATGGTCTCCGCGCAGATCGCCAACCCCGGATTCCGGGGCTACGCCTCCTTCACATCGTCGGGGCCCCGCTCCGGTGACAGCGCCATCAGCCCCGACGTCGCCGCCCCGGGCGTGTCGATCTCATCGGCCGCCGTCGGGTCGGGCAACGGCGCGGCGATCATGTCCGGAACCTCGATGGCGGCGCCCCACGTCGCCGGTGTCGCGGCGCTGTCGGTGCAGGCGCACCCCGCATGGAACGCGCCTCAGGTCGCGGCATCCGTCGTATCGACCGCCGACCCCGACAAGGTCGCAGGGCAGAGCCTGACTCTCGGGGGTGTGGGACTCGTCGATCCGGCGCAGGCCGTCGCGACGAGCGTCACCGCGACGGGCGACGGGTTCCGCACCGAGAGCGGCTGGGCGCGCGAGTCGGCGCTGAGCTTCGGCTTCCAGGAGTCGCCGATCATGGTCGGCGGCATCAAGGCCGTCACGATCCGCAACGACGGCACGGCTCCGGTCACCTACGCGGTTTCCACGGCCCCGTCCGCGGTCTCCCAGACGGCGAAGGTGGGTCTGTCGTCGACCTCGGTGACCGTCGCGCCCGGCAGGTCGGCGACGGTGCTGCTGAGCGTCGCCGCCGCGTCGAAGGATGTGCCGGGGTCGCTCGCCGGTGACGATCAGTTCTCGTTCTACGAGATCTCGGGCGATATCGTGCTGACCTCGCCGGATTCGACCCTGCGGGTGCCCTATCTGCTCGTGCCTCGTTCGAGTGCCACCGTCACCACGAGCGGCTCCAGCTTGTTCCCCAACAAGAAGGTGGTCGACGCTACGAAGAAGGTCACGTTGCGCAATATCCTGGGTGCAATCCCGGGCGATGCCGATGTCTACACGTGGGGCCTGTCCGACCCGAAGGATGCATCGAAGGCGCTCGCCGACACGGGGTACGATCTGCGCGCTGCCGGAGTGCAGTCCTTCGCTCAGGGCGACGATCATCTGCTCGTCTTCGCGGTGAACACGCATCAGCGCTGGTCGAACGCGGCCAGCAACGAGTACGACGTCGTGATCGACACGGATGCCGACGGTGAAGCCGATTGGATCGTGTTGTCCTACGATTCCGGCGCCGTTCGCGCGGGAAGTGCCGACGGCACCGCCGAGACGTTCATCGTCGATGCGAAGACCGGGGCCATCGCGTCGAGCGGCTTCTTCACACAGGCGCCGACGGATACCAGCACGATGCTGCTGCCGGTGTACGCGAGCGACCTCGGGATCGCGGGCTCCTTCTCCTACACGGTGCAGACCTTCGCATCCAACGGCGGCGAGGACTCGGCATCCGATTGGGCGATGTACGACCCGACCAACCCGGCGATCACCAACGGTCAGTACGTGACCGTCCCGCAGCGCGGGTCGACGAGCGTATCGATCGATGTGGATGCCGCGGCGGCCGCCGCGCAGAAACCGCTCGGCTCCATGGTCGTCGTCGTCGACAACCGTTCGGGCGCCGACGAGGCGCTGCTGGTGAAGCTCAAGTAGTCCCCTTCCCGAGCAGCGGACGGGGCGGCGCGGTCAGCGCTCGCCCCGTCCGCTGCATCTCAGCGCCGGCAGAGTGTGGGTGCGTCACTGCTGCCGAAGCGGTAGTCGTACTGAGCGCCGTCCACGCGGACGATGACGCGCAGACCGTCGACGAGCGACTGCGTGTACGACACCCCGGGCGTCGGGCATCCGAGGGAGCTGTCGCCGAAGACGACCTCCTCCGCGGACACGATCTCGGGTACCCCGCCGACGCCGCGTGCGGCGAGGTCGTCGAGGATCGCCGTCCAGCGCGCAGCAGAGACCGTCGTCGGCGTGCCGGACGGAGCGAGCGGACTCGGCTCGGTCGTCCGGAACGGGGGGCGGGTCGACTCCGAGGGTGATCCTGATGAGCCGGCGGTGCTCGCACCCGCGCAAGCGCTGAGGGCGAGCGCCGCGATCGCGATCGCGGTCAGGGTGAGGGATCGACGCATGAGCGGCTCCTTGCACGGGGCCGCCATCGTAGAGCGGCCACCTGCGAGCGGGCCGAGAGCGGCCGATGGGGCAGGATGGGGATCATGGTCGGCAGGCGGCCGAAAGGAGCCCTTCGTGCCCAGTGATGACACACCGAAGCCGTTGTTTCAGCGCAACGCGCTTGCTCCCGGCATCCTCGCGGCGAGTGTGCTCTTCCTCGCCGCCGTGTTGTTCACGCTGGGGTGGGACCAGTTCGTCCTCTTCGCGGTGTCGATCCTCGCGCTCATCGTCGCCTGGTTCGCGGGTCAGGCGAAGCAGTGGTGGTGGATTCCGGTTTTCTTCGCGATCGCGGCCGTGTGGAATCCGGTGTTCCCGCTGGCGCTCGACCCCACCCTGTGGACGGCGCTCCAGCCGGCGGCCGGCGTGATCTTTCTCGCGGCGGGCGCGCTCATCAAGAGCCCCCGCGCGTGACCGGTCGGAAGGTCGCTTCGCGC
>NZ_WOYQ01000018.1 GCF_011620665.1 Microbacterium sp.
CACGTGACGCACTTGCGAGCGCTTACATCGAGGGTAACGACGGGGGGATGCCGATTCGGCGGTGTTCGCCATGGGCATAGCGTCGGTGACCTGGAGCCGAGCCTGCGCGACGACCGACTTCAGTCGCGCGGGACGAGGATCGTGAACCCGCCGACCACGTCGGCAACAGTGAAGCGGTCGGTGATCGCCGCGTACGTCTCGGGAGCGATCTGCTCCCCCGTCAGCTCGGACCCCGGAAACGCGTTGTCCCCAAGGATGACGAGCGCGATGTCCCCCGACGTCACGCGCGCGGCGAGCTCGGCATCGACCTGCGCGTTCGTGTATACGGGGTCGAGGTATTCGTAGCGCGTCGCGTTGGCCCGGTCGGCCATCGCATACACGAGGGGAGAGGTGGGCAGCACGAGGATGCCCCCGCCGGGTTCGGCGAGTTCGTCGATGCGCACGATGAGCTCGTCCAGGTCGTCGGGTGTGCTCGATGGTGGGCCGGCTGCGACGAACGGCAGTCCGCCGATCTCGGAGGCGACGGCGGCGGGTTCACCACCCAGGTTGAGCCCTGCCGTGCGGGCGGCCGACCACAGCGGCCAGACGATCAGCCAGGCGAGCACGACAACGGCGATGATCCGCAGGGCGGGGAGAGAACGTCTGGCGGAGCCCGAGCGGCGCAGAGTGATGAGGATGAGCGCGACCGCGCAGACGATCGTGGGTGCGGCGTTGTCGATCAGCTTCGCCTCGTCGATCGACGCGGCAAGCACGCGCAGCTGAAGCAGGGCGTACACGGCGAGCACCAAGGTCGTGACGGGCGCCGCGGCTCCCGACCCGGGTTCGGCCCGCTTTCGCAGACTCACGGCCGCGAACACGAGGTTGCCGACAGCGATCAGCGCGATGGCGACGAACGGGAAGACGAAGAACGTGAACACGTAGATCGAATACGCGAGGGGCGCGGTCAGAGCGGTGTCGACGAGACTCAGGAAGTAAGCGGTGGGATCGCGCTCGGTATAGGTGGTGCTCGGAAAAATGAACGTCCAGTAGATCCAGGCGCCGAACGCACTGCGCACCGCGGTCCAGATGACCCACGGTGTGATCGCGACGACGACCCCGGCGGCATACAGCAGGAACGCGCGCCAGTCGAGAACGGTGCGGACGCGGGCGGCGAAGATTCCGGCGAGAGCGACGAGCGCGACCGACACGCACATCCACGCACCAGCATCCTGAATCCAGAGCAACCCGATCCCTGCGCATGCGCCGGCACCGATCGCCCAGCCTCGTCGTCCGCTTCGCTCGAACCAGACCAGAAGCAGGATGGAGGCCAGAGCGGGAAGCGAACGGGCGGTGTTCGCACCGAGGAGGACGATGACCACCGGCGCGATGAGCGCGGCGACGGGCCGATCGGTGAGGCCGACCGTTAGCAGATAACAGACGACGGCACTGACGATGCCGACCACGAGCCCGAAACCGAAATCGGCCGACGTGACAGAGCCGGTGACCTCATCGGCGATGCCCGGTAGCAGATACGTCAGAGGCCCGTAGAAGGCGAAGAAGTCCGTATAGGGCATCTGGCCGTCGAGCAGTCGTTGCCCTCCGACGATGGCCGTACCGCTCTCGAACAGATTGAGCGTGCGCCCGAGGATGACGTATGTCGTCCATTGCGCGGCCGCGAGCAGGGCGACCCCTACGCCGAGCGCGCCGACGCGAAGGGGTGGAGAGGCCCTCAGCTCGGTTTGCCGGCTTCGCGCTCCCGCCGTCGCTGAGACCACTGGCGCCCTCTCCGGATGATCGGCTGTTCCACGTATCGGTAGCTAACTTCGGCCACGATGAGACTGACTGCCAGGCCCAGGAATGAGTTCAGGATACGGCCGACCGGCAGGTACTCGTTGGAGAACAGTTCGTAAAACGCGGCGTGGTACAGGTAGATGCCGTAGGAGCGTGTGCCGAACCAGCGCAGCCACGCCATGCTCAGCCCTCTGTTCACGAGCGATCGGCGACCGCTCGCCGCGTGCAGGATCAGGCAACCGGCCAGGAGCAGGACGGGAAGCGGTGCGATGTTCTGGGCCCAGAGGGGCCAGTCGGCGCGGGGCAGCACGAACACGAGAGCAAGCCCGACGAGACCCGCGATTGCGAGCGAAGAGCTGGAGACCCGCTCGATCGCTGCATCGCTCAAGCGCAACGCGATGAACGCGGCCAGAGCCCCGGCTCCGAACGCGGGAAGGTGACCCGTCGGGAGAAAGTAGTTCGGTCCGATCCCGAGCCAGACCGAGCCCGCCCATGTGACGAGCGCACCGCCGACGAACAGCGCCACCCCGAGCGGCACAAGCTGGATACGGCTCTTCAGCACGAGCAGCAGCGCGATCGGCCACACGAGGTAGAACTGCTCCTCGACCGCGAGCGACCACGTATGCCCGTAGGGGTCGGTGAAGGGAAAGTAGCCTGCCCTGCCGAAGTCGGCTACGTACAGCGCGACGGCGAGCGAACTGAGCGGGATGCCCTCCCCAGTGCCGATGACGAACGCGATCGGCGGGGCGATCACCAGCAGGAAGAGCGCGAGTGCCGGCAGCAGTCGCGCGGCCCGACGGACGTAGAAGGCGGCCATGTCCATACGCGCCGTCGCGTCGTACTCGCGCACCAGTATCCCCGTGATCAGGAACGCGGACAGCACGAAGAAGAGGTCGACCCCGAACGCGCCGCCCGGCGCGGCCTCGTAGACGAAATGGAATGCGAGTACAGCGAGGATCGCGATTCCGCGCACGCCGTCGAGCGGGGCGACCCTGCGTCCACCCGTCCTCGGTGCGATGCGGCCGGCGTCAGGGTCGGGCGCACGCATGTGCATGCCACCCCTGTCAGCAACCATTGAAGTCCTCGTCCGCAGATGGCGTTACTCTCGCCGAGACACCGCCCGTCAGATGACGCGCGAAGAACTCATTGTGCCGCTGATGCGCCGTTGACGCCCAGGATGGGGGTTGTGAACGGCTCTACGCCGGCAGAAGTCACCGTAACCGCGACGTCCTGCACCCCGACGAGCCCGTCGACCACCGTGATCTGGCCGTTCGGCGCGATGTCGGCGGTGCAAACCTTATCGGCGGGCACTCCCGACAGCGACACCGTGATGGCGGCATCACCGGTGACTTCGGCGCTCGTGATGGACTCGGGGCAGCCGGAGGAGCCCCAGAGCTGAACGATGAACGTGCCCTCGGCGGTGGACCAGCCGGCGCTGGGCGTCTGGTCGGACGTGCTCGCGAAGACCAGCCCCTCGTCGCCGGGGAGAGTGACCTCGCCCGTGTATCCGCCGGTGACCTCGATCGCAAGGTTCTCGGACGCATCCACGTCCTCGGGCACCGAGACCAGTGACACGCGCGGCGCGAAATCCGCGGTGCAGACACCCTCGGAAACGTCGACGAGGCTCACCTGCAGAACGCCGTCCGCGTACGAGACATCTTCCGCCGTCGGGATGCACGTCGATGAGCCCTGGGTGACCAGACCGATCATCCGGCCGCCGTCGAGCCAGGCGGCATCCAGTTCGGTGACGACCGCGGGGACGCTCGGCTCCGCGGTCTGCGTGGTACCGCCGGATGAGGACGCACAGCCGGCGAGCGCCGCCCCGGCGAGAAGCACGAGGGCGAGCGAGGCGCCGAGCGCCGCCGGCCGCCGCATCAGTTCGATCCGTAGATCGGGATGCGGACGTTGTCGAACTCGGGACTGCCCGCGAGCACCAGCGACACGTCGCTGTCTTCCTCCAGCCCGTCGACGACGGCCACCGTAGCGCGCGGCGCCATGTCCATCGTGCAGACCTGGTCGGCGGCGGGGGCCTCGAAGGTGACCGTAACCTCTGGGGGGCCGGATGCCGCGACATCGGAGACCACGGGGACGCATGAGGACGAGCCCCACGTCAGCAGCACGAACTGCCCGTCGGCGTCTGTCCAGCCGGCGCTCGGCAGGTAGTCGGTCATGCCGCCGCCGGTGAGCCCGTCGACGCCGTCAAGATCGGTGCTGCCGGAGTATCCGTCGCCGGTCACAGTGATCGCCAGATCCTTCGACGTGTCGACGCCATCGGGCACCTCGACCAGGGTGACGCGCGGCACGAGGTCGCGGGTGCACGCGGTGTCGGCATCCTGTTCCACGAGCATGACCGACAGCGAGCCGTCAGCTTCGAGGGTCGCGTCGTCGGCCGACGGGACGCAGGTCGAGCTTCCGGTCGTGACCAGGCCGATGATGCGGCCGTCGTCCAGCCAGGCCGCGTCGATCTCGACCTCGCTGCTGTCGCCCGTGGTCGGCGTCGACGAGGGGGCCGAGGCGGGGCTACTCGCACAGCCGGCGAGCGCGCCACCCGCCAGCAGGAGGACGACAGGAAGGGCGATGAGGCGAGGCGCAAGGGTCATGAGCTGATCTTTCCGCACGACAACTGGGGTTCGCCAGGGAAATCGATTACAGAGAGGTCACGGCGGCGGCTCGCTGCAGACAGGCACGACGCAGCTACCCATCCGCAACGTGACGACTTGCAGTTGCCCGAGGCAGGGCGTACTTGACGTGCTACTGGCAGTTGCCAGAGGGGTTGGCGTACTTGACGACGAAGCCAGGGTCGGCGGGGTTGGCCACCACGGCGCAACCATCACTGGGGTCAACCCACCGATAGGCGATGTAAGAAGTGAAGTCCGACGCACTTTGGCCGCCATTGCCGGCCACAATCCACAAGTTGAGTGTCGCGCCATCTGCTACGAGGATGTTTGCGGAGGGATTTGCCAGGTTCGGGCAGAGGAGGGTGGGGGCGATCGCCGCCGCGTTCGCGGTGGGGCACAGACCGCTGTACTCGTTCGCGGAACCATTGATGTTCTGAGCCCAGATCCCGGCGACACCCGCGGCATTAGTCTGGGGGAGGGTGACGTCGTTGCCGTTGACAAAGTTCATTGCCGTGATCTGGAACACCAATTGGCCGTTGCCTGCCGGGTTCGTCAAGCTAAACGGAACCTGGGGGGTCTTGGAGAGGTTTGCGCAGCCATCGTTTGAGTTGCCAACGGTTGCACACGCGTTCCCGAAGTTGAACGAGGGGGGAGGCGGCGGCGGCGGTTCAGATGCAGACGCGTACGGCACGGTCGCGGCGACCGCGATTGCAGGCACAGCCCATGCCATAGCCTTTGTGACGTTGCGACGGCTGACGCCGTTAGGCTCAGCCCCTTGGATTTCGCTCATGGCGCGAACCTCTCACTCAGTTCCGCACCCCAAATGCGAAAGCCCGTTTCCCCAGATCAGACGACAGGTGTGATCGTACCCCACGGATCGGTCTCTGACAATTTGACGATCGACATGTCTGACTGCCGAATCTCTCTTGGGATCAGCCTCGGCGGCGCTCGCAAACCTGCCTGTAGAAGGCCTCGTGTGCGCTGGCGACCTCCGCGTCATCTAGCAGGCCAGGTGTCCGCGCGGCGGCTGCGGCAAGCCTGGAGCGGAGCACTTCATCGCCCGAAAGTTCGCGCAGGGCCGCGGCCAGTTGCCGTGAATCGCGAGGGGAAAACCGCAATCCGTTGACCTTGTGCTCGACCCACTCGGTGGGGCCGCCCTCGTCTGCCACGATCACCACACGCCCCGCGGCGAGGTACTGTAGCACGTTCTGGCCCAGCGGTTCGGCACGGGTTGATGCCTGGACAGCGATATGCCAGGTGTCCAGTAGCGACTCGACATCGTCGACGTGACCGAGAAAGTCCACACGGTCGGCGATGCCGAGTTCGACGACTCGCCCTTTCAGCTCCGCGAGGTGGTCCTCGTGACCGAAGTAGGCATGGCCCGCGAGCTGCAGCCGCGCATCAGTTTCACCCAGCCCCCGCGCGAACGCCTCGACGAGAAGTGCCTGTCCCTTCCACGGGTCGATGCGTGCGAGCATCCCCACGACGAGCGGGCCCTGCGGTAGCGGTCGGCTCTGTTCGCGGATCCTGAGTCCGGAGGCGCTGGGAATCACTGCAGCGACCGCGTCCCGACGGAGGTACGGCAATGCCGAGTCGAGTGTCGCCTGGGTGTCGGTGACGACCCCGTCGACGCGGGGAAGCACCACCCGCCGCATGGTCTTGAAACCCACTCTTCCCAGCGCATCGGCGTGGACCATATCTCGCAGATGAGCAACGAACGGAACGCGCGATGTGCGTGCTGCGAGCGCGCCGTACGCCGCAGACCTCGTCGTGTTGGCGTCAACCAGGTCCGCGCGATGGAACGCGGGATGCAGCCGCGTCGCCCACGCCTGCGCCAGAAGTCGAGCGGAAGCGTCTGCGATCAGCCGTGGGTCTCCTGCGCTCACACCCTCCGGCTGTCGAACTCCGGCGGTTCGAACCGGCACTCCCGGCGGCAGCTGGTTGAGCCAGCTGGAGCGCTCGATGGGAGGAATAAGCACAGCGGGGCGCCACTGCACTCCTGCTTGCAGCATCCTGACCAAAGCTAACTCGGCGCCTCCCGCGGAGCCGGTATGACCGAGATGGACGACCTTCAGGCCGCCGTCGCGCCCAGAGTGACTCATCGAGGCGCTATCGTTCGCGAGTCGTCCGTCAGGAGGAGAGCGGGCTGCGCCGCGGCCGCGGCATACGCCTCGACATCGGGGCGCGGCATTCCGAACAACACATGAGCGAGCTGAGCGAGCGGGGGAATCTCCTCGCGGATCATCTGAAGGTAAGCCTCCGCGCCCTGCCCCTGCGGATCGATGATGTCATCGGCGTCCGGATCCGCCGCCGCACTGCGGGCTCGTGCGAGATCGGCGACAACGGTGCGGAGATCCTCAGTCGATTGCAGGCTGCGCCGGCGAAGGGTGCCGGCGACCCGCCCCGACTCTCGAACGGTGAAGCTTCTGCGCAACGCAGACGGCACCCGCCCGATGGCGCTCTCAAGGTGACGTCGCGTCGCGACCAACACCACGTCGGCATCTTCGAGCATCCGATCGGTGATCTGCGTCGCGCGATGCGTCGAGCCATCACCACCGAGTGCGACCGCGATCTTCTGGGCACGGGTTCCCATGCGAGCGCCGACCGGCGCGCCGAACCCGGCGCTGGAGATCTGAACGCGCTCAGCAAGGTCGGCGGGGAGATACCAATGAACCCACTCCTGACACAGCGTCGCGGCGAGCGCAGAGCGGTGGATGTTGCCGGTGCACGCGACCAGCACCTTGAAGTCCTGCTCCACGGCACGCTCCCCCGGGTTGCCACCCGCCTCAGCCGACCGCAAGCGGCGATTATGGTTACCTGCGAAGCCTATAGGAGGTGCCGTGCGCGTACTCAGGGTGTCGCACAGCGCGGCCGTGGATGAATGGCGGGGGCGTGAGCGTGGCCTCCGGAGGCTCGGCGTCGAGGTGACGCTGCTGAGCGCACAGCACAGTCGCGAGGGGTCCGGGGTCGTGAAACTGGTCGCGCGCGCCGATGAGCAGGTGACCGGCGTTGCCACGATCGGTGAGCATCCCGCCTTGTTCGTCTACGACCCTCGGCCGCTGTGGCGAGCACTCGGCGAGAAGTGGGACGTGATCGACATCCATGAGGAACCGTTCGCGCTCGCGACCGCTGAGATCCTCTTCTTGCGCTGGTTGCGCCGTAATCGCAGCCCGTTCGTGCTCTATACCGCCCAGAACCTGCGCAAGACGTATCCGATCCCGTTCAGTTGGTTCGAGCGCCACGCGTTGCGCTCGGCCTCCGGCATCTCCGCGTGCAACGCCGATGCGGCGCGAATCGCGGAATCAAAAGGCTTTCCGGGGCAAGCACGTGTCATCCCACTGGGCCTCGACGAGACACGCTTCAACCCCGCGGCAAGCACAGCGGCTCAGCCCGGTGACACCACCGCCGGTGAGATCACCGTTGGATTCATCGGACGACTGGTCGCCGAGAAGGGGGTCTTCGTGCTGCTCGATGCGCTCGCCCTCAACCCGATGCTGCGCGCGCGGATTGCCGGAAGCGGACCGCTGCTGACGTCGCTACATTCGGATGCCGGTGCCCGCGGCGTCAGTGATCGCGTCGAGATCGTCGGGCCGGTGGGCCCCGACGAGCTCGTGGATTTCTATCGATCGGTGGACGTGCTTGCGGTGCCGTCGCTGCCCACACCGACCTGGACAGAGCAGTTCGGCCGGGTCGCGGTGGAGGCGATGGCGTGCGGCACTCCCGTTGTCTCGAGCGACGCGGGTGCGCTCCCCGATGTGGTCGGGGCTGCCGGTATCGTCGTGCCGCACGGTGATGCCCCCGCCCTCGCTGCCGCCCTGGCCGTTGCTGCGGGTGGGCGTGCGCAAGAGCTGCGGGCCGCGGGCCTGGTCCGCGCGGCGGAGTGCACGTGGGACGCCGTTGCCGACGACTGTCTCGACCTCTATCGATCGATTCGTCCGATTGTTTCGGGCGGCTCGGCCAGGGGTCTGGAGATCGTGACCGTCGCGTACGGACGCCCAGACCTCTTACGTCGAGCTCTGGAACCGGTCGTCGGGTTGCCAATCACCGTGGTGGACAACTCGTCGCTCCCAGAGATCGCCGCCCTGTGCGAAGACCTGGGCGTGCGATACATCGACCCGGGCCGCAATGGCGGGTTCGGCGCAGGTGTGAATGCGGCGCTGGCTGATCGCCTCATTCCCGGCGGCGACGTTCTCCTGCTCAATCCGGATGCAGCCATCGAGGCTGATCAGATCGCCGCTCTGCATGCCGCCCTGGCCGCCGATGCGAGGTTGGCGTCGGTCGCTCCTGCGCAGGTCGATGAGGATGGGCAGCCAGCTCGGGTGGCATGGCCGTTTCCTTCGCCCGCGAACTCGTGGCTCGAAGCGATCGGGCTGGGACGCTGGCAACGTGGGCCGCTGTACGTCATCGGCGCCGTGCTGTTGCTGCGCGCGGAGGCACTCGCTCAGGTCGGTGGGTTCGACGAGCGGTTCTTCCTCTATGCGGAGGAGACCGACTGGGCATTCCGAGCGCGACTCCTGGGTTGGCGCCACCGACTCGTGACGGAGGTGGTGGCCACGCACGTCGGCGCAGCAACCAGCACCGACTCCCAGCGCCGCGATGCGCACTTCTATGCGTCGCAGGAGAAGTACCTCCGAAAGCACTTCGGTGTGCTGGGGTGGCAGTCAGCGCGAGCGGCGAACTGGGTGGGGGCGATGGCTCGTTCGGTGATGCTCGAGGGGGAACGCGGCCAGGCTGCTCGGCGGCGAGCAGCATTGTATTGGGGAGGCCCAGTGCGGGCCGAGGGGCGGTTGCGAGAGAGCTGACCTACGCCGGAGGGCGCTCATCGTGGAGGCTCTCGTAGACGTCTTCGACGAACTGCGAGATATTGTCGAAGCCGCTCACCGGGCCCCCTGCGAGCATGCCGTCGGCGCCGAGCAGGACCGCGGTCGGCGTTGGCCAGTCTGCGATCGATCCCCTCACGTAGTCATTCGGATCGTGCAGCGACTGGGGTGTGGTTCTCTCGGTCAGTTTCCCCCCGTCCTCGGGAGCCAGTCGTGACAAGAAGCGGATATCGACCTCAGGGAGCATGGCCGCCCACTCTGCCTTCTTTTCGATCACCGGCGTGCAAGACCCACACGTTTCCGAAACCGCAAGAACCAGAATCGGGCGAGTTGCAGCGAGCTCTCGGAGGTTCGCGGTCGTCCCGTCCGCAAGGGTCACAGGAACAGCGGGCGTCCGGACGCGAATGTAGTCGAGCTCTTCGCCATCTTCGATCTGGCCAGTTTGCGCCGTGAGGGACGCTGCGCCGACGATCTCGGCGTCGCCGTCGGGCCACAGGATCACCATGGCCGTCACCGCGGCGACCGCTGCCCCGAGCACCCATCCCCAATCCGCGCCGTCGACTGCAGCTAGCGCACCACCCAGCAGCGGATTCACCCAGATCACGGCCGTTGCGCCGACGGCAACGACAAGCAGCCACACATTCCGTACGACGGTGATCCGGGTGACAGGGCGCGGCGCGCCGAAGCAGGAGCACTCTGCACCTGGCGAGCTGCGTAAAGAGCGCGCGACGAGGACGGTGTACGAGGTCATGAGCCCGACAGACACCAAGGCTGCGAGCAGACCGAGCACGCCCCCCAATACGGCCAGCGCGGCACCGAGTGCCAGCTCACCCCAGGGATGGAGCCGCAGGAGCCACGGGCGTCGCAAGACCGCCGGAACCCCCATGTTCGCCCATCCGTTCAGATCGTCCGGGCGGCGAAGCTTGGCGATGCCGCTCACGATCATCACAACCGCCATCACGAGGGGCAGGACAATCGACAGCGAAGCAGTCACGAAATGATGCTACAGGCCGCCGATTTCCGGGGCTCTGCGCTAGTCCTCCGAAACCGAAGGTCCTTACCGGGACGACTAATGTTGCTGCGGGAGAGGCGGTGACGTGGAATGACGCACATCGTGCAGATCGTCCCCGTCATGGGCCCAGGCGGCGGTGTGACCGGTGTCTCATGGAATCTCGACCGAGAGTTCCGTTCGTTCGGCGTGATAACGGAATCGTTCACCTACGCATCCGCCCGACGCGGGAAGCCAGAGCGCCCCTGGCCCCGGAGCCGACCGGGCCGTGCAGTGGCGTTGACACGCCAGATGCTCTGGTTCTTCATCGTGGGCACCGCTCGCGCGAAGGAATTCCTGGCCGAGCGGCCGGATGCAGTCGCGATCTGCCACAACAACGTCATGGCCGGTGACATCTACGTCAACCACGGTCTTGTCGTGGCTGCCATGCAGGCCCGCGGCGGCGCATGGTGGCGGATGGCGCGCAACCCCACGCACCTGTTCACCTATGTCCGCGACTTCGTCCGCTACCGAAGCGGTGTGCACCGCGCCGTCGTCGTGCTTTCGCAGACCGAGGAGCGCACTCTCGTCAGGACTTACGGCAAGGTCGCCCCCGAAATCGTCGTCATTCCCAATGGGGTCGACCTAGAGCGCTTCCACCCGCCCACGCCCGCTGAACGCGAGAGCGCGCGCGCGTTCTTCAAGCTCGATGAGGAATCGCGTGTCGCCTTGTTTATCGGTCATGAGTTCGGTCGCAAAGGCTTGGAGTACGCGATCGATGCACTGGTCGAGGCCACCACGGTCCTGCTGATGGTCGCGGGTGGGCGAGAGAACACGGTTGCGGAGGCCCGTGAGCACGCACTGCGAGTGGGAGTTGCACCACGAGTCTTGTTCGCGGGCACCCGGGGCCACACGCCGTTGCTCATGCACGCCGCCGACATGTTCGTGTTGCCGAACGCCTACGAAGCCAATGCACTCGTGATTCTCGAGGCTCCCGCGAGCGGCCGGCCCGTGCTTGCGACACGCACCGGATATGCTCCCGAGGTCATATCGGATGGCGTGAATGGCTACCTTGTCGAGCGCGACGCCCACGAGCTCGCCGTGCGCATGGAGGAGCTTGCCGCGACAGATCCGGGCTCATGGAGCCTTGGGTCAAGGGCCAGCGTCGAGCATCTCGCCTGGCGCGCGATCGCCCAGCGCTATCTTGTGCTGGTCGACGAACTACGACAGAGGCGGTCAGACCAGTGACTGCGGGGATGCGCATCCTCCACGCAATCCGTTCTGACGAGTTCTCCGGTGTCGAGCAGTTCGTCCGGCGCCTCGCGATCGAGCAAGCTTCTGTGGGCCACCAGGTGCACGTGATCGGCGGCGATCCGGCACTCATGCGAGCGCCTCTGAATGCACGGGGCGTCGGCTTCACGCCCGCGACACGAACGCTGGAAGTGTCTCGAGCCGTCCGCCGGTTGCATCGTCACGTCGATGTCGTCAACACCCACATGACCGCCGCAGACGTTGGTGCAGTGTTCGGCCTGAGTGCGGTGCGATCACGCCCAGCCATCGTTGCCACGCGCCACTTCGCGCAGCCGAGGGGCCGCGTCGGTCGCGTGCCGATTGACGCACTCGTCCGTCAGAGAATCGATGCGGAGATCTCCGTCAGCAAGGCGGTTGCAGCCGCGATCGGTGTCGACAGCACGGTGGTTCACCCCGGGGTCGAGCCGCGGCCGCAGTCCAGCCCCGCGCTTCGCACCCGGGCCGTCCTCATCGCTCAGCGCCTGCAACCCGAGAAGGCGACGAGTCACGGCATCCGAGCCTTCGCTGAATCCGGCCTTGCGCAACGCGGGTGGTTTTTGAATGTCGCAGGAGAAGGAGCGGAACGCGAGTCGCTCGAAGCGCTCGCGAGGCAACTCGGCATCGGCGATGCCACGCGCTTCATCGGCTTCCGCACCGATCTTCCGTCGCTGATGGAGAGCGCGGGCGTGCTGCTGGCGCCCTGTCCGTTTGAGCATTTCGGCCTGACCGTTGTCGAGGCGATGGCCTCCGCGCTGCCTATCGTCGCGGCCGATGCGGCCGGGCATCGCGAGATGCTTTCGGGTCTCGACCCGCGCGCGCTCTTCACGCCGGGCGATGTTTCTGCGGCGGCGGGGCAGATGTCTTCACTCGCGGCGGACGAACCTGGTCGAGCGGCGCTCGGCAGGGCCGAACGTGAGCGGCAGAACCAAGACTTCTCCCTCAGCGCTCAGGCAAACGGCACCGAGAAGGTCTACAGCGCGGCACTCGCTCGACGGCGCTCAGCCACACAAACTTTCGAGGCCCCAGAGTGACCGACCTGGTGGTTATGTCGCTCGAACGATGGGACAGCGTCTGGCGGCGTAACCAGCATCTGGTCGCGGGCCTGATCTCGGCGGACCCGACCTTGCGGGTGCTGTTCGTGGAGCCCCCCGCAGACCCGTTGCACGACCTCGCTTCGGGCCAACGGCCGTCGCGTGGGCGCGCAGGCGCTGAGATCCCTGGCGTTGCCGAGGGACACCTGTGGCGGTTCCGTCCGGTCAAGTGGCTGCCACGCAAGATCGACGCGCAAGCAGATGAACGCCTCGCCGGCGCGGTGATGAAGGCGACACGCAAGCTCGGGATGGCGCATCCGCTGCTCTGGATCAACGACCCCAGCGCGACCACGTTGTCGATGCGATCGGGTTGGCCCACGCTCTACGACATGACCGACGACTGGCTCTCGGCTGATCGGCCCACCGCCGAACTCTCCCGAGTCGCTCGCGCTGAAGCGCATCTGCTCGGTCACGCAGCGGAGGTCGTGGCGTGCTCACCCGAGCTCGTACGCCGCAAATCACCGTCACGCCCGACGACTCGCACGCCGATCACCCTCATTCCGAATGCGGTGGATGCGCCGGCCTACCGCCGACCTGCCCCGCGACCGACCGACCTGCCCCGCGGGAAGGTCGCGGTGTACGTCGGCACGCTGCACGAGGATCGGATGGACATCACCCTCTGCGAAGCGACGGCCCGCGCAATCGGGAACGACGCGACGCTGGTCCTTGTCGGACCCAACGCGCTCGATTCCGACAATTCAGACCGCCTGAGGCACGCGGGAGTCCTCCTACTCGGCGCTCGCGACCGCGAGGCGGTGATCGCGTACCTGCAGCATGCCGACGTGCTCGTCGTTCCGCACGTAGTGACACCATTCACCGACAGCCTCGACCCCATCAAGATGTACGAGTACCAAGCGGTTGGGAGGCCCGTGGTCGCGTCGCCGGTGGCCGGTTTCCGAGACGCCGAGGTTTCACGCTTCACGATCGCGGAGGGTGTCTCATTCACGGCCGCCGTGTGCGCTGAGCTTCGCTCGCCATCGCCCTCGCCCTCGCCCTCGCCGATGACAGTTGCTCGGGTGGCGGATTGGACCGATCGCGTACGCGCGATGGCCGATGTGATTCGCCGCCTCGAGGCGGCAAACGGCTGAGTTCAGCCCAATAACGCGTCGACGGTGCGCTCCCATGTGAAGTGCGCCGCGCGATCCCACGACGCCTGGGAGCGGCTTGCCCACTCCTTATCGTCCTGCGCGAGGCGCACGAAGGCATCTGCCATCCCCGCTGAGTCGCCGTGTGGAACAATCATCGCCGCGTCACCGCACGCTTCGACAAGGCCGGCCGAGTCAGAGCAGACGACCGGTACACCGGCAGCCATCGCTTCGAGCGCTACCAGAGGGAGTCCTTCCGCCCACTGAGAAGGTATGCACACAGCCGAGGCGGTGCTGAGTATCTCGATGATTTCGGCCTGCGGCGTGAACGGGAGGAACTGCACTTCGCAACTCAGGGTTTCAGCGACCTCTCGGAGGGTGCGTTCAAAGTGCGTGAGCGGCTCCCCCGCCGCGTGACTTGCACTGCCGATGACACGCAATCGGACTGGCCGGGCCAGTCGTGTGGCCGCTCGTCCCACTGCTTCAAGCGCGAGATGCACACCCTTCTTCTCCGTGACGCGCCCCACGAACACGACATCGAACACGCCGTCACCGGGTTCGCGATGGCCGCCGATCTGGAACGCGGTGTCGACTCCGTTCAATGCGGTGAAGAATCGGTCATCCTCGCGACCGATGCGCTGCACCACGTTTCGGCGCAGATGATCGGCGCAGAACGCCACGCGGTCGGCTGCGTCCAGGAGACGCGTCAGCTCACGGCGTCCGTACGTCCGCGAGAGGGGATTGTGGACGTACAGCACGACTTCGGAGGTCTCTCGGACCGCCCGCCACTGCGGCAGGGATGCTGAGGCGTAGTGCCCCTCGTACAGCAGCACGGTCCGAGGAGGATGGTGTTGCACATCCGCGATCGCGGGGTCGTACTGATGACCGTGGTGCGGCCGCAGAAGACCCGCCCGCCCGGCGGCGATGTCGACTGCAAGCTCGCCGCAACTGAACCACTCGCGTGGACAGACACTTGTGTAGTCGACATATCGGTTGTGGACCGGCGCGGTCAGCGCAAGATCCCGATTGTCGCTGAGCACCGCCGAGGCGCTCCCACCGCGTGCGATCACCACGTCGGAGATCCGTTGGGCGACCTGCATGAGGGTCGAACCCTGCACGCCGAACGCCATCGGAACGTGCGCGACCTCTCCGGTTGCGCGCTCGATGACCATCTATGCACGATACCGGCGCTGACGCTCGGCTAGGTGCGGAGAGGCCACCGAGAGCCGGGTAACATTCGACAAGTGAAGTCGACCGTCATCCTCCCTCCCGCGCGCTTGGCATTGCCACGCTGGCGAGAGTTGTGGGAGGCACGCGAAGTGGCGCTGAGATTCGGTCAGCGCGACGTGGTGTTGCGTTACCGCCAGACCGCGATCGGCGTCGTATGGGTGCTCCTGCAGCCGCTTGCCGCCGCCGGCATCTTCTCGATCATCTTCGGCAGCATCGCGCAGCTGCCCACGGGTGGCGTCCCCTACTTTTTGTTCTCGTTCATCAGCATGCTGGCCTGGACGCTGTTCAGCAGTGTCGTGAATCGCTCGGCACCGTCACTTGTGGCGAATCAATCTCTCGTGTCGAAGGTGTTCTTCCCGCGCATGCTGGTGCCCCTATCGACGGTGCTGTCGGCGCTGCTTGACTTCGCCGTCGCGCTCGTTCTCGGCATCGTGCTGCTGTTCGTCTACCAGGTGAATCCGGGCTGGGGCGTTCTGCTGTTGCCTGTGTGGGTGCTGCTTTTCGCGCTGTTGGGCATGGGTATCGGACTGGCGGCGTCGGCGTGGATGGTCCGCTATCGCGATGTGCAATACGTGCTGCCGTGGGTCATGCAGGTCGCGCTTTTCGCGACACCGGTCGCCTACTCGCTCGACGCAGTTCCGGCCAACCTCGTGTGGCTGTTCAACCTCAATCCACTGACATGGCTGATGGAGTGCTTCCGTTTTTCGATGCTCGGCACGGCAGCACCGGCGGCGTGGCAGATCATCGGCGCAATCATCGTCGCTCCGGTGGTGTTCCTGCTCGGAACGGTCGTGTTCCAGCGCAGCGAGCGCACGTTCGCCGACCTGATCTGAAGCTGCGCCTCACCACGATCGACCGACCTGCGACAGAAGGATTAGCGCCCATGCCGGACGGCACCGCGATCGCGGTCTCTGACCTTTCAAAGACCTATCAGATCAGCCACCAGCACGCGCCGAATCGCGCAACCGAGGCCCTGGTCGAGTTCCTGCGCCACCCGATCCGCCGGAAGAAGTTCGAGCTCTTCGACGCACTTCATTCCCTCGACTTCACGATCGGCCAGGGCGAGGCGGTGGGCATCATCGGGCGCAATGGCGCGGGCAAATCGACGCTGCTCAAGCTGCTCACGCGGATCACCGCGCCCACGACTGGGCGCATCGAGCTGTCCGGCCGCATCGGGAGCCTGCTCGAAGTCGGCACCGGATTCCACCCTGAATTGACCGGGCGCGAGAACATCTACCTGAACGGAACGCTCCTGGGTATGCGCCGGCGCGAGATCATTCGCCGCTTCGACGAGATCGTCGACTTCGCCGGTGTCGAGAAGTTCCTCGACACCCCCGTGAAGCGCTATTCGTCCGGCATGTACGTGCGCCTGGCGTTCGCGGTCGCCGCGCACCTCGACACCGAGATCCTCGCGATCGATGAAGTGCTCGCCGTCGGCGATGCCGAGTTCCAGCGCAAATCCATCGCCAAGATGCGCGATGCCGCGGCCGATGGTCGAACTGTGCTGTTCGTCAGTCACCAGATGCAGACCGTCATGAATCTCTGCACGTCTGCGCTGTTCCTGCAGGCGGGTGCTCTCGCGTTCCAGGGCGACGTCGACTCGGCAATGGCCCGGTATCGCGACTCGTTCGATGACTATGTGGTCGCGCAGCAGGAGGCCTCGCGCCGACCGGGGACGGGCGAGCTTCGCGCGCGTGCGGTGTCCGTGGCCGATCCCACTCCGACCGTCACCGACACCAAGGTCATAAACATCTCGCTTCCGGCCGCCGAACGCGAACTGCCGAACTATTTCGTGTCCTGCCACATCTCCGATGCGAATGGCGCCACGCTCGCACAATGTGATTCACGGCTCTCCGGCACGTGGCTCGAAGCCGACCGCGCGCACGAACTCACGCTGTCGATCAAAGATCTGTGGCTGCGCCCCGGCCGCTACTCCGTCGACGTCTTCCTGTGCAACATGGGCGTCATGGACGCCTGGGAGGGCGCCAGCGCGTTCGAAGTGCTCCCGGGCATGCCGTACCCCGAACACGCCAGCGAAGACGCCTACGCGGCGACTCCCGTCCTCGCAGACTTCGACTACTCGCTCTCCTGAGACCAGCGAGCGACGCGGCGCTGTAGCGCGAGCGGTGCCTCGCCGTAGCGGCGCGCAACGTCTGCGCCGATCGCCCAGGCGAGCAGCAGCAACGCACGCGCCCGACCGCGCGAGCCTAAATGTCGAGTCCCCGCGAGTCCGAATCGTCGGACGAATTCCATCCGGGCTCGCAGGCCTGCGCCCGCAAGTCGCGCGAAAAGCAGTCCGTTACGCAGGTAGTAGAAGGTTCCAAGCCTCGCCGCGCTCCCCGTGAACGACGCCGATACCGCATGCAGGATGCTGACATCGCACGCGACGACGAGTCGAATACCGCACGCTGCCGCCCGCAAGCTCCATTCCGAGTCTTCGAAGTTGAGGAAGAACCGCTCATCGAAAAGCCCGACACGACGCCATGCGTCCGAGCGAGCGGTGATGCAGCATCCTGCGAGCACGGTCGATGACCGCAGGCCCGATTCGCACAGCTCGAGATCCTCGGGCGCGGTGTGAAACGGAAAGCCGTTCGCGACATCGAGAGACCCGCCGCCGAACCAGAGCTTGTCCGGGTCATCGCGGTAGCGCACGACCGGGCATACTGCCACGTCGGCCGACTCGGCGATCGAGGCCAATGCCGTCATTGCACCAGGCGAGATCACCGTGTCGTTGTTCAGGATCGTCACGGTTCCCGCGGCGAGTTCGTCCATCGCATGACGGATGCCGCGATTCATGCCGCCTGAGAACCCGTGGTTTCGATCGAGCGCCACCAGATGCACGGCGGGCCAGCGCTCCGCCACCGCCTCGAGCGTGCCGTCGGCCGAGCCGTTGTCGACGACCAGCACCTGCGCTTCGGGCGAGCCCTCAACGAGCGATTCGACGCACGCGAGCGTATCCGTTCGACCACGCCAGTTGAGCACGACCACCACATGAGGCTCGCTCCATGTCGCTTCCTTGCTCATCCGGCTCGATCCGTCAGGTCGGGCGACGGCGAACGACGCGCCAGACGAGGCCACAGATCCCGCGCGAACGGGTGCAGGTTTTTGGTGAACTGCCACAGGAGCGGCACCGGCATCCACCGAAACACAAAATACGCGACACTGCGCATGCCGTCCACGTGACCCCACGACCGAGTCTTCTGCCATACCGCGCCTGCGGAGCGCGCCCACGAGTTGTGGATGATCGCGTCCTCGGGTCGAAGCTCTTCCCAGCGTTGCTCGCCCTCCGTTGCCGGGCGTCGAACTTGCAGCGATCGATCGTCGCCGATAACCAATGCCCGGAGGAATGGGGCATCGGCGCGCCGTGCGTCTGCCAGTACCACCTCAGGTTTGACCGCTATCGCCCCCGGGTAGTCGTAGCGTGAAGAACCGTCCTCGCTCACCACCTCGAAGACCCAGCGCTTCGTGCGGCGAAACAGCACCCGCATCGGCCATTCGACCGCACTCAGTCCTGAATCTTCGGCTGCGTCGATCGCCTGGAGGAGTGCGGCGGGGTTCGGCAGGTATTCGTCGTTATCGATCTGAAGTACCCAGTCGACTCGTCCTGCCAGCGCGTCCAGCGCCGCCTGCCGCTGCGCGGTGTCGGCGCGCATTGGTTGCTCGAGGTCGGTCCATGTGCCTTCCAGCGTCCTCAGGATGCCGCGGTGATCCAGTGTGCGAACGATGGCGAGCACGTCGTCCACGGGAATCGGCCGACCGGCCCACCCGATTCCCTCCGCGGGCAACGGCACGACGAGCTCTTCCAGCAGTGGATAGTAGGCGACGAGGGTCTTGGCAAGCCAGTTGGGATCGCCGGGAAGGATGTAGGCGCCAATTCGGCGTCGTGCCATGTCATCTCCTCTGGTTCCCGAAGCCGGGCAGATTGGCCACCCCGGTCCCATCCAACTAGATTTGGAACGTTCCCCCTATTCTCCTGGAGGTCGGCGTGAGCCAGGTGCGCGAACTCCTGAAGAGGATTACTCCGCGGCCGGTGGTAGCAGCCGTACGGTGGTGGCACGACGTGTGGAGCGATCTGCGGCTCCGCCTACTCACTGACATCGGCTATTTCCCGTCTCACCGAGTGCGCGGATTCTTCTACCGCCGCGCCGGCCTGCAGGTCGACCCGACCTCGAGCATCCATTGGCGCGCCGAGTTCTACGCGCCGGAACGGATTTTTGTCGGGCGCGACTGCACGATCGGTGACAGCGCGTTCCTCGACGGCCGCAGCGGGCTCCGCATCGGTAACTCGGTCAATTTCGGCAGCCACGTCACGATCTTCACCCGCCAGCACGATGTCAACTCCCCTGACTTCGAGGAAACCGGGGGACCGGTCACGGTGGGCGACCACGCCTGGATTTCCAGCCACGCGATCGTGCTCCCTGGTGTGACGATCGGCGAGGGTGGTGTCGTCGCCGCCGGCGCGGTCGTGTCGAAGGACGTGGAGCCCTACACCGTCGTGGGCGGTAATCCCGCGCGCTTCATCAAGGACCGTTCCCGCGATCTGCACTACACGCTCGGCTATGCGAAGCGCTTCGTCTAACGCACAGCGAGCACTGTAGTGTTTCGGCGTGACCACGGCATCGGCACTCCCTCCCGTCGACTTCGTTCTGAATTGCTTCCAACGCAACCTCGATCTCGTCACCGAACCCGGATACTTGGACCGCGCGGCCTCGCAACATGGCCACCCGTTCGAAATGAGAACGCTCCTCATCAACAACGTTGACGACCGCGAGTACGCACGCCGTCGCGCTCAGGCCGCGATCGAGCGAGGTGAAATCGACCGCTTCGTCTTCGTCGATGACTATCTGGACGCCGCGTTGCGCCGAACGAACACGAAGCGACGAGATTTTGGTCGCTATCTTCATTGGTCGGACTGCTGCCTCGTCGCACTCTGCCTCGATGGTCCGGATTTTCTCTGCTATGTCGACGTTGACCTCGACCTCCGCGGCACCGGCGACTGGGTCGAGAAGGGGCTTGAGCTTTTCGCCGAGGACTCGCGAGTCGGCGTCGCGAACCCCAATTGGCGCATGTCGGACGGGTCAACCACGGTCGAGCAAGAATCAGACACAGTCGGGCCCGGATGGTTCAAGGGATATGGATTCACCGACCAAATTTTCCTCTGCCGCCGGTCTCAGTTGGCTCGACCACTGTTGCGGCGTTGGGTCCCGTTCCTACTGATTTCCCCGGCCTCTGCTCGGTTTCCCGGGCACCAATTCCCGGTTGGCGCCAGCACCCTTTTTTCGAACAGATCATGGATGCGTACATGCGGAGCCGACGCATTCTCCGAGTGACAATTGTGGCTCGAGAGTTCGAGCCGATACCGATGACTGCGTACCCGACGCGAGGAACTGCAGAGCGTGTCGCCCGTCGCGTCTCTCGAGAGTGGATTCGCATGATTTCCGGTATGCGCCGGCGGTATCCGCGCCTCATCACCAGCCCCAGGCTTCGAACGACCGGCCTCCGTGATTCGAACTTCAACCGACCGATCTGACGTGACGGCAAGCGCGGCCTGGCAGGCGGTATAGGGATTCGTAGCGTTCCGCGACCAACGTCAGGTCGAAGTCCGCCGAGCGTCGCGCCGCAAGTTTGCTGAGCTGCCCGCGAAGAGCCTTGTCGCTGAGCACCCGCACTATCTCACCTCCCAATCGCTCTCCTTCGGCGAGCACGCCGAACCGCCCTTCGTCGGTGACGAACCGCGCGCCCGCGTTGGGTGTTGCGACCACGGGAAGCCCTGCAGCCATCGCTTCGGCGTACGGGATGCCGAATCCCTCGTAGCTGGAGGGTAGGCAGAACGCCCACGCGCGCTTGTACTCGTCGGCGAGCTCTGCGTCGCTCAGTCGGCCGAGTACAACGACGCCGTCGGGAACGACTGCGGGAGCGTCCTGAGTGACCATGCGGAGGGTTGCACCCGCCACGCGCGGCCGGACCTGCTCGTCGAAGATGTGGGCGAGGTCGGCGCCGCGTTTGCGACCATTCCAGGTGCCGACGAACAGCACGGTCGGGAATTCAGCCTTCTGCGCGCCCGGCGCACTGAAAAAGGCGCGGTCGACGCCGTTCGGAATCACGGTCGACACCCACGGCGTCCATCGTCGGGTCTGAGGGGAGATCAGCACGGTTGTGTCGGCCACGAGACTTGCAAGCACCTCGGTGAAGCCCAAGAGCACCATGCGCAACTTCTCGCGCACGCCGCGAATGTGCCGCGCCTCCTCGAAACAAGACCCGTGCAGGGTACGCACATGCACCGGTACCCGACGGCGCCACATCCAGTAGTCCTCGCCGTGAGCATGGAGCACGTCGTACGACGAGAGATCCCGACGGCGCATCTCTGACGCGAACCGGAACGTCCTCAATGAACCCGTCAGCGGCACATGAATGTGCCCATACAGCGCGCCGTCGACCGGCGCGCACGGACTGAACACGTCGACATGGTGACCCCGACGCGTGAGCTCGTTGGCGAGGGCATGAACTTGATATCCGACGCCGATCTTGCTTTCACTCGGCAGGTAGTAGGAGATCATCGCGATCCGCAGGGAGTTCCGCGCAGCTTCCGCGGTCGAATCCCGGCGACGTCGGCTCACGTCAGGCCGTCTCTCAACGCCTCGAGCCAGCCGTGTCCCTCACGCAGGTCAGGCTCGAGGTGATTGCCCTCAGCCCACTCGTTCCACGACTTGACCCACAGCAAGCGCTCCTCGGTGGGGCGATCGCCGAGTAGCGCCACCGCGTCCACGACGTTGCGCCGGAAGCCCTCCGGGGTCGCGCCCGTCACGGCGAGCCCACGGCGTCCGGCCCGGGGGGTGTTGTCCCAGTTTGGGTACACACACGGCTGCACATGCGGATTTCGCGGGTAGTCTGCGACGATCTTGTCGGAGTAGGGCCAGATCTCGGGGCCGCCCAACGACTTGCGCGCGACACGCATGCGGAAGGTACTCGCCCGATTCACATCCACAGGCAGTCGCATATAAGCGCTCGAATCGAAGCCATCGGCGACCGCTGCCGCGGTGCCGTAGCGCGGTCCCCTGCCGAGCAAGTCGCTCGCTTCTGCGACGAGATATAGCCCGTCGAGCCCGGCGACGCGTGCCATGCTCTGCCAGCGCTCGACGAATGCCGCGGCATCTGGCAGCTCCTCCGGCCGGAAGACGTAGAAGACCGGACGCCCGTTCACGCGCAGGTAGCGCTCGTCGAGGAATGCAGGGAGCACCGAGTCGAAGTGGAGTCTGTCATCTTCGGCGCCGGGGTAGGTCTGCTGCTTGAGAACCTTGTCGTGAGCCGCGTGCCAGGCCCCAGTCCAGGTCTGATTCGCCCAGGCCAGGCAGAACTTGACGTCGGGATGCCCGCTCTCTAGCACCTCCCGGAAGGGGCGTTCGAGAATCCGATCCCCCGCTCCGAACCAGTAGTGCCAGTAGGCGAACGCCTCGATGCCGTACTGCTGTGCGAGATCGCTTTGCGCCTGGCGCGTCTCGGGGACGCGCAGGTCATAGAAGCCCAGGTCGGCGGGGAGCGTCGGCTGCTGATGGCCGGGGAACAATCGACGCGCACGGGCGGTGTTCGTCCACTCCGTGAAGCCGGGCCCCCACCACTGGTCGTTCTCGGGGATCGGGAAATACTGAGGCAAATAGAACGCGATGGCGCGCGCGCGCAATTCCGCGGAGTCAGTCACGAGCGAATCAGGGCCTGCGCGCCCGCGGACGGCGCGCTTCTGCCGCCGCGTCATCAGGCGGCGCGCCGAAAACGCCGTCGAGGTCGAATGACATGGCCTCACTCGAGACCGCATCCGCGCTCTCGAGCTTCGCAGCACTCCCGTACTCGCGCCGGTACTCGTAGGAATAGGGGGAGGAATCGACGCCGCGTAACGGCACCTTGTTCAGAACGATCCCGAGGGCCCGCCCCCGCGCCTTTTCGAGTGTGTCCAGCGCCTTGTCGACGAGGTCGTAGGTGGTCTTCCCCAAACTCAGCACCAGAAGCGCTCCGTCAGCCTGATGTGTGAGCACAGCACCGTCCGTCACCGGCAGCAACGGTGGTGCGTCGATGATCACGGTGGCGTGCGAGGCAAGGTCGGCCAACAGCGCCTTCATACGTTCAGAGCCGAGAACTTCACTCGGGTTCGGCGGAATGCTGCCTGCCGCCAGCACGAAAAGGTTCTGCGATCGCGGGGTGCGCTGCAGCATTTCGCTCAGCGCGGCGCGGCCGGACAAAACATCGGTGAGTCCCGCACCACCAGGAAGGCCCATCGTTTTGGCCACCATTGACCGCCGCAGATCGCCATCGACGAGTACGACGGTGCGGCCGCTCGCGGCGAGCGTCAGAGCGAGATTGCAGGCGATGGTCGACTTGCCATCACCCGGGAGCGGACTGGTGACCACTATCGTGCGCGGCGGATGGTCGACGTCCATGAATTGAAGGTTGGTGCGCAGGGCACGCAGCGCCTCAGAAACGGCGAAGCCGTTGCCCTTCTGCTTGCCCTTGCCGCTGCCAAAGATGCGGTTGTCTCCGTCGAGACCCTCGGTGATTGGGATGCTACCCACGACGGCTACACCGGTCTTGGACTCGACATCATCACCAGCACGTACGCGGCGGTCAGACACAGTGCGGACCAGCGCGAACGCGACGCCGAAGCCGAGGCCCAGCAAACCAGCCACGATCAACGACGTGCGCACATCGGGGAAGATCGGCTCGCTGGGGAGCGCCGCCGAATCGCCGGGGACAATCGTGACAGCGGAAGAATCGGGCGTTCCGTCGCCTTCGAGGTCGTCGATCGCGCTCGCCATCGAACGAATCCAGGTCTCGGCGAGGTCGCGAGCCTCCATCGGTGAAGGACCCGTCGCCGTAACGCGAAGGATGACCGTGTCCGGAGTGTTCGTCACGGCCACCCTTGTGACAAGCGCCTCGGGGGTCGTGTCCAGGCCGAGCTCGTCAATGGTCTGCTGTGCGACGACCCGCCAGCCGGCGATGTCGAGGTAGGACGCCACTTTCGAACGCGCGAGAGAGTCGCCCGCGATCGAAGTGCCGACATCTTGCGTCTGGCGCGAAGCGACGAAACCGCTCGCGGACGCTTCATACACGGGAGCCTGGAGCAGCGTCCACCCGTAGCCGACACCGACGCCAAGAGCGACCATCAGCACGATGGCCACCCAGTGCCGTCGAAGACCGCGAAGATAATCGCGCAACTCCATATCGCCCCCGGATGTGTCTACAGCGTCGGACAACGCTGATCAGCGACGCGACGGGTAAAAGCCGATTCTATGTCAACGACGTTCAACGTGCATGCGCTGAACCCTGGCAGAGCGAGCCTGAGACTCGTCCCACACCTTGGCTCCCAAGCAGATGCCCGCGATGACAAAAGGGATCGACACCTGCGCGGCAACCCAGAACAAGTCAAACTGACCTTGCACGAGGCGGCTCAGCGTCACGGCGAGTGCCAGCGTTCCGAAGCGGGGGTCGACGTGCCACAAGACGAAAATGATCCCGATCCACATTGCCACGAAGCCGACGAGTCCGACGAGCCCTGCTGATGCGAGCACCTCCAGTTCGGCTTGTGGGGGCTGAAAGGCCGCGGTGGTGTCGGTATACCAGTACCGCAGCCCATGGCCGAAGACGGGCGACAGCTTCCACAGGGCGTACACCTCGCGGAACCATTGAAGACGCTGAAAAACAGAGTTGTACTGGTTCTGAGATTCGACCTGTTCAATGACCATCACCGTGACGAGCCAGATTCCCGGGATGACCAGGAGCAAGACAAGTCGGGAGCGGCCACTCGCGCCTCGACGGGAGGCGATCAAGACGATTGCGAAGATGAGCCCGACTATCGCCTGTCGAGACTGGGTCATCAGGATCGCGAGGATGAGCAGCCAGAATGCCGCACTCGCCCAGTTCTTGCGCCACGCCATCCAGTCTGGATTCGCGTAAGCGACGACCGCCGCGAAAGCCATCGCGGTGCCCGCAAGATTCTTGTGGATGGGGAGCGGAACGAGTGGGTACACCGGTCCGAAGTCGCCGGAGGCGTACTGGAGAATTCCGGTGATCAACGTCCCGACCGCGATCACGCATGCAGTACCGACGATCAACAGAAGTGCAATCCGGGCATATCCGCCGCGCCCGAGCGCCCAGCCGACGACCATCGCGCCGGAGACCAGAAGCCAGGCATGGAACCACTCGACCGTATTCGCGGCGTACGGATTGACGATCACGGTGAACAGCGTCGTGAACTGATAGAAGAAATTCAGCCACAGCAGTTGGCGGAGCGCCCGACTATACGGTCTGGTTCCCAGCAGCACCGCAGTGCCAAAAGCGGCCGCAAGCGCGACGTCCGAAACCGAGAGTCCGAGCCCTCCGAGCGCCACTCGCTCGACGATGAACAGCGCGGGCATGGCCATGAGCGCGATCGCCATCGGCTTGCTTTGTGTGATCGATGCGCCGATAACAAGGGCGGCAATCGCGCCGGCGGTAAAGATCCCGTTCGATACCCCCTGCTCTAGGAGAAAGTACCCCGATAGCGCGGCACCGGTAGCAAAGAGCACCCAGCGCCAGGCATTCGCCCACCAGTCGGCAATCCGCATACGCCAAACAGGCGCCCGTGCGGTGGATTGGCTCATTCGGATCTCCTTGCGAGAGTCGATCAAGTATCGCAGGCGCTGCTCAGTCGACTCCCACCTGCAGAAGACCCTGATCAATGAGGCGCTCAACGAAGTCGTCGACTTCTCCGGCGATGTTGCCTGGCGGCGGGGCGAGCAAAGTGGCGACGCGCTGCGCCAGTGTCTCGCGATCCCCCGAGCAGGCTTCGATCCAGAGGAACGCCGCCACCCCCTCCAGTACCACGATCGGCCCATCCGGAAGGTGCGCGATGTACACCGCGTCAGCCTCTTCGACTACAGCGACACCTGGAGCAGGGGCGAGACGCGTCATCGTCGGCCGCCGCGACGCGCGAGCCAAGCCCAACCCTCGGCGAACACCCTGCGGGGGCGAGCGATGAACGCGGCGGCCACTTCGCGGCGCGTCGGCGCGCGCCCGAGCTCGATCGACAGGTGCTCGACGTTCACGAGCGGCGCGCGCGCGGCGACGAGGATTGCGGCGCCGAGCGATGGCGCGCTGCGCACACGAGCCCACCACTCCTCCGATCGCGTTCCCCCCTCCGACACCACCTTCCACAGGCGGTAGTCGCGCTGATTGCGGTAGTGATCCAGGTCGCCCGTCGACGCTGCGAACGCGACCCGCGCGTCCAATTCCTCGACCAGCGCGTCAACGGCGGCGCGCCGCTCCGGCGAGGCATCGGTCCAGCTCAGCACGAGATCGCGCCCTGAGCCGCGCGCCCGCGCGGAGTTGAGGACGAGTAGCACCGCCTGTGCGGCAATGCTGGGCACACGGCACCCGACTCCTGCGAAGTCAACCTCGTCGCTGTCGATCCACATGCGTTCGAACGCGACTTCGGGAGCCACCCGGATGCCGGGGAACCATCGATGCAGATCGAGATAGCCCCACGCATCGTGGAGGTATGTCTGGGCATGGCCGAACGGCGATCCGTACACGAAGGTGCTGTAGACCCGCCACCCTCGTGCGCGAAGCGCGCGATCAAGCGCGGCGACGTGGGCGGGGCGGACGAGCACGTCTACGTCGGTTCCGGAGAACTCCGGCCGTAACGACAGGTCGGCGGCATCGCCCTTGATGTGCAGCACATCGACGCCGATCTCATCGGCGACCACCTGCAGAGCGGCACGCCCGAAGCGCAGGCGCACTCGCAGCGGAACCGGAACATCGGTGGAACTCCGCATGGCGCTACTGCAGCGCGCTCGTGAGCCGGGCCAGATTGTCGAGCACTGTCGAGCGCAGCGGCTGCTTCTCCCACTCCTCGAGCGTCAGCTCACGACTGAGCGCACGGT
>NZ_WOYQ01000054.1 GCF_011620665.1 Microbacterium sp.
CAAACAACTTCCGTGGTTGAACTCTATAACGACCAGATAACGGAAGGGAAGAGGCATCCGTTATCTTTCTGTGATTCTTGCCGGCTGTGTCGTGTCTCACTTGTCCGATGACAGTGATTCTGTCGTCCGTGCCATTGATCTTGTGTCTGTGCGGTTGATCCTGTCGTCTGTGCCATTGATTCTGTGTGCGGGTCTCGCGACACGCGGCGGACACCGTCCGGGCTATCGGGCCGCGAGTCGTACTCTGGCGCCGTCAGGTTCGGATCCTCAACTGAACATTCTGTGAGTGAGGGGAGCGGGCGTGAGCGGGTCTCAGCAGGCGGCGCGGGCAGTGTCGATCCGTGCGGAGATCGAGTGGGTCATCGGCGGGAAGCATGACCGCCGCGACGTGCTGGACGCGGTGGACGTTCCGTTCGAGTCGGTGGATGTCGTGCGGACTCCGTCGTCGTGGAAGCACAAGCGCAACTACGAGGGCTACTACTGGACGGCGACCACGGGTTCGCACGTCTGGTTCGAGTCGTTGTACGAGCGTGCGGCCCTGATGCGACTCGATCGTGATCGCCGAGTGATCGGCCTGGCTGCTCAGCCGATGTGGATCCACTGGTCGGGCGGTCTCGGAAAGCACGCGCCGGACTTCTTCGTCCGCTATCGCGGTGGCGGCGCGGCGATCGTCGACGTCAAGCCTGCTCGGCAGATCGATGAAGACGATGCTGAGGTGTTCGCTCGCACAGCCGGGTTGTGTGAGCATCTCGGGTGGGACTACGTCGTCATCAACGATATCTCCAGGATCGAGCACCGGAACCTTCGCTTTCTCTCGGGATATCGCTTCGACCGCTGGATCTCAGCGCCGGCGAACACTCGGTTGCGGGATTGTGCTGGCGACCGTCGGACGCTGAGGGAGTGGGCCGCCCTGCTTGACGGCGCATGCGCGGAACCGTTGGGCGCGATCTACTCGGCCCTGTGGTGGGGGTTGCTCAAGGCGGACGAAGATTCTCCGCTCTCGTTGAGCGCGATGGCGGAGGCGGTATAGGTCATGCGCGCCGGGATCGGAACACAGCTGATGTGGGACGATCACGAGTTCGTCGTCATCGCTGTCGACTACCGGCACGCGCTTCTGCGCTCTCTGACAGGGGAGTTCGTCCGCGAGGTTGTGATCGAAGAACTGCTTCGTATGCCGGATATCGTTTGGCGTGACTTGCGGCCGCCGTCCACCGAGCCGACGGACTTGCAGTTGGTCTCTGGGTTGCCCGAGACCGAGCGGCGGACCGTGGAGCAGTGGGTTGAGCAGCTCGAAGTCGTGAAGCGAGCTGTCGATGCGGGCAGTGACTTGACCCCGTTGCTGGCGGACGTGCGTGCGGCGTTGCGGCCGCATATCGAGGCGTCGACGGAGACGATTCGCCGCAAGTTCCAGCGGTATCTCGCCGAAGGCGTCGTGGGGCTGATGGATAAACGCCGATTCAACGGCCGGAAGCCGGTGATCGATGCGCGCATCGCGGGTGCGCTGAGCGATCTCGGCGCGGCGGGGGTGAAGCGGTCCTCGGGGACACGGACCCGCACGGTCGACAACGTGAAATGGATGCTCGAGGAGGACTTCGGAGAGGATGTCGAGTTGCCCAGCGATCGGACCTTGTATCGGTTGATCGCAGCGCACCCGACGGCCCGAAAACTGAACGCGTCGGCGCGAGGAAGAGAGACCGCGGCGAACAAGCCCGGCAGGGCATTTGGTCTTTACGGTTCTCTCCGACCGGGCGAGCACGTTCAGATCGACTCCACGATCATCGATGTGCCGTCGCGACTGCTGGACGGGCGCCTGAACCGCGCGGAGCTCACGATCATCCACGATGTCGCGACTCGCTCCATCCTCGCGGCGATGGTCCGCGCGATCGCGACCAACAGCGCCGACCTTGCGGGGGTTCTGGCTCGCGCGCTGACGCCGTACGACATGCGTCCTCCGGGGGCGCGCGAGCATCGGGAGCGGATGGCGGCGACGTGGGCCGGGCAGTTCATGATCACTCAGGAACGTCTCGATGAGCACCGCCTCGCGCAGCCGTACATCTTCCCCGAGACGATCACGACCGACAACGGGAAAATCTTCCGCTCCCGGGCGTTCCGCGAAGGCTGCGCGAGGTTGGGGATCTCGCTGATCTTTGCCGCGAAGGAGACTCCGACAGACAAGCCGCACGTGGAGCGCACGTTCGAGTCGATGGTGACTCGTTTCGTGCAGTACCTCGAGGGGTTCACGGGCGGCAGCGTGGAGCGACGCGGGCGTGAGGAGCCGATAGGCGAGGTGCTCGCACTGGCCCAACTGCAAGAGTTGCTCGAGGACTGGGTCGCCATCGAATGGCAGAACCGCACGCACGACGGGCTCGCCGACCCGCTCCTGCCCGGTCGGCATTTGACTCCGAACGAGATGTTCCGCGCCTACCGGCGGGTCGCTCCCGAAATCCATGTGCCCTTCGGCGTCGACGACTTCATCGGTCTTCTCCCGGCCAAGACCTGCACGCTGCAGGACTACGGGATCAACTTCAAACGCCGCGTCTACCGGTCCAAGCGGCTCCCCGAGCTGCGAGCCGCTGGTGCCCGCGCTGAAGGCGCGACCCGTGCCTGTCGCGTCAGGTACGACCCGCACAATCCGCTGTATATCTGGGCCGAGCACGAGGGCTCCTTCGTCGCGTTTCGTGCCGCACCGGATCTGCTGGACGAACCGATGGGCGGCGACGTCTGGCAGGAGCTACGCGCCGTAGACATCGGCTCGGATCTCGCTCGTCGTGAGGACGCGGCTCTACTTGCGGATCGCATGAAGCGAGCGCAATGGGTGCGGCCCGGGAAGAAGCGCAACCGACGAGTGCGGGCTGCCGAGGTCGACCGTGATCCCATGCACCTCACCAGCACCGCGCAAACCACGGCCCGTGAGGAGCCCATCGCGGAGGTCCCCGACGAGGAAGTCATCTGGGAGCGCGGCGGGGGCTTCTCGCTCCTCGCTGACGACGACGGTGTTTGGGAGCGACTGACATGACTCAAGCCATCAGCACCCGCGAGGGCTGGTCCGCCTTCGTCAGCGAGACCCTCGACAAGCCGGTCCCGATCACCCGCTCCGAGCTCGACGCGCTGTCTCCGGCCGACCGGGCGATGAATCGTGAGGCGCGCAAGCAGTTCATGATCCGCGGCCCCGTCGTGAACACTGCACAGTTTGCGGTGATCGAGACGGAGATCCGACGTCGGCTGATGCTCAACCAATACAAGTCGCACGGCAAACTCGGCGTGATCGTGTCCGGCGAACCAAACATCGGCAAGACCACAACAGTGGCACACATAGCCCGCCGCTTCGAGCGTCGTCGCCGCGATGTCGGCCGTGCCGGTGGCGCAAACTCGATTCCGGTCGTCTACGTGTGTGTGCCACCTTCCTGCACTCCGAAGCTGATGCTCGGCGAATTCGCGCACTTCCTCGGCCTCCCGATACGTACCCACTACAACACCGGAGAGCTGATGAACACCGTCGCGAGCGTCGTCGCCGCGTGCGGCACCGAACTGATCGTCGTCGACGAGATCCACAACCTGAACCAGAAGTACAAGCAGATGCGGGAAGCCTCCGACACGCTCAAGCAGCTGTCGGAGAAGTGCCCTGGCACTTTCGTCTACGCGGGAGTCGAGGTTGAGGCCAGCGGCCTCGTCGACGGCAGTCGCGGCAGACAGGTCACCAGCAGATTCCAGATCATGCACCTCCACAAGTTTGAGAACGCCGGCAGGGCGCGAGCCTCCTGGGCCGACCTCCTTGTCGCGATCGAAGGATCACTCGGGCTCATAGACCAAGAACCCGGAGCGATTCTGCGCCATGCCACCGAACTGCACAACGCCACCGGCGGGGTGATCGGTGACCTCACCGGCATGCTGCACATGCTGGCCATGGACGCCATCGACGACGGCACCGAACGACTCGATCTCGATGGAGTCTTCGGCGCGGTCACGGCATCTGCCGCGAAGGCTTCGCGATGACATGAGAGCGCCCACACCGCTGGAGACCGTGCGGGTGCTCCCGCAGGGTGTGCGACCACTCGCCGCGGAGACCGCGACCGGCTACCTCGGACGGCTGGCGACCGCGAACGCACTCACGCCCCGTGATCTCCGACTCCACGTCACGGAACTCGCCGGGCTGTCCCCCTCCCGTCCGAACCTCGAACGCGCAGCCGCGTGGGTCGAGCGACTCGGCGGTCTCGATCCCGGTCACTTCGCCGCCGACGCGCGCCGGAACGCCATGTACGTCCGATGCCAGCACTACGACTGGCAACCCGCGCTGTGTAAACGCTGCGGCTACACTCAATCGCCGCGCACGGCATGCCAAAGGTGCGCGAGGGGCAACCAGACGTCGATCCGCAGCCGCGGCGGAGCCGTCTGCAACCGCCATCGGCGATGGCAGCTCGACGGCACCGACATTGACCTCAGAGCCTTCCCCGAGTACGCGCACGCCGAGCGTTGCCTGTCCGGCGCGCTGTGGAAGAGGGGCGTTGGTCTCGCGACCGGAGAATTGCAGCTCGCAGCGACACTGATCCGGCACTGGGCGATCGACGAGTTCCCAGGTGTGCGGATTGAAGACCGCATGTCTGCCATCGGTGTCGATACGCTCGACGCAAATACCGTCTTCCTCGTCGCCTACCCCGAGGTCGTCCGTTTGGCCACCGTGCTGACCGACCTTTCGTTCGCGAGCTACTTGCTCAGTCCGAGATTCAGCCTCGCGGAGCAGGTCTGGGCACTGGAAGCCGCGGTCATCACGATCATGAGTGGCTCCACGACCATGCGCCTCCATGATGTGGCGGACAACATCGTCGCGCGGGGGAAGGCGGCCGTCGAAACAGCATTTGGCATGCGCCAGAGTGCCCACAACAAACGCCCCGCCGCGCTCGAGAAGGCGCTCATCGCCGCATCGCAACGACACCGCACCTGCTTGCTGCGCCACCTCAGCACCGTACGGATCCAGAACCTGCCGTACCAGCCTGGGCTTGCCGTTCCGCGGAGTCGCTTACTGAATGGGCAACTACCAATTCCGGACCTCATCGACTTCTAGCGATTTCGGATTCTGAGGTGATGGCATCCGGCCGCACATGGTTGCAATTCATAGTCGATCAAGGCCGAGGCGACCGCCCTGTGAGCGTGGATCCTGGACCGAGGCCCGTCCTGACGTCGGAAGCTTATGGATTTTCTGTTGATTCTCGCTGGTGACCGTGCCAGAGTGCGGGTTATGAGGCATCGTCGTT
>NZ_WOYQ01000081.1 GCF_011620665.1 Microbacterium sp.
CGCGACGATCGGACGCCTGATCCCTCGCCGGTCACCGCGCAGACGAACCCGGCGATCCCGGCGATCCCGGCCGACGCGTTCCAGATGACGGTCGAGAGCGTGCACGACGGCGACACGCTGCGTGCCCGCGTCGCGACACCGAACGCGGTCGTCACCGACACCGACTCGACTCGGGTGCGGCTGATCGGGCTGGACACACCCGAGGTCTCCCCCGAGCTCGAGTGCTGGGGCGCGGAGGCGACATCGAGCCTGACCGCGCTGCTCCCGCCCGGTTCGACGCTCTGGGCGGCGGCCGACCGCGAGGTGCTCGACCGTTACGGCCGGCATCTGCTCTACCTCTGGAGGACCGACGGCACATTCGTGAACGCCGAGCTGATCGCACAGGGCGACGGCGAAGTGATGATCTTCGCGCCGAACACGCTGCACGAAGCGATGTTCCGTGCCCTCGAGGCCGAGGCCTCTACCGCAGGGCGCGGACTCTGGGGCTCTTGCTGACCGCTACTCGGCCCGCCGACGACGGTGGCGAGCACGGCGAAGAGCGGCGGGTCCCGGGGTCGGCCGCGTCGCCTGGCCGCGAAGGGCAAGGAACTCATCCGCCTGATGGGTGGTTGAACGCAAGATCCGCGGTGCGAGCCACCTCTTCCGCGGGCTGCGCGATGGTTGCGCGATTGCGCGCGATCGGAACGGGATCGCAATGCCGCGGCTCGGTGAGCAGGGAGGGCACCGCTTCGCGATTCGGGCAAGATCGGCCCCGGCGATCACCAGGAGAGCTGTTCGATCAGTTGTCGACTCACCCCGCGAGACAGGGTCGCTTCGCCACCGAATACCACGACCACACTGTCATTGAGCACCGATGCGCTCAGCACGTCCACCGTGGACGCGGGTAGGGCAGTGGCACGGCTCAGCAGCAGCGGCGAAGAGGCGTTTGCCGCGAATGCTCCTGCCACCACGGCATCGGGAAATGACTCTCCAGAGGCGATCGCGAAGCTGTTGGTAGCGATACCGCGTTCGAGGCTGCTCTTGGCGACGAGCGCAGCGGTCTCGTAGCGGTCGCGGCCCACGAATGAGGACACCAGTGGGATCCCCGCGCCCCCGGCGGCGGATGCGGCAGCGGCCCCGACGGCGTTCGTCGTCAGCTGGGCGCCGCGAGAGGCGGTTGCCCACCAGGCCAGCAGCGGCGCGAAGGCATCCGTGTCGACGCCGCGCGCTTCGGCGAAACGACCATGCACGGCGGCGTCGGTGACCGGCCCCACCTCTGCGCCGGCTGTGAGGAGCACCACACCGTTCCCGTCGCGTGCTGCGGCAGGACCGGCGGCCAGCCCATCGGGAAAGTCGAGTCCGTCGGCAATGTATGCCGTCCAGTCGCCGATCGAGGCGGCGGGATGCCGACCGCCTCCGGTGCGCACGCTGCCCCAATACAGGGAAGCGAGGCCGAGCGCAGCAGCCGTATCGAACCGGCTGGTGCCCGCATAGCGCACCACATTCGTTCCCTTCGCGCGCAGCGCGCCGGCCGTCTTCTCCGGAATGAGACCGCGACCCGACACGATCACGACCGTGTCGTACCGCGCGAGCTCCGTGGAAACGGCGGGTGACACCGTGCCATCGGCGTTCGCGAGCAAGACCGGCGCACTCAACGACTCGGCGAGCGGAGCGGATGCCAGCGCGTCCGCGTATCCGGTGGATGCGGCGAGCAGTGCGACATCGCCGAGCGACGTGCCGGAAGTCGCGTAATCGGTGAGGGAGGCAGCCACGCGCGCGGTTTCGACTCGGTCCGCGCCTTGGAACCGATAGAGCTTGGCAGACCAGCCGGTGCTGCCGATGCTGAGTTCCGGGTCGCGGGCGCTGTCGTCGATCTGGATGATCGCTGCGCTCGCAGCGGATCCGCTCAGGCTGAGCGCGCCCACGAGCGCTGCGGTCAGCACGATTCTCGTGATTCGGCGCATGATGATGACCTCCTGCGGTCGGTGTTCTCGTGAACGAGCGGCTGAGTTTGAGGCTAGCCCATTAGCACGCCGCGTTCCTGTGCCGGTAGGCACGGTGCTGCGGCTTTCGACCCCAACCGACGGGAACACGTGCTCGCGACACCGCGAGGAAACCACCAAGGCCCCCTCCGAAGAAAGGGCCTTGGTGGTTTCGACTATTCGGGAGCAAATCTCCCGCTATCTAACGACCCAGTGGGTGATCAGAAGCTGAAGTCCTCGTACAGCGTCAGCGAGACATCCTTGGATACGGAGCCGGTACCACCGAATACGACGAACTTGTCACCGTTGTCGGCCGAGGCCACCAGGTAGTCCTCGGTGTAGTGGTTCAACCACGCATTGTTGGTGAGCAGCAACGGACCATTCGCGTTCGCCGCCCAGCCGCCGCCCACGACCGCGTCCGGGAAGTCCTCTCCCGAAGCGAGCGTGTACGTCGTCGATCCGGAGCCGAAGTACTCGTCCGCGACCATCGCCGCCGTCTCGTAGCGGTCCGCGCCGACGATCGCGTTGTCGTACTCGACCGCGGTTCCCGGCGTACCCAGACCGTTACCGGCCGCCTCTTCTGCGGCGCCACCGACGACTGTGACATTGGAGCCGAGGAAGGTCATGGACCAGTTGATTGTTTGCCCGCCAAACCCAACCGGCAGGGTGGCTGAGGGGGTCCACGAGACTGGCTGACCGACTAGGAGGGCATACGAGAACGGCGAAACGCCGTCCGGACCGTCGGTGAGCAACACGAGGCCATTGGTCTCCGAAGCTGCTGCCGGTCCGGCGGCGAGCGCGTCGGGGAAGTTCATGCCATCGGCCAGGACGAAGTTGGTGGTTCCCCCTATTGCACCGCCGGTGAAGTAGGTGAACACCGCGATCGCCGCTGCAGTCTCGAAGCGGTTGACGCCCGAAACGCGGAACACATTGTTGAAACCAACACCGAAAGAATCGACCAAGGCGTCCTTCGTGGACTCGGGGATCACGCCCGTGCCGGACACGATGATGATGTTATCGAAGGTTGCCAGGTAGGCCCCGACCTGCGGGTCGAGCGAGCCATCCGCGTTCGCCAGCAAGATCGGCGCGTCCAACTCATCCGCCAGCGCGGACGACGCGAGAGCGTCGGCGTAGTTGGCCGACGACGCAAGGATCGCCGTGTCCCCCCAGCTGTTAGTGTTCTGCGCTGCGAACAGCGCGGTCAGCACGCGGTTGCTGGACGCGAACCTGAAGAACGAAGCCTGGTTGCCGGTGGTGCCAGCGAGCGTCTGATCGAGCGCCTCAGGGATTTTCGGCGTATTCGGATCAACAGCGAAAGCAGCGGAGCCTCCAAAGGACAGCGCCGCCGCAGTCGCCACGGCGGCGGATGCGGCGATAATGCCGCGACGGGTTCTCTTACCCATTATTTTTGTCTCCTGATTTCTCGGTGGGTTGTGGCGTCCAAGTATCCCGCTCGCTGTAACGCCGCGCAAAACTCTGGGACTTCCTGAAAAGTAGCAGTCACCGTCCGACCTCGCAAGTCCGCCACGCCACCGAGCGGCCACATGTCGTGGTGTTTCCGGACGTCCCGCGACCCGTCCGTCTCCCGCCACCCCCAGGTTTCTGCGGGTCCGACATCGTCGGCGTCCAGGGTGCCGCAACGCCACGTCAACACTTCGTAACAACACCGTTACTCCCGTTTGCCCAGCGCAGCGGCCACGGTCTTCCTCGACAGCCCCAGAGCACGGGCGCGGTCGGGCCAGACGAGAGGGAAGCGAAGGCCAGAAGTGGATGACTGGAGGAAGACGATAGAGTGCAGATGTGCGCATCGGGGTCGTGGGGTTGGGAAAGATCGGCCTACCTCTGGCGGCGCAGTTCGCGGTCTCAGGGCACGAGGTGGTCGGAGTCGACATCGACCGCCGCATCATCGAGAGCGTGAACGCCGGCCTGGAGCCCTTCCCCGGCGAGGCGCAGCTTCAATCGAGGCTCACCGAGTCGGTGGCCGACGGCAGGCTGCGGGCCACGAGCGATTACGGGCAAGCGGTGCCCGGAGCGGACGCCGTGGTTGTGGTCGTGCCCCTGTACGTCGACGAGGCGACCGGGGAGCCCGATTGGGCGGGAATCGACGCCGCCACCCGCGCGCTCGCGACCCACCTGACCCCGGGCACACTGGTCTCGTACGAGACAACACTGCCGGTGGGCACCACCCGAGGACGATGTAAGACCCTCCTCGAGCAGGGATCCGGTCTGACGGAGGGTCAGGACTTCCACCTCGTCTTCTCGCCCGAGCGTGTTCTCACCGGCAGGGTGTTCGCCGACCTGCGCAGGTATCCGAAGCTCATCGGCGCGCTCTCGGATGACGGCGCCGTGGTCGCGCGCGAGTTCTACGAGGCTGTGCTGCAGTTCGACGAGCGCTCCGACCTCCCGCGCGCGAACGGGGTCTGGGATCTCGGCAGCGCTGAGGCCGCAGAACTGGCGAAGCTCGCCGAGACGACCTATCGTGACGTGAACATCGGCCTGGCGAACCAGTACGCTCTGTTCGCGGAGTCGCATGGCATCGACGTGTACGCGGTCATCGACGCCTGCAACTCGCAGCCGTACAGTCACATCCACCGTCCGGGTGTTGCAGTGGGCGGGCACTGCATTCCCGTGTACCCGCGACTGTACCTGTCCACCGACCCCGACGCGCAGATCGTGCGGTCTGCGCGCGTTCTCAACGCGTCGATGCCCGACCGCTTCGTGGCCAGGGCGGAAAGCGTTCTAGGGTCCGTGGCGGGGTTGCGGACCGTGGTGCTCGGCGCAGCCTATCGAGGCGGAGTGAAGGAGACCGCGTTCTCGGGCGTCTTTCCCCTCGTGGCGGCGCTGCGCTCGCGCGGTGCCGACGTGCGCGTGCACGACCCCCTCTTCGACGAAGCTGAGTTGCGCCAACTCGGCCTCGAGCCGCACGCACTCGGCGAGGCCGCCGACCTCGCCCTGCTGCACACGGACCACGACCTCTACCGCACGCTGACCCCGGCACTGTTCCCGGGCATCCGGCTTCTCGTCGACGGACGCAACGCCACCAACCCCGAAGCCTGGGCAGGCACCCCCCGGATCGTGCTGGGCAAGGGCTGATCAGGGAGCCGCGGACAGGTTCCGGGGCTCAGCACTTCGGGGAACCCCCGCGCGGTACGGCGCAGACGTTGTCGATTCCGTCACCTTCGTAGGCCGTCGCGAACAGCGGCGGCTCGATCACCCCTCTCGCGATCGTCATCGGGCGGTCGCAAGGAAACCAGAAGGCCTGGGTCCAGCCGACGGCCGTCGGTGCCTCCGGTACAGACCGTCCGCGCAGAGTCGTCTCCCGCACGAGCGCGGGGGCGGTGACCGAAACATCCGCCCCGGGGAGGGGCGGAGACGCCCCCGGCGATGATGCGCGTCTCCAGATCCGGATGACTGGCCAATTCGGGTGGAACGGGCAGCAGGCAGACGAGGACTCCGACCCGCTGGCCCGCCGCCAGCTTGCACTGCGTACCACGGCGTCTGCAACGACCAGAAGGCGGCTCGTCCGGTACGGGTCGTCCAGCCCGACACCGTCGCCTGCGAGGGAAGCAGACATCCGTCTCCGCTATGTGCACCAATCCGTCGGCCGGCGGGGTGCCGTCAACGGCTGGGAGCGGGGTGCCTTCTGCGACGTCCCAGAGCTTGATCGCCGAGCGGGACACCCAGGACCTCCGGTCGGCCGCGATTTCCGATGCCGGCGCCCTCCCCCCATTCGTACGCCCACCAGTCGGGGCATTGGAACGAGATGAGCATCCCCGGCACGAACGACAGGCCGAGCGACCAACCGACGAGCAACAGCGGCGACGCGCGTCTGCGCCATGTGGGCTATCAACCGCCAGCGGACTTCGTAGCCGAGTTCTCTGAGCTGTCGGATGGCCTCGTTCTTCGCCTTCTGCGGGTCGCGCCGGGTGTAGTAGTCGACCCCTTTCCGCCAGGGTCGGCCGCGGAGAACGACAGGAACAAGAGTTCAGGAATCTAACACTCGTGCTCCAAGGCAACAATCCACGGTTCCCGTGGATCGCTAACCCTAACCCTCGGCTCGCTATCAACGTCAATGTGGCAGAACCGGCTCGCGTATGGCCGCATACTGCGCACGCAGGTTCACTCGCCGATGTTGAGATGCCGACGCCATGCCTCGGGATCTGTCAGGCGCGGGAGCGCGGCACGGTACTGCCGAGACAGACGCGGCCATTCCCGCCGTAGTCGACGGTGCAACCGGACGGAGTCGATCAGCATCCGCCGGAATCGCGCATGATCGCGCGTATAGACGTTCATCCCGGATCCGTCCGCAGCGCTAACCAGAACACTGTCGTGCAGCGGGACGCGCCACCAGTTCGCATCGCCCTTGCCGAACTCCACCTCGGGCTGGTCGAGATTGCGTGGATCGGGCTTGCGAAACCAATGCGTCAAGACCACGCGCGCCGTGAACCAGCGCAGCCCGATACCGGTCGGGCTGTCGAAGCTGTGCCGCTTCAACCGCTTGAAGACAAGCCGGCCGCGGCGTGAGTAGAGCGGGTGGCTCGCCTCGAGGTGTACCACGGTCTCGGGGAACGACGCTGCCAGTGCCCTCGCGTCAGGCATCGCCGTCGCGAGGTTCCGCCACATATGGTCTGGTCCCGCCAACACGTCGCGCAGAGCCCGGTGGCGCAGAGCCACGGCGTAATACTGCATCATCATCAAGTGCTTCAGGTCAATGCGCCGACTGTGACGCGGGAGGGCCCCCCCGTGCGATTCATGCGAGTGCAGCAGGGCGGCCACGAGGCGGTTGCGAGCATGGAAGTAGGCCTGCCAGTCGATCGAATCATCCTTGCCCATCCAGGATACGTGCCACACCGCGGCACCGGGCAGGGTCACCGTCGGGAAGTCGGCGTCGCGCGCACGCAGGCAGAACTCCGCATCATCCCACTTGATAAATGCGGGCAACGACAGCCCGACCGACCTCATCGCCTCCACAGGGATCAGGCACATCCACCACCCGTTATAGTCCGCATCGAGCCGTAGATGGAGGATCGGCGACTGCCGGATGTTGGCGACGGAGAAGTCGTGCGGCATCTTCTCCTGGAACAGGGTGCGCCACATGAACGGCCCGCGGTCGACCACCTCCGCCCACGCGTGCAGTTTCGGACGGTCGAGCAGATCGAACATGTGCGCGCCGACGATCGTCGGGTTCGTGGCAAAGCGGGCGAACATGATCGATCGGCGAATCGACTCGGGCTCGATGCGTACGTCGTCATCGAGCAACTGCACGAAGCTGCTTTCGGAGCGCGCGAGAGTCTCCAGCATTGCTCGCGAGAACCCTCCGGATCCTCCGAGATTTGGTTGCGTCACGATCTGCAAGGTGTCGCCCAGGCGCTCCGCAAGACCCGGGTACTCCGGTCGCGCGTCGACTCGCCGATCCCCTTGGTCGACGACGAAGATCCGGTCGACGAGCTCGAGTACGTCCTCCGCATCGGAGAGGTGGGCCAGCGTGTTGACGCAGTAGTCGGGCTTGTTGAAGGTCGTGATGCCGATCGATGCCTTCCCGGTCCGCGTGGGCGGCTCGTCGGTCGTCCACTCCGCCCCCCGGAAGATCACCGGTCGCACATCGGCGACGATGTCGAACCAGATCCACCCGCCATCGGAGTACTGAGTCAACTCCAGGGCGAACACACACTCGGCGGTGCCGTCCACCTCCTGCGTATCGATCCGCTGCTGCCCCCCGCCACCGTTCGAGCGGTAGACCAGCACGGTGGCGGGGCCATCGGTCCGTACACGGAGCTCCACGTGGCGCACTGGAGTCCAATGCTGCCAGTAGCTGGCTGGGAAAGCGTTGAAGTATGCGCCGAATGAGACCCGCTGACCCGCGGCGATCCGTGCGCTGTGACGGTCCAGGATATTGCCCAGCTGGGCACTGCTGGAGACTCGGACGGGTTCTTCGTCGATCGTCGACCATGTTTCGGGGTCCAGATACAGAGGGAGCAGATCGGGGTCCCGGTCGAGCGGGAGAACCGCCTTCTGCAATACATAGGTCACGTGGGTCTCCGAGGTTGATGCGGCGCCCCTACGGTAGCCGGGAACCATGCCGGAGGAGTGGGGACGAGATCGAATCCTAGCGGGCACGCCTCGCGGTTGCCTGGACCCGCCAAGCGAGGTGAGGCTGTTTCTGAGGTCCGTTGGGGGGCGATGTGCGGTTGGGTCGCCGTCAATGGGTCCTTGTGAGCGCGAGCGCGAAGGCGGCATCGATTCTGCCTGCACCGTCGGGGCGTCGCCACGCTGCCGCTCGGGCGGGTAGCAGCGTAGCGGGATGGAGGCGTCGCCGCCGTGTCGCTGCGGCATGCTCGAGGTCACGGTCTGCGGTTTGTGGACGCAACGCCAGTGCGAGCATGCGACGGTCGGCGATGGACAGCGCCCCGACGGCATCGCCGAAAGTGCACACTTGGCGCGCTGCCGCGCTGACGGTGACGCGGTCTTCCGCGTTCCACTCCCCTGTATGCGCAGTGATCGCCCCGAATACGTGTACTCGCAAGAGCTTGGCGGCGATGGCTGCGCGCTCTCGGGCACCCAGTGCGCGCAGGTCCTGGTCCCCAACAACGGAGGGCACGAATGCCAGGGCGTCCGCGATGCTGTTCCCCGCGGTTGCCCGATCGTCGCCGTCGGTGTGCACGACATAGGGTGCTGATCTGTCCCCCTGGGCGATCCGCGCCCCCGAGAACCACAGGCGTAACGAGGGGGCGATGTCCTCCCCGGTGCGCAAGCCCTCGGTCGCACGCGCGCGCTCCCGCAGGCGGCGCGAGATCAGACCGACCGTGCTCGTGCGGTATGCAAGCCGGTCGGCGACGGGATCGAGGAGGGCACGGTGCCGGGGACGCACCGGCGGAGTCGCCACGGCGCGCGGCCAGGCCATGGACGGAATGACGATCTCTGCGTCCCGGGCGCGGGCGAGGGCGAGCCAGGCGTCCAGTGCCCCATGCGCGAGCGTGTCGTCGGAGCCCAGCTCGGCGAAAAAGGGAGACTCGACGGCGGCGAGCCCCCGGTTGAATGGTCCGGCGGGGCTGCGCAGCCCGTCATGGTACGGGAGCAGCGTGATCCGGTCGTCTCCGGCGAGCCCGATCTGTGCAAGAGCGTGTGCCACAATGGCGGGATCGATTTCGTGGCATACCACGAGCAGACGCACCCGCGACGTCGTCCCCCGCAGGACGGATGCCACGGCCCGCCCGATCGGCCGTTCGGCTGTGTGCACCGGAACGACCACGTCAACGTCGGCTGAGGACATCGTCACGTTCCGGTGCTGTGCTGATAGATCGGTTCCAGCATCGTGACGAGGCGCGCAGGATCATGGTGCGCGCGAACCCATTGCCGAGAGCCGAGCCGCGCGGCCGTGGCCTCGGGTTCGACGAGCGCCTCGGCGATCTGCGCGGTGACCTCCTGCAGCGATCCGTGCAACGCGGGGGGCTGCGTGCCGTCCGCCGACGGCAGCCGTTGCCCGAGCGCGGCCAGTGGCGCGCCGATGAGCATCGCCTCGAAATCGCTTACGGAAAGGATGACGTCGGCTTGCCCGACGACGACGTCTGCGCTCGCGAGCAGTTCCAGGTACTGCCTGTGCGGCCTGGTCGGCACGAGCCGCACGCCTGCGCGCGCAGCATCCGGGGCGCCCTCGCCCCAGTCGAGCCCGATCAGATCTGCATGTGGGAGGGCACGTCGAAGAGCATCGGCGAGCTGAAGCTGCTCCAGCACACCCTTGTCGGCCGACCAGCGTGCGGCGAAGACGATGCGCGGCGTCCCGGTCTCCACGCCGTGCGGTCGCCAGGGTGGCAGGCCGTGCGGGCTCACCGCCTGCGGTAAGTGACGAGCATCCGGTCGCGCGCGCAGTGTCTCCTGCGCCGTGTCGAGATTCGTGTACAACACTGCAGCGGCCTCGTCGATGGCACGACGCAGCTGCGGGTGATATGCCGGGTCATGCCATTGCGTACGGATGTCCGTGCCGTGCAGCGAGAGGACGTAGGGCCGACGCGGCACACCGCGCTGCCGTAGCAGCTGGGCCGAAGTGCCGTAATGCACGTGCACGATATCGCTGTCGCCCACCGCGGAGATGCGTCGGGCGAGGTACGGGAGGTAGCGAAGCCGTCCGACCCCGCCGCCCGGCTGCACTCGAGGTCGCACCTGCTCCGGCGTCAGGTGTCTCCAGGGCAGACCCCTCCGACGCGCCTCTGCGACGAGGGTGGCAGCCACGAACGCGCAGTCGTTGAAATGCAAGACGCGCACTGCGCCAGCATACATCGCGCGGCGATCCGCGGGAGCCGGTCCTCCACTAGGCTGGACCCGGCGCCGGACACGCCCGCCGTATCGCGTGTGCGCACCGCGTTGCACGCCCGACCTGAACAGGATCCTGCCCATGTCGCAGTCGACCGTGCGCAACCCGTTGCGCGTCGCGTTCGACCTCGCGTCATGGGCTGCGGCGACCGCGATCGTCGCCGGAATTCTCGCCCTGGTCGGCGCATCCGACATCGTGCCCGTAGCACTCATCTACGGATCGGCAAGCCTCGCCGGACAACTCGGCTGGGGAGCCTTCCTGCTCTATCGCGGCAGGTACCGCGTCAGCACCTTCGATGAGTCAGCGGCCATCGCCCGCACCGTCGTCCTCACCGCTCTCACCGCCGCTCTCCTGTCGATCGCAGCCGCATCCGCGATCGAGGCCATCCCGTCTGCGCTCGCGATGGCCTCGTTCGCACCGGGGCTCGCAACCGCGGCGATCGTCCTGGGCCGGGTTCTCTGGCGCTCCCGCCGCGATCGCCGCACCGGCACCCCGTCCCACGCCACAGATGTCATCGTCTATGGTGCCGGCGAGGCTGGCGAGCAGTTACTGCGACTGCTGCGCTCCCCAGAAGTCCCCTACCGCGCCGTCGGTCTCGTCGACGACGACCCGCTCAAACGCAACCTGCGTCTCTCAGGGGTCACCGTTCTTGGCGACGGGAGGGACCTCGAGCAGATCGTCGAGGAGACGGGCGTGGGGACCGTCATCCTCGCCATCGGGCGTCCCGATCGCAGACTGGTCGCCTCGCTCAGCGAGCGGATGAGCCGCGCCGGTGTGTCGCTGCGGGTGTTGCCGCCGGTCGCTCAGATCGTCGACGGTCAGGTGCGCATGAGCGATGTGCGCGACGTCGAGGTGACCGACATCCTCGGGCGACGGCCGATCAGCACCGATATCGCCGCCATCGCGGGCTATCTCGCCGGTCAGCGCGTGCTGGTCACCGGCGCCGGCGGCTCGATCGGCGCCGAACTGGCGCGGCAAGTGCACCACCTTGCCCCGGCCTCGCTCACCCTGCTAGATCGCGACGAGTCGTCGCTTCACGCTGCGCAGCTCTCCATCTACGGCAACGGACGCCTGGACACGCCCGAGACCGTTCTGGCCGACATCCGTGACCGGGAAGCCCTAAGGGCGGTTTTTGCGCAGATAGAGCCCCAGGTCGTGTTCCATGCCGCAGCGCTCAAGCATCTCCCGATGCTCGAGCGGTACCCCGACGAGGCGTGGAAGACGAACGTCCGGGGCACACTCAACCTTCTTGAGCTGGCGATGGAGTTCGATGTCGAGCGGTTCATCAACATCTCCACGGACAAGGCCGCCGACCCGACGAGCGTGCTAGGCCGCAGCAAGCTCCTCGCCGAGCGTCTCACGGCATGGGCGGCGCGCGACCGGCGCCCGGCGGGGAACAAGCGGGCCTACGTCTCTGTGCGATTCGGCAACGTGCTCGGTTCGCGCGGGTCGATGCTCGATACATTCCGTCATCAGATCGCCGCCGGCGGTCCGGTCACGGTCACGCACCCCGAGGTCACCCGCTACTTCATGACGATCCCCGAAGCGTGCGAGCTCGTCATCCAGGCTGCCGCGATCGGCCGCGGCGGCGAGGTGCTCGTGCTCGACATGGGCAGCCCGGTGAGCATCCTGGACGTCGCGCGTCTGCTCATCGCGCGCAACAGCCGCGACGTCCCCATCGTCTTCACCGGTCTACGGCAGGGCGAGAAGCTCCATGAACATCTCTTCAGCGCCGCCGAACATGGCGACAGGCCGCTGCATCCAATGATCTCGCATGTCACCGCGATCCCACTTCCGCCAGACGAGTTGCCGCGCGCGTACGAGGAGTGGACGGCAGGTGACCGAAAGGCTGTCCCATGACGCGGAGAATCGCGGTCATCTCCTTCTCGAACCTTCGAAACGACCCGAGAATACTCAAGCAGTTGCCGCTTCTCGCGGATCACGAAGTGACCACGATCGGGCATGGCGAAGCTCCCGACGGTGTCGCCGGACACATTCGGATCCCTGACGAGGCACAAGCGTGGAAATACCCCCGCGTCGCTGTCGTGGCGCACCGGTACCGCTACGCGTACGCGCACAACCCGGTGATCTCGTTTGTGCGTGCGCACACCGACGTCGGCATGTTCGACGCGGTGATCGCGAATGATGTCGATTCAGCCGGGACCGCCGCAGGATTGAGGCCGCCCCTGGGGTTTCACCTCGACCTGCACGAGTTCGCACCCGAACAGAACACCGAGCTCTGGCGGTTCCGAGCGTTCGTCGCACCCTTCCTGCGCTGGCAACTGCGGACCTTCGCGCGGGACGCGGCATCCACGTCGACGGTCGGCCGCGAGATCGCTGAACGCTATGAACGGGAGTTCGGGCTGCACCCGCGCGTGGTCATGAATGCATCGCCCTATGAGGAGCTCACACCGCACCGCACGCCGCGTACCATCCGTCTCGTGCACGCGGGCGCCGCACTACCCAACCGCCGCCTCGAGACGATGATCGAGGCGGCAGGCGAGGTTGGCTTCGAGGGCGCACCCATGACGCTCGACGTGTACCTCACACCGAACCACCCCCCGTACGTGAAAGAACTCGAAGAGCGGGCGGCACGCTACCCGAATGTCACGCTGCACTCGGCGATCCCTCACCACGCGCTCATCTCCACGCTCGCAACATACGACGTCGGGGTACACCTTCTCGCGCCGACAAACTACAACAATCTCGTGGCCCTTCCCAACAAGCTCTTCGACTTCGTTCAGGCACGGCTGGGCGTGGTGATCGGACCCTCGCCGGAGATGGCGCGCATCGTCACGGATCACGGCTTCGGCGCGGTCGCGTCGGGATTCACCAAGGAGGACCTGCATCGCGAGCTGCTCAGCCTCACGCCCGACCGCGTAGATGCCTTCAAGAGCGCCGCGCATCGGGCGGCGAGGATACTCTCCTCCGAGAACCAGACCACGGTGTGGCGCGAACAATTTGGGCAACTGCTGTCCTGACGCCCCGCGCCCGACATCCACTGTGCCACGGCGAATCCCTGCGCGACTGCGGTGCGTGACGAGCGATTCGCGACTCCCGTGTCGCGCGTCCCGTCCGAGTAGACTGAGGAGAATCAGTCACCTCCACCGACAGGGACCTCCGCGTTGCTCTCCATGTTCACAACGGTGCGACGAGTCCTTTCGGTCATGCCCCCGGGCGCGTCCCGGTTCTATGTGATATTCGTGATCGCATCCTGCTCGCTCGCGATCCTTGACGTCGCCTCGATGGGCCTGCTTGCACTGGTGCTGACGGCGCTGCTCAGCGGCGGCGAGATCGTACTGCCACTACTGGGATCTTTCCCGGCGGAAGATGCCGGGTGGTTCGTGCTCGTCGCCTGCGGCCTCATCATCCTCAAAGCGCTGCTCGCGATCCTCCAGCAGTGGCAGGTCACACGTCGGTTCGCGAGGTACGAGCTCGAGGTAGGCGATGAACTGCTCGCCGCCTATACGGAGGTCAACTGGGATGCCCGAACTGCCCTGTCGACGTCGGATGTCACCCGGCTTGCCGACTCTGGCATCGCCAACACCGTCATGGGCTTCCTGCTACCTCTTGCGAGCGTTCCCGGGAACGTGCTCTCCTTCCTCGCCGTTGCCGTCGTTCTGTTCGTCTCGGATCCCGCCGGCGCCCTTGCTGTCACCGTGTATCTCGTCCTCGTGGCACTGCTGCTACTACTCGTCGTGGCCCGCAAGTCGTTGCAGGCGGGACGTGTCAACCGCCACTACGCCTACCGCGCCGCCACCGTGGTCACCGAGATCGTGCACGCGGTGAAAGAACTCACGCTCCGCGACACCCTGCCCAACGCCCGCGCGCACGTGCGGGAATTGCGTTCACACGCTGTCCGGGCACGCGCGAACATCTCGTTCCTGTCCGTCGTTCCGAAGAACGTGATCGAGGCGGCGCTCGTGGGGGGCCTGCTGATCGTCGGCGCTGTCGCACTGGTGTTCGGCGGCGTGCAACAGGCGGTCGTGGCAATCGCCCTGTTCACGGCGACCGGGTTCCGCATGACTCCCGCACTAGCCACCGTGCAGACGAGCCTCACGTCGGCCACTGCCAATCAAGTTTACGCGCGGAACGTCATCGACGACATGACCGCCTTCACCGCCGCGACCGCGCATCACCCTTCCGTCGAGGACGTCGAGCTGCCCGCTCGGCCGCAACTGCTGCGCCTCATCGAAGTCAGCTATCGGTACCCTGATGCGGACCGAGATGCGCTGCAGTCCATCTCCCTCGAGCTTCCTATCGGCAGCAGCCTCGGCGTGGTCGGGCCGACCGGCGCCGGGAAATCGACACTGATCGACGTGCTCCTGGGGCTGTATCCCCCCTCGTCGGGACGCGTCGAGATCGACGGGGTCTCGATCAATGGCGCACCGCACGCCTACCGGCGGCTCATCGGCTACGTCCCGCAGAACGTTTCCTTCATCGCAGGTACCCTCGCGCAGAATGTGGCTCTCACGTGGGGAGACGAGTTCGATGAGGAGCGCGTCGAGAAGGCGTTGCGACGAGCGTCACTCGGCGAGTTGCTCGAATCCCTGCCGAACGGCATCCATGCACGCGTCAATGAACGCGGCGAGAACTTCTCGGGCGGGCAGAGACAACGGCTGGGGATCGCCCGTGCGCTCTACTCCGAGCCGGTCATCCTTGTCTTGGATGAGGCCACGAGCGCCCTGGACGTGCGCACCGAGGATGACGTGACGCAGGCGATCACTGCACTCAAGGGCGACGTGAGCGTCATCGCGATCGCGCACCGACTTACCGCCATCCGCGAACTCGATAAGATCTGCTACATCGATGCGGGCCGCGTAGTCGGTACTGGGACCTTCGATGAACTCAGACAGCTGATCTCGGACTTTGACGATCAGGTCCGCTTGTCCGGTCTAGGCTGGCGGCAGAATGAGCACCTCGCCGGTCAAGGCGGGTCGTGATGAGGCTCGTGAGCGTCGTGGGGGCACGCCCCCAGTTCATCAAACTTGCGCCGATAGCCAAGGCCGCGCGGGCGGCGTCGGTCGAGCACGTCATCGTGCACACCGGCCAGCACTACGATCCAATGCTGTCCGAAGTCTTCTTCGGCGATCTCGGGATCCCGACGCCCGACGTGTACCTGGGCATCGGCAGCGGTTCGCATGGTGCGCAGACCGGCGCAATGCTACATGCGATCGAGGGTGTGCTCACGGCCCAGAAACCCGACTGGGTGCTGGTCTACGGAGACACCAATTCAACGATCGCAGCGGCGCTAAGCGCCGTGAAGCTGCATCTCAGAGTCGCGCACCTCGAAGCAGGGCTGCGCAGCTTCAACCGCAGGATGCCGGAGGAACACAACCGGGTCCTCACTGACCATGCTGCGGATCTGCTGCTCGCTCCGACGCGGGTCGCGATGGACCATCTCACCGCAGAGGGGCTTGCCTCCCGCGCTGTGCTCGTGGGCGATGTCATGACGGACGTGCTGCTCGAGGTACGGGACCGCGTCGCCGGCCTCCAATCGCCACTGGTGCGCGAGTTCGCAGTCGCGCCGGGCGGGCACTACATCGCGACGATCCATCGCGCCGAGAACACGGATGATCCGCTACGACTCGCGGAGCTGGTGGGCGCGCTCTCACGGCTGGACAGACCGGTGGTCCTACTTGCGCATCCACGCCTCACCGCGGCGGCGGCAGTGCACGGGATCTCCCTCACGCGCGGCTCACTCATCGCGCACACCCCTCTGGCATACCCCGACCTCGTAGCAGCGGCGATGGGGAGTGCCGGGGTGATTACCGACTCCGGGGGTCTTCAGAAAGAGGCCTTCCTGCTACGCGTGCCGTGCACGACCGCCCGTAGCGAAACGGAGTGGGTGGAGACGGTCGAGTTGGGCTGGAACGTCCTCGCCCCGACTGCGCGAGAAATCGCCGCCGCCGCCAGCCGCGCGGCGCCGACGCCGACGGATGCCGTTCCCTACGGTGACGGGCGGGCCGCCACCCGCGTCATCCGGGAGCTGCTCCTGCGCACGCCGGAACGACACTGACGACTCACAACGCGATGGCGACCCCCTCCCGGGCGGAGGCGAGCGCCGCCTCCACCACGCGCAACGCGCTCAGGCCCTGCTCCATGGTCACCGTCTCGCCAGCCACGCCCCGCACGGCGTCACGGAAGGCCTCCAACTCGACCCGCAGCGGCTCTCGCTTGGGGATGGCGTAGCGGACAATGTCACCCTCGGAGACGCCCCGGAAGGCACTGACCGACTCCCACTCCAGCGGGATCGTGCCGTTCGCATAGAAGGTCAGGTCGCCAGTGGCTGTGTCGGCGACGAAAGCGCCCCTTTCCCCCGTGACGACGGCCACCCGCTCCTTCATCGGGCTCATCCAGTTCACCAGGTGGTTCACAATGATTCCGGATGTCAGCCGCCCCGTGATCGCGATCATATCCTCGTGCTCGCGGCCGCTCTTGAAGGTCGTCTGCGCAAACACGCGCGCGTAGGTGCTCTGCGCCACCCACGCGGTAAGGTCGACGTCATGCGTGGCGAGGTCCTTCGCTACGCCGACGTCGGCGATCCGCGACGGGAACGGCCCCTGGCGACGAGTCTGAATCTGGTAGACGGGACCCAACTCGCCCGCTTCGAGCCGACGCCGCAATTCCTGCAACGCGGGATTGAATCGCTCGATGTGACCCACTGCGCCCACGAGACCCGCAGCCGCGAAAGCGTCGACGATGCGCTCTGCGGCCTCCAGGCTGTCCGCGATGGGCTTCTCCACGAGGGTGTGCACGCCGGCGGCCGCCAGCGTCAGCGCGGCATCCTCATGGTAGCGAGTGGGCACTGCAACGACGGCGATGTCGATGCCCGTCGCGATGAGTTCATCGAGTCCGGGAAGCACGGCAAGCCTTCCCGCAACGGCGTATGGGTCGCCACCGGGGTCGGCGATCGCTACGAGCTCGACGCCGTCGAGCTCGCGAAGCACCCGAGCGTGGTGGCGCCCCATCATGCCCACGCCGAGCAGGCCCGCGCGCAATACCGCCATCAGGAACCCGCTCCCGCGACCGCGTTCACGGCGGCGACGATCCGCTCCAGGTCATCCTGCGACAGTGAGGGATGCACAGGGAGAGACAGCACCTCGCGGGCCGCCCTCTCAGTCTCAGGCAGGTGAACATCGCGCGCGAAGCCCGCGAGCGATGGGAGGCGGTGATTGGGGATGGGGTAGTACACACCGCTACCCACGCCGTGCTCCTCCTTGAGCGCGACGGCGAACCCGTCACGATCCTCGGGAACGCGGATCGTGTACTGGTGATAGACATGCTTCGCGCCGGAGGCGACGGGTGGAGTCACGACCCCCCTGAGGTTTGCGTCGAGGAACGCAGCATTGCTCCGGCGTGTCGCGGTCCACGCGTCCACCTTGGTCAGCTGTACGCGCCCGATTGCGGCGTGGATATCGGTCATCCGCGCGTTGAACCCCACAATCTCGTTCTCGTACTGGCGCTCCATGCCCTGGTTGCGCAGCAGCCGCGCAGTGCGCGCGAGCGCCTCGTCGACGGTGGCGATCATGCCACCTTCGCCGCTGGTCATATTCTTGGTCGGGTAGAGCGAAAACGTACCGAACGTACCGAAAGTACCGACCGGTCGACCGTCGAGCGCAGCCCCGTGGGCCTGCGCGGCGTCCTCGTAGAGCGCTATCCCGCGTCGCGCAGCGATCTCCTGAAGCTCTCGCAGGCGTGCTGGGTGTCCGTAGAGATGCACAGGCAGGATACCCTTCGTGCGCGGCGTGAGGGCGGCCTCCACCGCTGCCGGGTCGAGCGTGAACGTCTCCCACTCGATGTCGGCGAAGACTGGCGCGGCCCCCGCCAGCACGACTGAGTTCCCGGTGGCGGCGAAGGTGAACGACGGCACGATCACCTCGTCGCCCGGCCCGACCCCGGATGCCAGGAGTCCGAGATGCAGGCCCGCGGTACCGGAGTTCACAGCGATCACGGGCCTACCCTGCACAAAGTGCGAGGAGAACTCGCGTTCGAACGCGGCCACCTCCGGTCCTTGTGCGACCATCCCGCTACGCAGAACTCGATCGACTGCTTCGCGCTCTTCGTTACCGATGATGGGCTTGGCTGCGGGGATGAAGCCGCTCAATGCTCAGCCTCGTCCCTTTCGGATGCGTTGCGGTCAGGCTCCAGGGTGAGCGTGTCGCCCCTCTGCACATAGCGCTCACCGGTGACTGGGCACTCCCACCGCGCTGGCATGGTCTCCTCCAGCGGCACACCCGCCTTGCCGACCCAGCCAATGCGCCGAGCGGGAGCTCCGGCGACAAGCGCGTGAGCCGGCACATCCCTCACCACGACGGCACCCGCGGCGACCGTGGCCCACTCGCCAATCGTGACCGGCGCCACACAGGTCGCGTGCGCGCCGATCGAGGCACCGTGCTGGACGGTGACACCCACCGGGTCCCAGTCGCGTGCGCGCTTGAGCGAACCATCCGGATTGACAGCACGCGGGTAGGTGTCATTGGTGAGCACCGCCGCCGGTCCGATGAAGACGCCGTCAGCGAGCCGGGCGGGTTCATATACGAGCGCGTGATTCTGCACCTTGCAGTTGTCTCCGATGACGACGCCAGCGCCGACGTATGCACCACGGCCGATGACGCAGCGCGCGCCGATGACGGCGAAATCCCGCACCTGTGCGAGGTGCCAAATCCACGTTTCTGCGCCGATGGACGCGGATGGCGAAACGTCGGCGGACTCCGCGACGCGCGCGTGAGAGGGTGCGGTCATGATGCAAAGACTCCTCGCACCTGCCCGAGTGCAAGGTACGATCTCCATCCTAGGCCCCGCGGTGATCGGCTCCGGCGTCGTCCGTCTGGATCTCGTCGACGAGTGGCGTAGCGGAGCCCCGGGAAGCGCCTGCATCCTGACGGCGGAGCGCCGCGAGCGCCGCAGCCGCTGCCCGGTCGCCAACAGCGGCTAGCGAGGCATGGCGCTCGGCCCAGTCGGCGCGGCTCTTGCGCCGACTCTCCGTCTCGCCCGACTCCGCCGCGACGAGCAGTTGCCGCATCCCCTCGGCCACGGCCTCCGGAGAGAACTCGACGGCCTCCCCCAGGCCAGCCTCGCGCACGAGCGCGCCAGCGGCCTCGGCACCCGAAAACAGCACGGGGGTGCCGCAGGCCGCCGCAGCATACGTCTTGGTGGGTCGCGCGAAATCGTATCCGAGCCCCGGCGCGATGCTCACGAGCGCCGCCACTGCACCACGAATCCACGAAGCGGACTCCGCCGGGGCGACCACGCCGCCGAACTTCACTCGGCCGGGGACGAGCTTGTCCGCCAGCTGCCGCAACTCCGCCTCCACCGCGCCCTGCCCGAAGAACCTCAACGTCAGAGCGGGGTACTCCCGAGCGATCAATGCGAACCCGCGGACGAACACGCCCGGCTGCTGCCACTCCGACATAGTACCTGCGTAGACGAAGTAGTGCCCTGTCGCTACGCCCGGCGTGATGCCCGGTGCGAAGACGTCCGTGTCAACTCCGTTACCGATGGTCGTCACCTTGCTCGGATCCGCGCCGAGCGTGACAAGACGGGCGGTGACCTCATCCGAGACCGATAGAACACGCTCAGCCCGACGCAGCACGCTCTTCTCCATCCTGCGCATGAGCGCGACGACGGGCCTGGCCGCGCCCATCGCGATTACGCCATCGGTCCAGACGTCCGCCGCGTAGTAGACCATGGGGCGGTTGTGAAGCCAGGCGGCGAATCGAACCACCAGCGCCGTGGTCGGCGGTGACTCGGCCACCGCGACGTCCCAGCGCCGGAAGAGAATCCGCGCGAGCAGCGGAGCGTCGAAGCTCGCGTACTGCATATACCCGCGCACGTTTCCCCCGCTGTCTCGCAGCACCGGCCAACGGGAGATTGCAACGCCTTCGTCACCGGGTGTTGTCGGCACCCGCGAGGGTGGGGTGCTCGTCACCACCGTCACGGACGCTCCTGCTGCCACGAGAGCGCGCGCCATCGCGCCGAGGCGGAAGGCGCCTGCGCTCACCTCCGGCGGGAACAGGCGTGAAGCGATGAGGACGGTGGGACGGGAGGGGCCAGATGTTGTCATGGCTCATGGACCGACCCGAGCTCCGGCTCTCGACCGCGCCCCTTGCCGGGCGGACTCCTCATGTCCGTCGCCTGCTCGCCGCCCGGTCTGGGCGTGGCATCGCCGTTCGGCGGCTCGCCGTGCGCCGCAGTATCCTTACGTTCCTGCTCCAAACGGCGCAGTCTCTCGTCGTGGAACGCCGTCTGCTCGGCGAGCGTGCGCATATTGTCCTCGACGCGGGTGAGCTCGCCGCCATACTGCAAACTCACGAGGAACAGCAGCCCGATCGCGATAAAGAACACGAGGTTAGATGGGACGGAGACACCCAGGACCTTCGCGGCCCAGGTCAGCAGCTGAGGAAAGATCGCGATGACCAGCGCCAGGACTCCGCCCAGTAGCCACCACACGGCGTGGCGCTCGCGGAGCATGGACCGCCGGAGCAGTTCGACAACCGCGACGAGCGCGAGCAGCGCCGCCACGATCCCGAAGACGTAGCTCACGATGCTCATGATGCATCCTTATCTGGCGGCACCACGACCGTCCGCCGCAGGAGCGCGATCAAGACGGCAACGCCAGCTCGGAGCAGGTAGACGGTTGCCCTCCCACTGCGCTGGGACGGTTCACCAGCTTGGCGAACTCCCATCCGAACCGGACGCTGGTCGATACGAAGTCCCGATCGCGCGGCGATCACGAGCGCCTCGACCGTGTCGCCGAGCCACTCCGCAGGATAGTTCTGCGCAAACAACCGCACAGCACGCGGCCCCATTGCCTTGAACCCGCTGGTCACATCAGAGAGTCGCCGGCGCGCGACTGCGCTCACCACCCACGACAACACTCGCATCGCGCAGCGCCGCAGACGACCAGCGTCGTAGTCACCGACTCCGGCGAAACGGGAGCCGATAACAATGTCCGCCCCGTCGAGCCCGTCGAGCAGCGCCGGGATGTAGCGCGGATCATGCTGGCCGTCCGCATCGACCTGCACGACCGTGTCATAGCCGTGCTCAGTCGCATACCGGAAGCCTGCACGCAGCGCTCCGCCAACGCCCAGGTTGTAGGGAAGCCGGAGCACGAGAGCACCGGCCTCGGATGCCGTCTCCGCGGTGGAATCCGTCGAGCCGTCGTCAACGACCACGCAGTCCGCGTCCGGCACTTCGCGACGGATGTCGCGGACGACCCGACCGACCGACTCCCGCTCGTTCAGCGCGGGAACGACGACGAGGAGTTTCCGCTGTGCATCTAGCATGTCGGTCGAGTCTATCGGTGGGACCACGGCCCTCACGGGGTGCAAGCCGTTATCCGCCAAAGGGAGGCCTCGCCCCGCTGATCGACTTTCTCGAAACCCGGTCGCCCCTCGAAGCCGGACATGCCCGGCATGACGTACCGGCCCGGCGACGCCTCCCCAGGGCCGAAATCGATCACGTACCCGGGAGAGCCCAACTCGGCGAGCGCTGCGCACACCGCAGGGTCGGTGGCGGCCTTGTTCAGTCCGGCCGCGAGCACCGCCCAGGCATCGCCGCTGGGCGCCTGCCAGGTGCGCGGGTAGACATTCCTCCCACTCAGCACGTATCCGAATGCGGCCCCAGTCGACGGATTGGCGATGATGGTGGCATCCGTAGGTACCGTCGTGGCCATCCGCTCCAGCAGCAGTCGCTCATCCGGGGACAGGAAACTACGCGGGTTGCTCTCGTAGCGGGACTGCGCGTCCCACTCGTCCTCGAACACGTTCGGCATTGTCAGCACAGGCACGAGGGCTGTCCCCACGGCCGCTACTGCGGCGACCGCAGTGATCGCCCACGCCGTCCCGACGGGCTCCGGGTCACGGCGGCGGGACAGCGTGCGGCTCGCCCAGCGGACGATCTCGGACAGGCCGATCGCCGCGAGCGGTACTACCGTAACCGGCGCGAGCGCGGCTAGCCGATACGGATCTGCATACCATGCGCCCACGACCCACCTTCGCACGAAGTCATGGTCCAGGCTGGCGGCGGCGACATACAGCGCCGCGAAGACGAGCCAGCCGGTGGCCAACCAGCGCAACGAGCGGTGCCGGGCCGCAGCAACGAGGCCGACTGCGCACAGGATGCTGACGCCGACCGCAGGTGGCAGCCACATGTGCCCGTTCACGAGGACGTCAAGAACCGCCTGAGCTTCGCCAGTGAACGGCTCCCAGTGGGACCCCGTAGTCATCCGCGTCAACCCGATCCACAGCACGACAAAGGCGACCCAGAGTGCGGCGGGGACGGCGACGACGACCGCGCGACGAGCGCCGCGCGCGCCGCGCGCCCGCGCCGCGGCACGCCAAGTGAGCCAGATCAGCGTCAGCAGGCCCCAGGCCAGCAGCGTTGACGGCTGAGCGAGCGCGATCGCACCCGCCGCGACGAGCACCAGGGCGCTACCCAGCACAGCGTTACCCAACCGCCCTGCGAGGGGTCCCGCACCGCCAACCCATCGCACAGTGGCGATCACGACACCGACGGCAGCCGGCAGGAGCGCCAGCGAGAGCCCGTAGGGATACAGCACCCCCCATTCCAGCATCAGCAGCGGGAAGACCAGCAGCATTGAGGACTGCGCTGCGGCCAGAGCTGCGGTGAGCCGCGACCGCGTTGCGACCATCGTCAGCCAGGCGATGCCGAGCGGCCAGGCGCCAAACGCCACCGCGAGCGACAACATGTTGGCTGATGTCGAGATGTCTGCGCCGGAGGCCATCGCCACCAGCGAATCAAGTCCGTGCCAGGCGGCAGGGTAGACACCGCTGCCGCCGACCATCGCTGCAACGTGAAGCGACGACGCGTCGGCTGTCTCGATGATCCACCGGACAGCATTGAGGTGAAACATCGCGTCGTTGGTCTGCGAGATCGCTTGCGGGTTGCCAACGTAGAGCGCGAAGCGCGCTACGCCAGCGACGATACCGACGGCGAGCCCTGCCACAAGCAGCACTGAACCTCGTCGCGAAGCCGGTGCCGTCCGTTGCGGAGCGGGCAAGAGTCTCACCGTCCACGCGAGCAGAACGACTGCAAGACATGCCGCCGCCACTGTGAATGTCGACCAGGGCACACCCAGCTCGCCGTACACGATCGCCGAGAGGCCGATGATGGCCGTACTGACCACCGGAGCCAGCGCCCACAGCGTCAGGCCGCGCAGCCGCAGCCCGATCCCCGCCAGCAGCCCCGGCCCGAACAGCACGCTCAGCGCGACGACCAATGCGGGGACCGAGGCGATCCACGCGCCCATCAGCCCTCCATGAGCCCGATGGCAGACCCGATGTCTCCGTCGAAGACGATCAGCGGTGCGTTCCCCACGATCGACGTCGTGGGGTTCTTGAAACCCTCTGAGAAGTGATTGATAACGACGATGCCCGAGAACTGGGCCGCGGGGCGCACGTAAGACCAGGTCCAGCCAAGAACCGAGTTACGGTAGCGGGTCGTCACGCCAACGTGGACCAGCAGTCGCAGAAGGTAGTGCCAACGGAACATATCAAGCAGCTGGAACACATCAAGCAGCCCCCGACTGCGGCCGGGAGCATCGAACGCCGTGCGCGGCACAGAAAGGAAGAGGTCGGGTCGATCGCTCACGATAGAAGGAGTCTCGGGTTAGGGCGCGGGCGCCGGATGCAAACCATCACAGTCTAAGGGGTCGACCATAGCGTCGCTCAGAGTCCGGCCGGCAGCGACGGCTAGGCTGGGAGCGTGCGGGTGCTTATCGTCTCCACATGGTACCCGTCGTTGGCCGTGCCCAGCGCCGGCAGCTTCGTGCGCGCCGATACAGAGACGATCGCGGGCGCGCACCGGGTAAAGGTAATTCACCTGGCGCCGCCCGAGGCGTTGGGCGGTGTGCGCCAACGCGAAGAACTGGACAACGTCATCCGCGTGCCCATGTCCACGAGCAGCCCACGTGCCATCCACCGCGCGTGGCAAGCCATCCGCCCACATATCGCGGAGGCCGACATCGTCCACTCCCACGCGTTCTCGACGCTGCTCGCCTTCGCCGGCCACGACGTCCAGATCCCTTGGGTGCACACCGAGCACTGGTCGGGCGTCGCCGAGCCGCAACTGTTGCCAGCACGCGAGCGCTTGATGCTGGGAGCAACCGGCAGGCTGCTGGACCGGCCGGACGTGGTCACCACGGTCAGCACATATCTCGCGGAACGCGTGACGAAGTACCGCAACGGCGAGATGATCGTCGTGCCTCCTACTGTGCATCCGGTCCGTATCCTTCCCGCGCCGAACGACCCGGGCGATGTTCGGATCGTGGGCGTGGGCGGCCTTGTGCCAGGGAAGGACCCACTCATGGCTCTCGCGACTGTTCGCGAACTACGTAGGCGCGGAGTCCCAGCGCGGATGGAATGGGTCGGCGATGGTCCGCTGCGCGCACCACTCGAGGCCGCGATCGGACCTGACGGCGAGATGACCCTGCTAGGCATACAAGACCGGCAGGGGGTTTCGGATGCCCTGGACCGCGCCGATGTGTTTCTCCTGCCTACGCGTGGCGAGACCCTCTGCCTCAGCGCCGTCGAGGCCATCGCTCACGGGCGCCCGGTCGTCATGGGAGACCGCGGCGGCCAGCGCGACTATGTGCGCCCGGACAACGGACGACTCGTGGGGGCGCGGAACGCATCGGCGTATGCGGATGCCGTGGTCGACGTGCTCTCGGAAGCTCGCGTCGCCTCAACGGTGGCGTCCACCATCGGAAACCGCTTCTGGCCGGAGAATGTCCTCGCCGGCTATGAGCGCGCATATGAGCGGGCCCATGCCCTCCGTAGCTGACTCCTTACCGCTCAGCAGCGAGCGCTCAGCAGCGCTCGGAGTGCGCGACCGCCTCGCTCAGCGCCGCGGGCCCACGACGAGCGTGAAGCGACATCGCCCGTCCGGCCATCACCGCGCTCGACAGCGCGTCCCGGGAAATCGGCACCGGTTGCGAGGTAGGCCATTCCCCCTGACTCGGTCTACATTGCCGCGTTAATGAGTTGGCTCGTATCGTAGCGATTCGCACCGCCATATCGGGTGACTCCGATCCCCGCGGATATCAGGCTCACCTCGACGCACGCGCTGACCGAGCCGCGACCACCCGCGATCATGGCGGACGTCGCACCGAGTTCATTCAAGGTCGCCTTCATGGCAGGATCCAGCGCACCACCGTCACCCCGCACGAGCACGATCGGGGCCGACGCAGCGCCCGCGATCTCCGACGCCGTGAGCGCGTCGGCGAAGCCGCGTCCGGTCGCGAGGGCGGCGGCATCCACCCACCCGTCGATGCGGCGCGAGCCGTCCTCCGT
>NZ_WOYQ01000051.1 GCF_011620665.1 Microbacterium sp.
TCTTCGACCACCTCGTACCCACCTTCGGCGGCGGCGCGGGCGATTTCGCACCTAGCGGGCCGGAGGGGCTGTTGAAGCTGTTCACGAAGAACGTGCTCGAGACAGCGTGAACGAGGAGCTGACCGAGCACCTCGGGCACGAGAAGAACCGTGCCGGGCCTGACCGTGAGGGTGCGAATGTTCGCGATGGCTCGGACTATCCAGTGCGAGAGCGCGCGGGATGAGTATCGAAGACGCCGGCCGGGTCGTGCGCGCGTCGGACGTCGTCGAGGCGCGTCTTCTGGTCGTCGCGCCACGAGGTCTCGAAGGCACGAGAGGCGTTGGCTCGCCCGACGAAGTTCACCAGTGGGTTGGGCAGGTGGTGCCCTGCGGTCGCATCTAGCACGGAGCGTGCTGCGGTCAGCCGAGCCTCGTCAGGGAGCGATGGGACGGGCGCTGCGTAAACGTTGAGCAGCTGCTGGGTCGGCCGACCACCCACTGCATCCAGGTCCGATTCCCGCAGCGTAGCACCGCCGAGCGTCCGGATCTCTACCGCCGATAGCGGGAGATCGACGTCGAGTCCGCCCGAGGCGAGCACCGCATCGACAGTCGCGTGGTCGAGGGTTGTGAGTGATGCGGTGCCGTTGGCGACGGGCATGGGCGCGGTAGGGTCGGCGTGGATCGACCCCACCTGCGCGTAAGGCAGCACGCCAACGGTGTCCAGCAGAGGCGTCGCGGCCGCGCGCAGCGGTACGAGCTGGGCCTGGGCCGAGTCGAACGCGTCGAGGCTCGCAAAGCGCACATGGGCGACGTGCCTGCCACTGAGGGCGGGCGGCAGCGCAGGGGAATCGGGAAGCCGCAATAGCGCGATCGAGGTCGTAGTGGACTCCGGCAAGCCCGATGCCCAGTCGGCGTACGCGCCCAGGACGTCGGGTGCCGCATCGGCACCGAAGTAGACGCCTCCCCCCGATATCTCGGCATACGGCAGCAGCTCGACCGTCACGGCGGTGACCACGCCGAACCCGACCTTGCCTCCGCGCATCGCCCAGAACAGGTCGGGGTGCGCGTCGCGTGAGACGGTGATCGGCCCGTCGGCTGCGGTCACGACCTCGAACGAGCGCACGTGGTCGGAACTGAAGCCGAAAGACCGGGCGAGCGGGCCGACGCCTCCGCCGAGCAGATAGCCGACGACTCCCACGGCGGGCGATGACCCGCACGGCGCCGCGAGACCGTGAGCAGCGGCCGACGCGACGACGGGTGACCAGGTGCATCCGGCTCCGATGCGAGCGGTGCCGGCCGAGGCGTCCACCTCGACCGTGTCGAGCGCGCGCAGGCTGATCGCAGCGCCGCCTGTGAGCGGGTCTAGGCGGCCGTGCCCGGAGCCCAGCGCGGTGAGCCGCGTGCCCTGTTCGGCGGCGACCGAGACGGCGGATGCGACATCCGTCGCTGTCTGCGCGTCAATGACGACCGACGGCGCAACTTCGACGCCGAGGTCGAAGCCCGCCATGGCATCCGCGTAGCCGGCGTCGCCGGGGGCCAGGACGACCGAGATGCCCGCGCGGCGGAAGGTGTCGATCTTGCTCACCGGAGTGCCTCGGAGGGCGTGGCCGAGCCGGGGCCGATGTACGCGGCGGTGTACGCGTCGATGTCGGTCGGGTGCTCGGCATCGCAGATCGCGGCGATGTATCCGTCGGGGCGCACCAGGATGGCGCCGCCGCGCGCGTCGAGACCGTAACGCGCGGCGACCCGCCTCTCGGGATCTGCGAGGGCGCCACCATCGGTTGTCGGCGCGATCCGGATCGTCTGCGCTCCGGCCGGCACGGCCTGGTCGGGGAACGCGCCGGCCTCGTTGGCGACCAGTACGAGGGCGTATCCCGATCCGCTCGGGTCGCGGTGGGCCAGGGCCGGCCACAGTCCGACCTCGGCGACGGCGCGGACGGAGTCGCCCGCTCGGACGGGACCTCGGTGGCCCGTTTCGCCCAGCGGTGCGTACCGGTACTGGACGGTCATCTGCTCGATCTCATTCGCCATCGAATGGCGCGCGAGCGTCAGCTCCAGGCCCGCTTTCATGAGCAGATCTCGCGCTTCGCGGGCGAAGGGCGAGTTGAGAGTGCCGGCGTGCGTCAGCTCCGTCGTGAATTTGATGACATCGGCGGCCACGGGGTGGCGCTCGGCGTGGTAGCTGTCGAGGAGCTCTTCGCTCGCCTCGCCCTGCATGGCGGCCGCGAGCTTCCAGGTGAGGTTGAAGGCATCCTGGATGCCGGTGTTCATGCCGAGCCCGCCCGCGGGAGAATGGACGTGGGCAGCGTCACCCGCGAGGAACGCGCGGCCCGTGCGGTACCGCGGCACTTGCGCGTGATGGATCTCGAAGATGGTGAGCCACCGCGAGGACTCGATCCTGACGTCCATCTGGCGCTCGTCGACGGACTCCTGAAGCCACCCGAGAGTCGGTTCGCGCGTCTCGGGGGTGTCGGCGGGGATCTGGCAGATCACACGCACCCGCTTGCCCGCCATCGGGAACAGCATCCCGACGGCGTCGCCTGTGGAGAAGAAGATGTGGAACGACTGCTTCTCGTGGGCGAAGTCGGCATCGACGTCGCCCATGAGGAACCGCTCGCCCTTGAAGACGCCCTCGAGCTTCAAGCCCAGGCTGTGCCGTACGGCGCCCTTCGCGCCGTCTGACCCAACGAGCCACTCCACACGCGCGACCTCGGTTGTACCGTCGGGGTGGGTCAGGTTCGCGCGCACCTCGCTCCCGTCCTGCTCGAGGCCCGTGTAGGTCACGCCCCGCTCGATGTCGACGCCGAGCGATGAAAGACGCTCGCGCAGGATGCGTTCGGTGTCGGTCTGCGGAATCGTGATCGAGTACGGAAACGGGCTGTCGATCGTGTCGAAGCCGACGCGTCCGAGTATCGAGCCGTCCGCGTGCATCTCCGCGCCGGTCGTTCTCACGCCGGTAGCCGCGATCTCGGCCAGCACACCGAGCTGATCGAGGAGTTCGAGGGACCGCGCGTGCAGCACGACCGCCCGGGATTCGTCGGTGGGCTCGGGAAGCTTGTCGATGATCCGCACCGCCACACCCCGCCGTGCGAGGTCGACCGCGGCGACCAGTCCGACCGGTCCGGCGCCCACGACGAGGACGTCGGTTGGCGGTTGTGTGGATGCTTCGTCGACCATCGTGCTCTCCTGTATCGGCCGTGCGTTCGGGCGCGGGACTCCTCGTGCGGGGGCCCGGCGGGGTGGGGTGGTACCGCCTGCTTTCGAGGCCAAACTGCTCGACTGCCCATTTTTTTGGTTACTGTACCAAGGTAGGCGTTCTTCGGAAAGAGACACTTGGATGCCAGACCGTCGTGAAGCACTGCTCGACGCCGCCATCGCCGCTGTACGCGAGGGCGGCTATCCGGCGCTCACCCAGACCGGGGTCGCGTCGCGGGCGGGGATGACCCAGGGACACCTGACCTATTACTTCCCGACGCGCAGCGACCTCGTGCGCGCGGTCGCCGAGCGCATCGTGCAGAACCAGTTCGCCCTATTCGTTACCCGTGGGCTCCCGAGCTCGGTGGAGGAGGCGGTGCAGAACGTCACGGCGTTCGCCGTCGCGACCGAGACCACCCGGGCGCTCGCCACACTGATGCTCGCCGCCGATGCCGAGCCGGTGGCGGGCGAGGCCTTCAACGCGCTCGCTTCGGGGATGCGGCAGCGGGCGACCTCGTTGCTCGCCGCGTTGACCGGCGACGTCGATGGGCCCGAGGCCATCGGATCGCACACTCTCGACGGCAGGCTCCTGCACGCGGCCGCGGTCGGCGCCGCGGTGCTCACCCTCGCGGAGGGCGCGAACGCGGACAACGCCGAGACGAGGCGCATGCTCGCGCGCCTGCTCGGGCTGCTGACCTCCGTCGCGGGCGAGCCATCCGAACCAGAAGGCGCATGACGCGCCCCGACCTCGCCGGAGCACCCAGATGAGCCACCACGACCACGCGCTACCGCTCAAGGGTTCCACCTACGGCCCGCAGTACGCGGGATGGACGCCCACCGCCTTCGCGATGCAGGGACTCGGCAATCGGACACTGCTCGACCAGTTCGTCGACGTCGGCGACAGCGTCCGGCTGCACGCCGACGTCTATCTGCCGAAGGTCAAAGGGCGCTATCCCGCCGTCGTCTGCTTCGCCGGCTACAGCACCGAGGGCCACACGGCGGGGCTGCCGACGGGGACGAACGAGATCGGCTCGCCGCCGGTGTTCACCGACCGCGGATACTGCCCCGTCGTCGTCGAGCGTCGCGGCATGGGGCGCTCGACCGGTGAGCAGGTCGTCTTCTTCGACCCGCAGGACGTCGATGATCACGAGAAGGTCATCGCCTGGGCGGCCGAGCAGCCCTGGTGCAACGGCGACGTGGTGCTCTTCGGCACGTCGTACTACGGAATGGTCCAACCGCTGGTGGCCGCACGCAGACCTCCCGCGCTCCGGGCGTTCTTCGCGAACGAACTGTGCACGGCCATCCGCAAGATGACCGAAAACGGCCAGCTGCCCCCCGTCCCCGAGGAGTATGAAGGCAGATCCGCGCAGGAGATCCTCGACTCGCTCACCGCGCGCATCCGCCGCAAGCTCGAAGGCGGAGGGGAGGGTGCGATCCGCTACAGCTCAATCGCAGAACGCCTGGACCAGCTCCGGCAGCGCGTCATCGCCACCGCCGAAGACTCCATCGACTTCCTCACCACCCTCTTCGGTGTGGCCACAGACCTGAAAACTACCGAGCGCGAAGACGAGGACGGCGGAGTCCTCACCGACCTCCCCGATCCACGCGTCGGCATGCTCACGCGCATCTTCGAGGAGCACAAGCCTGACGGCATGATCGTCCTCGTCAGCCAGGTCGTCACCGAAGTCGACGCCCTCGTGCGCCACATCGACAACCCCCACTGGACCTCGAAAGAGGCGTCCAAAAAGGGCGCTTCTGACATGTCGGTGGGTGTTTTCGGAGTGCCGTGATGGCCGCACGCCGCTTCCTGTCTAGGTTTCT
>NZ_WOYQ01000060.1 GCF_011620665.1 Microbacterium sp.
ACTGCCACATCCTCGATCACGAAGACCTCGGAATGATGGGCGTCATCAACACGGCCTGATCAGGCGTCCGGCCGCGACACCGGCGGTGCTCCGGTCTCAGAAGAGCTTGCGCGCGAGGTTCCACGCCTTCTCGGTGTACGGCGGGTAGATCATGCTCGTGACGTCGGGTCGGGTCGTCTTGGTGAGTACGGACTTGCGGTGGCTGAATTCCTCGAAGCCGAATCGGCCGTGATAGGCGCCGATCCCCGACGGTCCGACGCCACCGAACGGCAGCCGTGCCGTGGAGAAGTGGAACAGGAGGTGATTGATCACCATGCCGCCCGCCGTCACGTTCTTGATGACCCGCTCCCGCACGCTCTTGCTCTTCGTGAACAGGTACGCCGCCAGAGGCTTCGGCCGGGCGTTGACGAAGTCGATCGCCTCGTCCAGGGAACGAACCGTGATGATCGGGAGGATGGGGCCGAAGATCTCCTGCTGCATGAGCGGCTCGTCCAGGCCGGGATCGACCACGACGGTCGGCTGAATCTTCAGCGTGCCGACGTCGGACCCGCCGCCGGTGACGACCTCACCCTTGGTCACGGCGAGCGCGGCGACCAGCCGGTCGAAGTGCCGTCGATTGACGATCGGCTTGCCCGCGGGGTTCCCGGCCTCGAACGTGTCGAGGGCGGCCTTGACTGCGTCGACCAACTGATCGCGGATCGATGCGTCCGCGATCACATAGTCGGGTGCGATGCAGATCTGGCCCGAGTTGACGATCTTGGTCCACGCGATGCGCTTGGCAGCGACCTCGATGTCGGCGTCGGCGGCGACGATGACGGGGCTCTTGCCGCCGAGCTCGAGGATCACCGGGGTCAGCTGTGCCGCGGCGGCCTCATACACCTTGCGGCCGATCTCGGTACCGCCGGTGAAGCACAGCTTGTCGAACCCCTGCGCGATGAGCTCCTGGCTGACCGAGCCGTCACCCTCGACGACCACGATCGCTTCGCGGTCAAGGTACTTCGGAACAAGGTCTGCCATGAGCGCCGACGACGCGGGCGCTACCTCGGACGGCTTCAGCACCACGGTGTTGCCCGCCGCGATCGCGCCGATGGCCGGCCCCAAGGTCAAGGCGAACGGGAAATTCCACGCGCCGATGACGAGCACGGTGCCGAAGGGCTCATACTCGATCCACCCGCGACCGGGCATCTGCGCCAGCTCGAGCCGGCGGTGCTTGCGCTTGGTCCACTTGCCGACGTTCTTGGCGGCATCCTTGGCCTCGGCGACTGTGCCGGCGATGTCGGCGAACCATGCCTCGAAGGGCTGACGCCCGAGATCCTTCTCGAGCGCCTCGGCGATCGCGCCTTCGTTCTCGACCATCATGCGTTCCAGCGCCCTGAGCTGCGCTCTGCGCCACGCGACGCTGCGTGTGCGACCGGTGGCGAAGGCGGTGCGCACACCCGCGACGACGGCGGGAATGTCGACGGTGGTCGAGGTGGAGGGCGCGTCCGAAATTATAGTCATGCGTCAGACTCTAGCGAACCACCGGCATGGGCAACATAGCGGGTCGACAAGATGAACACTTGGCCGCGTCGCCGGAAGACGCCATGCGCCGTCATCGTTTCATGCGATTGTTGATGCTGGCCGATCGCGCCCACGGCGCGGCTGCGACATCAGACGGACGGAAAGGGCTGAGCAATGCAGGCCACGGACCCTCGCACCTTCGAGATGCTCCTGGAGGATGTCCGGCTTTTGCGCCGTGACATCCTGGAGGCGGAGGTGCGGCAAGCCGCGCACATCTCAGCGGTCAGACCTCGGCACCGGCACAGCGCCACCAACCTCGTCCACTACGCGGAGATGCGAGCTCACGATCTCCGCGATCTCCAGCGGCGCCTGTCCGAGCAGGGCCTGTCGTCGCTGGGACGCACCGAATCGCAGGTGCTGGCGAGCGTCGATGCGCTGATCGCAACGCTGACTCGACTCGCCGGACACGGCGGTGGCGTGGTTTCGCGCACACCCGAAGCCCCCGATGGAGCTGAGCTGCTCGCACGCAACGCGGCGCGCCTGCTCGGACCCCGGCCGAAGGACCGCGTCACACGGATCATGGTGACACTGCCCAGTGACGCGGCATCGAACCCCGACCTCGTGCGCAGCATGCTCGCCAGCGGCATGGACATCGCGCGAATCAACTGTGCCCACGACGGACCCGAGCAGTGGGCCGCGATGGTGGCGAACATCCGCACGGCAGAAGCCGCCACCGGGCGCCGATGCCTGATCTCGATGGACCTGGGAGGACCCAAGCTGCGCACCGGGCCGATCGAACCCGGTCCGGCGGTGCGGAAGGTCTCGCCTTCACGCGACGCCGTCGGAAACGTGGTGCAGCCGGCGCTCCTCTGGATCGGAACCCCGCCGGCAGACGCGAAGGAACCCGTCATCCCGCTTCAAGAGGTCGGCTGGGCCGGGGGACGCCGCATCGGCGACAAGATCCGGCTGGTCGATGCGCGGGGTTCCCACCGCATCCTCACCGTCGAGAAGGTGGATGCCGACGGATGCCTGGTCTCGGTCCACAAGACGGTCTACTTCGTGCCGGGTACCGCGCTGTCGACCCGGGAGATGGTCCCAGGCGACGGACGCACGGCTCACGTCGGACCGCTTCCGGCGGGCGAGCAGTCGCTTCTGATCCGTCGCGGCGACATCCTCGTTCTGACGCGAGACCTCACGCCGGCCAAGGTGTCCACCAGCGGTTCACACCGCATCGGCTGCACGCTGACGACCGTCTTCGCAGATGCCCGACCCGGTGAGCGCGTTCTCTTCGACGACGGCAAGATCGGCGGTGTGATCACGGACGTCACCGCCGGCGAACTGACGGTGGAGGTGCGCAGCGCCGGTGTGAACGGCACCCGGCTCCGCGCCGAGAAGGGCATCAATCTCCCCGATACTCGGCTGTCGCTGTCCGCGCTGACGGACCAGGACATCGAGGACCTCGCCTTCGTGAAGCAGCACGCCGACATCGTGCAGGTGTCGTTCGTGCGCAGTGCCGCCGATGTCACCGACCTGCTGCGACACGTGGACGAAGTCAAGGACCACGCGTTGGACGTCGTGCTCAAGATCGAGACGGTAGCCGCGTTCGAATCGTTGCCGCAGATTCTGCTGGAAGCGATGCGATGGGAGGACATCGGAGTCATGATCGCCCGCGGCGACCTCGCTGTGGAGGCCGGCTTCGAGCGGATGGCTGAGGTGCAGGAGGAGATCCTCTGGCTGTGTGAATCCGCACACGTGCCCGTCATCTGGGCCACTCAGGTGCTTGACACCATGGCCCGCACAGGACTGCCTTCCCGGGCGGAAGTCACCGACGCGGCGATGGCGGAGCGGGCCGAGTGCGTGATGCTCAACAAGGGACCGTTCATCGACGACGCGATCTCGATGCTCGCCGGAATCCTTGCGCGGATGCAAGACCACACGCAGAAGAAGCGGAGCCTCCTGCGGCGGCTGCGCGCATGGGACCTGGACGAGACGGTCCGGTAGAGGACGACTCGATGGCCGCGGGACCCGCCGCCGTGCCGGTACGGTGTGAGGGATGAGTGGCACCACCCCGCGTGGGGACGGGTTGCTCGCCCGCCTGAGCGCTCAGGCCGAGCGTGCCCAGACCCACTTCGCACCGACGATCGACCCCCAGCGCTCGCTCGCCGCGCGGCGAGAGATCACCGCCTTCCTCGCCGACCGGCTCGATGAGCTGTGCACTTCTGCGGGACTGGACGATCCGAGGCAGGACGACGTCGGCCTCCCACAGCCCGCGGCCGCTCCGCAGGTCTTCACCTTCTGGAATTCCCCGGTGCCGACCGCGCCCCCGCTCGTCCGCGCATGCCTGGCCCAGCTGCACCGGATGCACCCCGATGCGATCGTGCTCGACCCGGTCACCGTGCGCGACTGGATCGACGTCCCTTCGTTCGTGTGGCACCTGCTCGATTCGGGGCGCGTCGCACATTTCGCAGACTACGTGCGGGTTGCGCTGCTCGAACGCCACGGCGGCTTCTGGGTGGATGCCACGTGTTACGTGCCCGGGCGGCTGCAGGAACGCATCGCACCGCTGCTGAGCGCGGGGATGCTCTACCCGCGGTGGTCCGGCAGGCAGATCTCGAACTGGTTCATCGCGACGAGCGGCCCGCGGCATCCGCTCATCTCACTCCAGCGTGCAGCGCTCGAAGCCTGGTGGCGCGAGCGCGACGACCTGCCCGACTACTTTCTCTACCATCGTGTCTTCGAGTCGCTTCTCTCACTCGTTCCCGAGGCGCGACGCAGCTGGCGGCGCGTGCCGCACCTCGGCAGCCTGCCCGCACACCTGCTGCAGGCGGCGATGTACCGCCCCTATGACCCGGATGAATGCGCGCTCATCCTCGACGCATCCCCGATCCACAAGCTCAGCTACAAGTACGACGCCGGGAGCGTGCCCCCCGCGTCGATACTGGCCCGTCTGGTAGCCGGCGAACCTCTCTGATCCTTCGGCTGGAACAGAACTCTCCACGACGGCTGGTCGGCTGGGCGATTGTCGCTGGAGAACACCCCCGCCGTATCTGACAGCCGCGGTCACGGAGCGCTCAGCACGAGCGATACGTTGTGCCCGCCGAAGCCGAACGCGTTCACCAGGCCCGCGCGGTACGCGCCGGTCCTCGTGCTGCGCACGACATCGAGGGCGATTTCCGGGTCGACGTCGTCGACGTTGATCGTGCCCGGAAGGATTCCGTCGCGTAGCGCGCGGGCTGTCACGAGCGCGCCGAGGGCACCCGCCCCGCCGAGCAGGTGCCCCACCATCGACTTCGTCGAGGTCGCTGCAACCTCCCCGAGCGCTGCATGGATGGCCTGAGCTTCATTGAGGTCACCCGCCGGCGTCGATGTGGCGTGCGCGTGTACGAAATCGATGTCCTCCGGCTGGAAACCCGAGGAACGCAGCGCGAGCCTCATCGTGCGAGCCTGGTTCTCGGGGTCGGCGTTGACGATGTCAAACGCATCCGAAGTGACGGCTGCTCCATTGAGCCATCCGTGCACGAGCGCCCCCCGCGCGCGCGCGTGCTGCTCGCTCTCGAGCACGAGCAGAGCGGCGCCCTCACCCAGGACGAAGCCGTCGCGGGCGGTATCGAAGGGACGCGAGGCGCGCTGCGGATCATCGTTGCGGCGCGACAGCGCGCGGGTCTGGGAGAGCGCCGCGATCGTCAGCGCTGTCACGCAGGCCTCTGCCCCGCCGGCAACGACGACGTCGGCGTCTCCGGAGAGGATCATCTGCCGCGCCATGAGCAGCGCTTCCGAACCCGACGCACACGCACTCACGGGTGCACGCGCTCCCGCGCGAGCACCGAGTTCCATCGACAGCCAGGCGGCAGCGCCGTTGCCCATCATCATCGTCACGGTGTGCGGGTACACACGCCGCGGCCCGCCCACGCGCAGCCGTTCCACCTGCTCGATCATGCTCGTGATGCCGCCGATCGCGTTGCCGACCACCACCGCCAGGCGATCCCGATCCACCCCGGAAATGCCCGCGTGCCCCCACGCCTCCCGCCCTGCGAGTATCGCGAACTGCTGCACACGGTCGAGCCGGCGCCTCTCCGGCACGCTGAGGCCGGCCATGTAGTCCTCGGGAACCGTGGCGGCGAAAGTCACCGGCATCCCCTCCGCCCAAGGCTCTTCGATCGGGCGCACTCCCGACACCCCTGCCGCCAGCGCCGCCCAGGACGACTCGGCATCGGCGCCCACCGGGGTCACTGCTCCGAATCCGGTGATCGCGACCCGTGCGCTTTCCGCGCTCATGAGAAGTCCCGCGCGCCGAGTGCGAGCGTCAGGACCACGGAGTCAGACATTGATGCCGCCCATGGCTCTGAGCTTCTCGGCGATCATGTCGCGAAGAACGTTCTTGCGCACTTTTCCCGGTGCGGTCCGCGGCAGGGAGTCAACGAGTTCCACCCGCTCGGGCAGTTTCTGAACCGCGACGTCATGAGCGCGCAGATACTCGCCGAGGGATTCCACGGTGGGTTCCGCACCGTGACGGGGCACGACGAAGGCGCACGCCTTCTCCCCCAGCCGCGGGTCGGGCATCGAGACGACGGCGACGTCGAGGACGTCAGGGTGACCGGCCAGCAGGTCCTCGACCTCGCGCGCACTGATATTGAGGCCACCGCGGATGATGATGTCTTTCACGCGGCCCGTGATGCGCACAAATCCCGCCTCATCGGCATACCCGAGATCACCGGAGAGGTGAAAGCCGTCCGGCGTGAGATCCTCCGCCATGGCCGCGGGATCCCGGTAGTAGCCGAGCATGAGGGACGGTCCCTTGAAGGCGACATCGCCCTCGGACCCGACGGGAACATCGTTATCCGCATCGTCGAGGATCCGGACCTGGGAGCCCGGCGTGGCGCGTCCGTCGGAGGTGACGGCGCGCTCGGGAGGATCATCGGGTCCGGTCATGGTCGAGGCGAAGTTCTCGGATCGTCCGTAAATCGCGATGAGGGTCGTTTCGGGGAAAAGGGCGCGCGCCTGTTGAACGACCGGACCCGGGATCGGCGCTCCCGCGCACCCCCAGAGTCGCATGCCGCTCATGTCGTGACGTTCGGGTTCGTACGCCTGCATCGTCGTGGAAAGGAATGTCGCGGCCGTCACCGACATCGTGCAGCCGTATGTCTCGATCCTCCGCAGACCTTCCTCCGGGTCCCATTCGGGCTGGAAGTGCGACCCTGCACCGGCCAGCAGAGGGACGATCAGTCCGATGAGCAGACCCGTGGAGTGGGCCACCGGCGACGGGTTGAAGACGACGTCGTCCGCGGTGACGCGCAGCTTCTCCACGACAGCCTTCGCTCCACCGTGCATGGTGTTGAAGCTGTGCACGCATCCCTTCGGCCGCGCGGTCGTTCCCGAGGTGTACACGAGCAGCGCGGGATCGTCGGCAGCCGCGGTAGCGCCGAGGCCGGCATCCAGGTCATCGAGGTCGCCCGCGAGGAAGAGCTCCTCGAAGTCGTGCACCCCCTCCGGCACGACTGTCGCACCCGGACGGACCATCACGATCTCCCGCAACGCCGGTGCAGCTTCGCGCAGCCGCAGATACATGTCCAGGTGGCCGAACTTGTGGAACGTCGCCGGGCCGATCAGCACCTCGGCGCCGGAGTGTTCCAGTATGTATCCCACCTCGTCCCCTCGGAAGATGGGCATGATCGGGACGAGTACCGCGCCCAGGCGCGAGAGCGCCAGTGCCGCCACGCCGAACTCGGCCCAGTTCGGCATCTGCACGGCAACCCGGTCGCCGCGGCCGACACCCAGTCCTGCCAGGCCTGCCGCCAGACGAATGCCCTTCTCGCGCAGACTGCCATAGGTGAGGGTGTTGTTGCCATCGGTGAGCATCACCCGCTCAGGATGAGCCATTGCGCCGTCGACGAGAAAGTCCCACATCACCCGGTCCTGCCACCAGCCATCGGCGTAGTACCTGCGCCTGTCGGCATCCGAATGCGGATTCGCGAAGGCCGCTCCGTCATTCATCGTCTCGTTCATTCCATCGCCACCTCTCGATCGGGGATGCCTACGGCACCCGACTCATTCACCAGCACCAATTTCCTCCGACTCGCTCATCGCCGTCGGAGCGTCCGCGTGATATTCACCGTCCCCGCCCACGGCATCAGGAAGCTCCACCACCTGTGAGGCGTAGCACAAGCCCGCGCCGAAACCGAACAGCAGCGCGGTCTGGCCACCGTGCACGGTGCCTTCGCGCAACAGCCTCTCCATGGCGAGCGGGACCGAGGCGCCGGAGGTGTTCCCGGTATCGATCACGTCACGAGCGATCACCGCATCCTCGCGCAATCCGAGCGTGTGGGCCATGGTCTCCACGATCCGCAGATTCGCCTGATGCGGGATGAAGACGTCGATGTCGGCCGGAGTCAGGCCCGCCGCCTCGATCGCCTGTGCGGCGAAGTGGGGCGCGACCGAGGTCGCCCACCGGAAGATGGTGGGTCCGTCCTGCTCCGCCGTCGGCCACGGAACGTCGCGGAAGTCGTCGGCATACTTGTACTCGAGCCAGTCATGGGTCGTGCGGATGGCGTCCCCCTTGCGGCCGTCCGAACCCCACACGGTGGGACCCACGCCGGGGGTGTCCGACGGGCCCAGCACGACCGCGCCGGCGCCGTCGCCGAGGATGAACGAGATCGTCCGCTCGGTCGGGTCGGTGAAGTCCACGAGCTTCTCCGCTCCCACGACCAGTGCGTGCCGCGCCAGCCCAGAACGTATCATCGCGTCAGCCTGCGCGATCGCGTAGCAGAAGCCGGCGCAGCCGGCGTTGACGTCGTACGCGGCAGCCGAAGGGGATGCCCCCACGCGTGCCCCGAGCAGCGGCGCCAGCCCTGGGGTCATCTTCATCCAGGTGACGGTGGAGACGATGATCACGTCCATCTCACCGGCTGGGACTCCGGAGGCATCCAACGCAGCACGTGCCGCCTGCTCGGCCAAGTGCTGCACGAGGACTTCACGTGACGCATGCCGTCGGGTGATGATGCCGGTGCGACGCCGTATCCACTCGTCGTCGCGCTCGAGGGCTTCGGCGAGGTCACCGTTGGGAACGATCCGATCCCCTCGCGCCCCCCCGACGCCGATCAGCCGGGAATAGGACGATGGCCGACGGTACGAGATTCCTGTCATTTTCCTGAGAATACTCCTCAGCAGTGTGGTCGACGTCGAACATACCTCAACCCACCGATCCCGCGTCGCGCAGCACCCTTTGCAAGAGTCCCGGCCGCAGCGGTGCGGATGGTGCGGACTCTGCGTTCAGAGCTGGGGACTGAGCGTGAGACGGCGCATCGGCTCGCGTCTTGAGCAGGAGGTCCGCGAGTTCGGTCCGGGAGAGTGACGAGTTCCTTCGATGTCATCCCGGGTGGACGCGCCACAGTCGGTCTTGAAGTCGAGGCCGAGCGACTCACTCGCGCCCGCCGAGTACGAACCATCAGCGATTCGCGCAAGTGCGAGATCCACTCCGTCCATCGAAGCCCCCTCCTCCTGCAGACTCACACCAGACCGATCTCGAGTTTATCCAAAGTTTTGCATGACCCTACACGCTGCAGGATTATGCAAAACTATCGCGAAACTCGCGCTGGCGGGGACGTCCTCGCCGAGGAACCTATTGGCACTCCTCGATCACCCCGCGCGGGTGCCTTCGTCGGCCAGAAACGCACGAGCACGACCCCACCGGCGATCGGCGGCGAACGCGTTCATGTCCTGCCGACCGTCTTGCGATCCGGAGCGGTCGAATCGCGACCAACGTGCGGGATCCTCGTCGACGTCGATCGCCGCATCCGCCCCGACCATCATCGGATCGGTGAGAATCTCGTCGTAGACCTCCCCGGAGTGCAGGTCGAGGCTAGGGGCCGAAGCGCCGGGGCACCGTCGCAACATTGCGCATCGCGGACCAGGACCGCTCGGTCACGACACCATCGAAGTACGGCACTGTTATCTTGAGCGCACTGTCGTTGAACTCGTTGCCGGGCCCGGCCTCTGCGCGTCACCCTGCCGTTGACGGCGCAGCATCAGACCAGCTCGGAATTCGTCAAGTTGTCTCGGATGCGTGGACGTAGCGTAGGGATCGCTGGGAGTCGGCGTCCCCGGCGCCGAAGCGCCAGTGCTATGGACTCGGTCGAACCATCCGAATGACCGGGATCACGTGGCCCGCCATGCGCTGCCCTCGCCTAACCCCATCCCGCTCGAACCCGTTGCGTCGGTAGAACGCCTCTGCTCGCGGATTGTCATCGAGCATCCACAGATAGGCGGGCTGGCCTCCAATCGCCGCTGCCAGCAGATCCTGGCCGGCACCCGAGCCATAGGCATCCGCCAACAGGTAGATGCCTTCGAGTTCGCGCGCGACAGGTCGGTCATCGTCTCGGCCATCGCTTGATGTCGCCCATCCGACGATGCCGCTATCGGTCTCTGCAACATAGACGTCGGTGACATCGTCTTCGATGATCGCAGCCCAACGCGAGACGCGCGGCTCCACTTCAAGCCCAGCGAGCAGCTCCACGGGAAGTTGACGCGCGTAGGCCTCTCGCCAGGCCTGAACGTGCACCATCGCGATGCCGCGGGCGTCGCGGACCCCAGCGGGGCGAACGCGGATTCGCGCTGCCCCCTCTCCAGTCGTCGGGGTCATCCAACCATCGTGCCAGCGCGACCGTCACGCGCGCGCATAATCCACAGGGACATTGCCTGGACATCTCACCCTCGAAGCGGACAACTCTGATGGGTGTCAATGGCCAATCTGAACTGCCCGTGGGCGGCCAGCAGAAATGCCCGCTGGCAACCTTAAGGCAAAGCAAAACCCCCGCGATCCCAGTGTTCGCAAGGGATCTGCGGGGGTTTTCGGTGGCGGTGACGGTGGGATTTGAACCCACGGTAGGGGGTTACCCTACACAACTTTTCGAGAGTTGCACCTTCGGCCGCTCGGACACGTCACCGCGCGACAGCTTACGTGACGCCGGGGCATGGTGCCAATCGCGCCGCGTGACAGCCTCACGCGGGTAACGTGACGACGTGACCGAGCCGATGACCGCGCAGCAGCGACTGGTGCTGACGGTGGCCGTGCTCGGTTCCTCCGTCGCCTTCCTCGACTCGACGATCGTGAACGTGGCGCTGCCTGCCATCTCTCGCGAACTCGGCGGTGGACTCTCGACGCAGCAGTGGACGGTGGATGCCTACCTCGTCACCCTCGGCGCCCTCATCCTCGTCGCCGGCGCCGTCAGCGACGCGTACGGTCGTGTCCTCGTCCTGCGGATCGGACTCATCGGATTCGGGATCGCCTCGGTCGCGGTGGCGCTCGCGCCCGACCCGGCCGTACTCATGATCGCGCGCGCCGTACAGGGCGCGGCCGGCGCATTCCTCGTGCCGAGCTCGCTCGCGCTCATCACGGCAACGATGCGCGACCCCCTGCGCGCTCGCGCGATCGGGATGTGGACGGCGATGACCACCGGCGCGACGGTCGTCGGTCCGCTCGTCGGGGGACTGATGGTCGACTACCTCTCATGGCGCTTCGCCTTCATCATCAATGTGCTGCCGATCGCGGTCGGGCTGTTCCTGCTCACGCGGCTGGACCTGCCCGGAGACGGCGCGCACGCGAAGAACACCCGAATCGACTGGCTCGGAGCCGCGATGTGCACGATCGGACTCGGCGCGGCGGTGTATGCATTGATCGAGGAGCCGAACGCCGGGTGGGCGGCGCCCGGGATCTGGATACCGGGGATCACCGGCATCCTGCTGCTCGTCGCTTTCGTGCTTCGCCAGCGAACGGTCCGCAATCCCATCGTGCCGCTGAGCCTTTTCCGCCGCCGCAATTTCACGGCCGGCAATGTCTCGACGCTGTTCGTCTACGCCGCGCTGTCACTGAACGGCTTCGTGCTCGCCGTCTACCTGCAGCAGGGCGCGGGTCTGTCTGCCACCCTGGCGGGACTCGCGAGCCTGCCGATCACGTTCCTCATGATCGCCCTGAGTGCGCGCGTCGGTGCTCTCGCCGGGCGCTGGGGCCCGCGGATATTCATGACCGCGGGCCCCCTGATCATGTCGGCGGGGACACTCCTTCTCCTGACCGTTTCCGCCGATTTCGACTACTGGTGGCAGGTTCTGCCGTCGATGCTCGTCTTCGGCACCGGCCTCGCGGTGACGGTCTCACCGCTGACCTCAGCGATCCTGGGCGCGGCCGATGCCGCTCAAGCGGGCATCGCCTCAGCGGTGAACAACGCCGTGGCGCGGGTCGCCGGGCTTCTGCCGATCGCCGCACTGGCTGCGATCACCGGCGGAGCCCTCGACCTCGCCGGATTCCACCGCGCGGCCATCGTGACCGCGATCCTGCTCGCCGTCGGCGGATTGGTGTCCCTCGTGGGAATCCGGTCACTGCCAGACTGAGCGCATGAGCGTGATCGAGAACTCCAAACTCACTGTCGTCGGCGCGGGTGCGGTCGGGTCCTCCGTCGCGTACGCCGCCCTGATCCGCGGGTCCGCCCGCCACGTCGCGCTGTACGACATCGCGGCGGAGAAGACCGAGGCCGAAGTGCTCGACCTCGCCCACGGCGCCCAGTTCACCGGCTCGAGCGACATCATCGGCGGCGCCGACATCTCGGTTGCCGCCGGATCGCACGTCGTGGTGATCACTGCCGGCGCGAAGCAACGGCCCGGTCAGACGCGCATCGAACTCGCCGGAGTGAACGCCGGCATCCTGAAATCGATGATGCCGCAGCTGCTCGAGGTCGCGCCCGACGCGATCTACGTCATCGTCACGAATCCGTGCGATGTTCTCACCGTCCTGGCGCAGGAGGCGACGGGTCTGCCGTCCCAGCGCATCTTCGCCTCGGGCACGGTGCTCGACACCTCGCGTCTGCGCTGGAAGATCGCGCAGCGCGCGGGTGTCTCGATCGCGAGCGTGCACGCCTACATCGTCGGCGAGCACGGCGACACCGAGTTTCCGCTCTGGTCGCACGCGATGATCGGCACGGTGCCGATCCTCGACTGGCAGCCGCTCGACGGGCAGCCGAAGTTCACGGCCGACGAGCTCAACCAGATCGCCGTCGACGTCCGTGATGCCGCCTACAAGGTCATCCAGGGCAAGGGCGCCACCAACTACGCGATCGGCCTGTCGAGCACGCGCATCGTCGAGGCGATCCTCAAGGACGAGCACACCGTCATGCCCGTCTCTCCGGTGCTGCAGGACTTCCATGGGGTGAGCGACGTCGCCCTGTCGGTGCCGTCGGTGGTCAGCAGCATCGGCGCAGCGCCGATCCGCGAGACCTCCCTGTCCGAGGGCGAGCTGGCGCTTTTCCGGCATTCGGCCGATGCGCTGCGCGAGGTCGCAGACTCCCTCCGCTGAGCCCTCGTCGGCTGGAGCGTCCCTCACGGCCGATGTCGACGGGCGCGGCTAGCCTGAGGGAATGGCATCCAGACGCGCGACGACAGCCACCGCGTTCCGGTGCACCGAGTGCGGATGGACGACGGCGAAGTGGGTCGGCCGTTGCGGCGAATGTCAGCAATGGGGCAGTGTCGTCGAGGCCGCGACCCAGACCGGCATCCTCTCGCACGTCGCGGCGATCACCCCGCTGCGTTCGGCCATGCCGATCACGCAGGTCGACACGACCGACACGCCCCGCCGCACCAGCGGTGTGGGCGAATTCGATCGTGTGCTCGGCGGCGGCATCGTGCCCGGCGCCGCGATCCTGCTCTCCGGCGAGCCGGGCGTGGGCAAATCCACGCTGCTGCTCGAGGTCGCCGCGCAAAGCGCTCGAGCCGGTCGGCGTGTGCTGTACGTGAGCGCCGAAGAATCACTCGGCCAGGTGCGTCTTCGGGCCGAGCGTACGGCGGCGCTCCATGATGAGCTGTATCTCGCGAGTGAGACAGACCTCGCCACCGTCCTCGGGCACATCGACGAGTGCTCCCCCGAGCTCCTCATCGTGGACTCGGTGCAGACCGTGTCCTCGTCGTTGATCGACGGCGCCGCCGGACAGCCCGCGCAGGTTCGCGAAGTCGCCTCTACGCTGATTCGCGTCGCGAAGGCCCGCGATCTGCCCGTCATCATCGTCGGACATGTCACGAAGGACGGATCGATCGCCGGTCCCCGCATCCTCGAGCATCTCGTCGACGTGGTCTGCCACTTCGAAGGCGACCGCCAGACATCCCTGCGGTTCGTCCGGGCACTGAAGAACCGTTTCGGCGCGACGGACGAAGTCGGATGCTTCGACATGACCGGCACAGGCATCGCCGAGGTCCCTGATCCGAGCGCGCTGTTCCTCGGGCACGGGTCGCAGCAGCCCGGCACCTGCGTCACGATCGCACTCGAGGGGCGGCGGGCTCTGCCGGTCGAGGTCCAGGCGCTGACGCTACCCGCATCCGGGCCCAACCCGCGCCGTATCGTCAGCGGCGTCGACGGCGCACGGGTCGCCATGGTGCTCGCCGTGCTCGAGAAGCGCGCGGGAGTACGGGCATCGGACCAGGACGTCTACGTCTCGACCGTCGGCGGAGTGCGGCTGATCGAACCGGCCGCCGACCTTGCGATCGCCCTCGCCGTCGCGAGCGCGATCACCGGCCGGCCGAATCCCCCGCGAATCGCCGCGATCGGCGAGCTCAGCCTGGCCGGTGAGATCCGAGCCGTCACACAGCACACCCAGCGCCGAGCCGAAGCAGCACGCCTCGGCTACCGTTCGGTCATCGACACCTCTTCGCGAGAGCTCGCCACCGCGTGGCGCGCGCTCGCGGGTCAGTATCGCGTCGATCCCCAGGACCTGCCGGCGTTCTGAGCCGGCCTACGCGTCGAGCGCGGCGATCAGATCGGCGGGTGTCGCCTGCAGCGGGTGCGGACCGGCGATGTCGAAGAACACCGTGGTGATCTCGGCTTCGTGTGTTCCGAGGAAGGTGCGCAGCCAGGCGGGCGACTGCAGCGCGACGGCCGGCGGCAGCTCGGCGGGCTTGTGCGCGGCGTCGCTGAAGAGCAGAAGCGCGAGGTCGCCGCTGTTCGCATCGCGATAGGTCCACACCTCACCGCTGTCGAGCGGGTTGTCGCGCTGTCCGGGCGTCATCAGCGGCACGACGGTCGGGCCGTGGCGAAGCGCGAAGGCGAGCGCCGCCATGTCCTGTGTCTGCAGGGCATCGGCCAGCTGCGTGTTCCGGAATTCCAGCGAAGGTTTCGCGCGCTTCTTCCCAGCCATGCCCCCAACTCTAGGAGACGAGAAGGGGCCCTTTCGGTCCCGCATTGGGGACTGCGGGAATCGAAAGGGCCCATGGCTCACCGGGGGCGAAAGATCTCGTCGGGCCGCTGGGGGGTAGCTCCGACAAACCGTCGCTGGGGACAACGGGAACCGCCGCCCGGGAACTACCACCAGCGTACGCACACTGAACGGGCTCTTCTGCTCCAGAGCCGAGACTGTTCATGAGAATGCTCTTAGGAACGAGCCCCCGGCTCCGCCTCAGCGCAGCTCGAATGCCCTTGTATCGGCCGCTTCGATTCCGCCGATCGACACCGACAGATGGAAGTAGCCCGCACGCGCCTGCGGACGCGCCGTCGCGCAGGTGTCGACGGCCGACCGGGTGCGGTCCCATTCCAACGGCGTGATGCTGGACACGGTCTGTCCGGCAGCGAGCTGGACCACCTGGTCGCTCGACTCGGACTGGCAGTCCGTCGATCTCCACCACGTGTCGCTGCCGCTGGAGATCACGAAGGCCTGAGTCGCCGTCCCCACGTTGATCAGACAGGGTGTATCGGTGTCGTTGGAGAGCGTGATGGACAGCTTCGGCAACTCGCCCGCACCGTAGGACTCCCTGTCGGTGACGGCGAGCACGGTGATATCAGATGTCGAGCACGCCGCAACTGCAGCGTCGGTCTCCGATCCGGATGGTGCCGGCGGGACGGATGCCGGAGGCTCTGTCGCGGCCGGAGTCTCGGACGCTGCCGGGGACGCCGGAGCGCTGGTCGAGCCCGATGGACCGACCGGACTCGCGGGCGAGGTCGGGACCGCCGCTGCGCGCCAGGGCTGCCAGACCAGCAACGCGATGACTCCCGCGACCACCACGAGCGCCACCAGCAGGGCCGCCAGGCGGCGACGGCGGTACACGGCGGGCGAGTGCCGGCGGGACGGAGTGCTCACCCGTTCAGGCTATGCTCCGGCATCCACCGATTCATCAGGACGCGCCTGCAAGTGCTTGAGCATGCGGGTGTTGCCCAGAGTGTTCGGCTTGACGTGCGCGAGGTCGAGGAACTCGGCGACTCCCTCGTCGGGGCTGCGGAGCAGCTGCGAGTACACATCCGGGTCGACGACCTGCTCGCCGATGGGCGCGAAGCCGCGGCGGGTGAAGAAGTCGACCTCGAAGGTGAGGCAGAACAGCCGGCTCAGCCCGAGCACGCCGGCACGCTCCTCGAGGCTGTCGACGATCGCACCGCCGACGCCGCGGTGCAGCCACTCGTCCGCGACGATCAGGGTGCGCACTTCGCCCAGGTCCTCCCACATGACGTGCAGTGCACCGCATCCGATCAGACGCCCGTCGGCCTCGGCGACGACGAACTCCTGAACCGCCTCGAAGAGCGTCACGACCTCCTTGCCGAGCAGGATCCGCCGCTGGACCCACGGGTCGAGAAGAGCGAGGATGCCGCGCACATCGGCCGTCCGAGCAGATCTGACCCGGAATGCCGGGCCTGGGGAGTGCGGGGGTGTCACCGCACCCACTGTATTGCCCGGCCGCGGCCCACGCACGTGCACACAGATAGTGTTGCCTGTAACCCGCCCGCAACAGGGCTCGACCAAGCTGGGGCAATGTCGATCAAAGTCGCACTGGAGCACTACACCAGCTACGAGTTCGCGCGGCCGGTGAACGTCACCCCGCACGTCGTGCGCCTGCGACCCGCGCCGCACGCGCGCACCCCGATCGAGGCCTACACCCTCGACATCAAGCCCGAGGGTCATTTTCTCAACTGGCAGCAGGATCCGTTCGGAAACTGGCTCGCCCGGATCGTCTTTCCCGAGAAGGTCAGCAAGCTCGAGATCACGGTCGGGATCGTCGCGGACATGATGGTGATCAATCCGCTTGACTTCTTCATCGAGGAGTATGCGGAACGCTTCCCGTTCCGGTATGAACCGTCGCTCGAGGCGGATCTCGCACCCTACCTCCGTCCCGTCGAAGACAGTGACAGCACGGGCGTGTGGCGCGCGGGGCTTCCGCCGCTGCCCGCCGAGGGCATGCCGACGGTGCACTTCCTCTCGCAGCTGAACTCGGCCGTCAACGGGGCCGTCGCGTACAGCGTGCGCATGGAGCCGGGGGTGCAGACCCCCGATCACACGCTGGCGGCCGGGATCGGCTCGTGCCGCGACAGTGCGTGGCTGCTCGTGAGCCTGCTGCGTCAGTACGGGCTCGCAGCGCGCTTCGTCTCCGGTTATCTCGTGCAGCTCGCCGCCGATCAGAAGTCCCTCGACGGGGCCAGCGGGCCCGCCGAGGACTTCACCGATCTCCACGCGTGGGCGGAGGTGTACATTCCGGGCGCGGGCTGGGTCGGCCTCGACGCGACGAGTGCCCTGTTCGCGGGCGAGGGTCACATTCCGCTCTCGGCAACGCCCCACCCCTCCAGTGCTGCGCCGATCGAGGGCAGCACCGAGCCGGTCGAGGTCACGTTCAGCTTCCACAACGAGGTGCGGCGCATCCACGAGGATCCTCGCACCACGAAGCCGTACACCGAACCGCAATGGCAGCGCATCGATGCGGTCGCCGAGGCGGTCGACGAGCGGCTGCGCGCGGGGGACGTACGCCTGACGCTCGGCGGCGAGCCGACTTTCGTCGCCCTCGACGACGCGACGGCCGCCGAGTGGAACACCGACGCCGACGGACCGCAGAAGCGCGAATTGGCCAACACGCTCGCCGAGCGACTGCGGCGCGTCTACGCCGCCGGCGGCGTCGTCCACCGCGGGCAGGGCAAGTGGTATCCCGGCGAGCCCATGCCACGCTGGAACATCGCCCTGCAGTGGCGCACGGACGGAGTGCCGCTGTGGCAGCGCGCCGAGCTCTTCGACGACCCGTGGGGGAAGCCCGCCTACCCGGGGTCGGCGCCGGATCGCGCCGAGACCCTCGCGCGCACGATCACCCGCCTGCTCGCCCTCCCCGAGGCGCAGCTGCTCCCCGCCACCGAAGACGCCCTGGCGGCGCGGCTGGCCGAGGTCCGCCAGCCGGCGGGTTCTCGTCCCGGCAGCGAAGACGACGCCGACACGCCGGATGACGGCGCTCCGACCGCCTGGGTGCTCCCCCTCGTCACGGGAGAGACCTGGGCGAGTCCCGCGTGGCACTTCCGCCGGGGCCGCCTGGTTCTCATCCCGGGCACGAGCGCGGCGGGCCTCCGCCTTCCGCTCGATTCGATCTCGTGGCACGACCCCGCCTGGCAGGGCGAGCCGACATACCTCGAGGCTTCGACTCCGCTCGTCCCCGGCATCCCGCGTCTCGGGATCGTCGACCCGGAGGAACAGCCCACCACCGCGCTGGTGGTTGAAGCGCGCAACGGCTTCGTGCACGTGTTCCTCCCCCCCACGGATCGTCTCGACGACTATGTGAGCCTGCTGCGGGTCATCGAGCGCGCCGCCGTCGAGGGCGGCACTCGCCTGGTGCTCGAGGGGTACGGTCCGCCGCCGGACGCGCGGCTCACGCAGTTGGTCGTCACCCCCGATCCGGGTGTCATCGAAGTGAACGTGCAGCCGACGTCTTCATGGGCGCAGCAGCGCGAACTCACGTTCGAGCTGTACGAGCAGGCCCGACAGGCGCGCCTGTCAACCGAGAAGTTCGACGTGGACGGCACACACACCGGAACGGGCGGCGGCAACCACATCACTCTGGGCGGGCAGCAGCCCATCGACTCGCCGTTGCTGCGACGCCCCGACCTGCTCGCGTCGCTCGTGACGTACTGGCAGCGGCATCCGTCTCTCTCGTTCCTCTTCTCGGGACGCTTCATCGGCCCGACCAGCCAAGCACCGCGATTCGACGAGGGCCGTCCGGAAGCGGTTTACGAGATGGAGATCGCGCTGAGCGAGGTCCGCCGGCTCAGCGCCGAGACCGATGAGCCGCGCCCGTGGCTGATCGACCGCGCGCTGCGGCACCTGCTCACCGACCTCACCGGCAACACCCACCGCGCCGAGTTCTGCATCGACAAGCTCTACAGTCCCGACTCCAGTCGCGGCCGGCTCGGCCTGCTGGAACTGCGCGGTTTCGAGATGCCCCCACACCCGCAGCTCGCCCTCGTGCAGGCGCTGCTGGTGCGCAGCCTCGTGGCGATGTTCTGGGAGAAGCCCCTCACTGCGCCGCTCGTGCGCTGGGGCACCTCGCTCCACGAGGACTTCCTTCTGCCGCAGGGCGCCCGGCGCGACATCCTCGAGGTGGCCGAAGACCTCCGCGCCGCCGGAATCGATTTCGAGTACGGCTGGATGGAGCCCTTCGTGGAGTTCCGCTTCCCGCGCATCGGATTCACCCGCATCGGCGGAGCCGCCGGGATCGAGCTCGAACTGCGCCAGGCGATCGAACCGTGGCACGTTCTGGGCGAGGAGGCGACGGCCGGCGGAACGTCGCGCTACGTCGACTCGTCGGTCGAACGCATCCAGGTGACCGTCTCGGGCATCGACCCGCTCCGCCACCTGGTCGCGTGCAACGGCGTCGCTGTGCCGCTGACGCCCACCGGCCGCTCGGGCGAGTACTACGCCGGCGTCCGCTACCGCGCATGGCAGCCCTGGTCGGCTCTGCACCCGTCGATCGGGGTGCACGCCCCCCTGAGCTTCGAGATCGTCGACGTGGATGCCGCGGCCGGCCTCGGCGGTGCGACTTATCACGTCGTGCATCCGGGGGGCCGGGCCTACGAGCATCCACCCGTCAATGCGAACGAAGCCGAAGCGCGGCGATCCGGGCGATTCGAGCCGCGCGGCCACACCCCGGGCGCGTTCGACGTCGCGGCGGCCCGCGAAGCCGGTGCGCGCGCGGCGACGGCCGACTACCCCCGTACGCTGGACCTCAGGAGGGTTCCGCAGGCGTGAGTGTTCTTCGCGACTACGCGAGGGCAGTGTCTCAACCGACACTGCCCTTCGACGCGTCCGTCGACGCCGTCGCGGCCCGCTACGACGAAGTCGTGGGCGCCGACGGTGCCCTGCGACCCGCGTGGAAGACGATGGCCTCTCTCGCCCTCTCGCTGAGTCCGCAGGACATGAACCGCGTCGATGACGAGATCACGCGATTCCTCGCCGACGATGGCGTGTCGTACATGCGGCCGGGCACGGGCGCGCAGCCGTGGCAGCTCGACCCGATGCCGCTGGTGATCGACGCCGCCGGATGGGCGCGGTTGGATGTGGGCCTCGCCCAGCGCGCGGAGCTGCTGAATGCGATGCTCGTCGACCTCTATGGACCTCAGACGCTGCTGCGCGAGAAGATCGTTCCCGCGGCGATCGTTCTGGGGCACACCGGGTTCGCCCGTCCGGTCGCCCGGCCCAGCGCCCGGGAGGTCGATCCGCTGCTGCTGTCGGCCACCGACCTCGGCCGCGATGCCGATGGCGAGTGGCACGTGCTCGCCGACCGGACTCAGGCTCCGTCGGGCCTCGGCTTTGCCGCCGAGAACCGGCGGGTGATGTCGCAAGTGCTGCCCGATCTGTACCAGGAGGGCAACCTCCACCGAATGGATCCCTACTTCACGGCCCTGCGCGCGGCACTGCTTTCGTCCGCACCGGAGCAGGTGGAGGACCCACGGATCGTCATCCTTTCTCCTGGGACGCTCTCCGAAACAGCATTCGACCAGGCATTCCTCGCCAATGCGCTCGGGCTCCCCTTGGTGCAGGGCAGCGACCTGGTCGTCCGCGACGGATGGGTGTGGATGAAGCCGGCCGGCTGGCCGGCGAGGCGTCCGAGCGAGCGCATCGACGTCATCATCCGCCGTGTGGACGCCGCGTATTGCGACCCTCTCGAGCTCCGCGCCGACTCGCGGCTCGGCATCGCGGGGCTGTCCGAAGCCGTCCGCCGGGGACGCGTACGTCTCGTCAACGGCCTCGGGGCAGGCGTCCTCGAGAATCCCGCGCTCATGCCGTTCCTCGGCGCTGCGTGCGAACACCTCCTCGGCGAACAGCTGCGGCTGCCGTCCGCGCCGACCTGGTGGTGCGGCAACGCCGACGACCGCGGTCAGGTCCTCGCCCGCGTCTCCGCCGGGGACCCCTCACTGATCGTCCGAATCATGGACGAGCCCCGGCGGAGCCTGATCGGCCTGTCGCCCGCAGAGCTGATCGCACGCATCCATTCGGCACCGCACCGGTACGTCGGTCAGGATCTCCTGCCGCTGTCGCAGGCGCCGGTCTGGAACAGCACGGGCATCGCCTCGGCGATGCCGATGACCTTCCGCGCCTTCACTCTTCGCTACGGATCGGCCTACCGTCCCCTCATCGGCGGATTGGCGACGGTCCGCGCCGGAGCCGATGCCACCCCGACGACCAAAGACGTCTGGGTCCTCAAAGCCGCCGAGACCGATGCGGATCAGGGCCTGTCCGAGATCGTGCCGGCACCGGCCGGCCGGTCGATTCCGTCGCTCGCCCCGCGCGCTCTCGCCGACATGTTCTGGGCGGGCCGGTACGCAGAGCGCGCGGAGGATCTGCTGCGGCTGATCCTGAGCGCGCAGACGGCCCTCGACCAGCACGGCGGCCCCCTGGGCGATTCGGTCGACGACCGCACCCGCGTGCTGCTGAATGCGCTCAGCCTGCTCGCGGGGACCCGATCCCTGGACCCGGAGGCGGAGTTCCGGTCGTTGCTGATGGATGCCGGACGCCCCGGCTCGGCGGGCCACGCGATCGCACGCCTGCGCGAGGCAATGGAAGGCGTCCGCGACCAACTGTCCGGCGACACCTGGCGGGTGTTCGCACACATCGACCGCGCCGTGCGGTCGCTCCGCAGTTCGGCGCACCCGCATCGCACCGCCGAATCGGCGGGCCGCATGCTCGCCGCGATGCTGTCGCTGTACGGCGTCACGGCCAACATGATCCGTGACACCGGCTGGCGCATGATCGAGGCGGGCCGCCACCTCGAGCGGAGTCTGCAGGTCTGCCACCTGCTGACGGCGGGACTGCTCGATGCCCGCAACGCACGACGCGATCGGGATGTGCTCGAAGCGGTGCTGACGGCATCCGAGAGCATCGTCACCCACCGCCGGCGTTACCGCGGGTCGATGCGCGTCGAGGATGTGCTCGACCTGCTGCTGCGCGACCAGGACAATCCGCGCTCTGTCGCCTTCTGCCTGGCCGAGTTGCGCACGCACCTCGCCGCCATGCCTGCCTCGACCGGATCCACCCGCGCCGAGCGCCTGCTGGACCATCTCGAGACCCGGCTGCAAGAGACCGAGCTGACGGAGCTGGCCGGCGTGACGGCGGGGCGTCGGGAACACCTGGCAGAGTTCCTCGCGGAGGTCTCCGTGCAGCTGGAGCAGCTGTCGGATGCCATCGGTCATCTCCACTTCGAGAGCGGTCCGCCGGCCGTGTCGATCGCCGATCTCGCCCTGATCGAACTCATGGAGGCGCGCGCATGAACCGCTACCGCGTCTGGCATCGGACGGAGTATGCGTACTCGAAGCCGGTGCAGGACAGCGTCGGTCAGTTCCACCTTGTCCCGCGCATCCTTCCCTGGCAGCGGGTGGCCGAGGCAAGAGTGACCCTCGACCCGCATCCGTCGGATCTCGCCCCCGACGTCGACTACTTCGGCAATTCCTCCACGTATTTCCACCTGACCGGTGCACACTCGGCGCTGTCGATCGAAGCCACCAGCGAGGTCATGGTGGATGAGCCCACCTACGATCCGCAGGCACTGCTGCGACCCTGGGAAGACGCCCGCCCGCTCCTGCATCCCGATCTCGCGGGCGCCTGGTCGGCGGCGGAGTACGCCCTCGAGTCGGACCGCGCCCGGCACGTCGCCGAGGCGACCGCATACGCCGCAGAGACCCTGACCCCGGGGCGACCGATCGGCGAGGCCGTGACCGAGCTCACCCAGCGGATCTTCCGCGACTTCCACTACGACAAGACGGCGACCACGGTGACCAGCACTGTGGCCGACGCCATGCGCAAGCGCGCCGGTGTCTGCCAGGACTTCGCGCATGTCGCGCTCGCGAGCCTGCGCGCACACGGCGTAGCCGCCCGCTACGTTTCCGGGTATCTGGCCACCCAGCCACCACCCGGAAAGCAGCGAGTCTTCGGCGCCGACGCCTCGCACGCGTGGATCGCGGTCTGGCTGCCCGGAACCGACCAGTGGCTTGCGGTCGACCCCACCAACAACCAGTGGGTGAACGACCGGTATGTCACGGTCGCCTGGGGCCGCGACTACGGCGACGTCTCTCCGGTACGCGGAATCATCTTCACGAAAGCGAAGAAGTCCACTCTCCGTGTCTCGGTCGACGTCGCCCCCATCATGGACTGAGCCGGCGCACGTGTGTCCGCACTGTGACAGGCTGGGACAGTGAAGGCCTATCGATGCCGCGTCTGCAGCAATCCCCTCTACTTCGAGAACTCCGTGTGCGTCGCCTGCGGAACTCCGCTCGGCTACTCCCGCGGCGAGCGCGAGATCGTCCCCGTGGACAGCACCGGTGTGTACGTGGACGCGGAGGGGCTGATCTGGCACGTCTGCCGCAACCTCAACCTCTCAGGCTGCACGTGGCTGGCTCCGCTCGCCGGCGGGCAGTGCTTCTCGTGCGACCTCACCAGCGTGCGCCCTGCCGACTCGGATGCCGCGGGCTTGACGAACTTCCCGATCGCGGAGCGAGCGAAGCGTCATCTGATCACCGAGCTGGACGCGCTGGGCTTTCCGCTCGTTCCCCGGAGCACCGATGGGGACCACGGACTGGCGTTCGAGCTGCTCTCCAGTACGGAGTCGCCCGTCGTGATCGCGCACAATGACGGCATCATCACGATCGACCTCGCCGAGAGCGACGACTCGCACCGCGAGCGCATCCGGCGCCAGCTCGACGAGCCGTACCGAACGATGCTCGGCCACTTCCGGCACGAGGTCGGCCACTACTTCCAGTGGCGGCTCGTCGAGAACGACCCCGACGTGCTCGCGCGCTGCCGCGAGCTGTTCGGGGACGAAGGCACTGACTACGACGCCGCGATCCAGCGCCACTACGCCGACGGTCCGCCCGCCAACTGGGCGGAAGACTTCATCTCGTCCTACGCGACGATGCACCCGTACGAAGACTTCGCCGAGACATGGGCACACTATCTCCACATCTGCGACACACTCGAGACGGCCGTGGAGTACGGTCTTCTGGCGGCGGCAGACCTCCTGGGACACGCTCGGTTCCAGGATCTCGTCGCGACCGTCTGGGTCAAGCTCTCCACCGCGCTGAATCTCGTCAACCGCTCCATGGGCAAGGACGACCTGTACCCGTTCGTGCTGGCGCCGGCCGTTCTCGACAAGCTCGATTTCGTCTCAACCCTGCGCCCCGCGCCCGTTCTCGACCGGTGAACACGACGAGCGGATGCCGGTCGGCATCCGCTCTTCGTGTTCGGTCGTGGACTACGCGCCGGCGACGATCTCGGGAGTGGCTTCGATGGCTCCGGCGACGTTGACTCCGACAGAGACCCTTTCGCCGCGCGGGCCGTTCTCGAACGCGAACTCTCCGTCTTCGACGTCGACCTTCACGTGGTCACCGCTCGCGAGCTGACCGTGCAGAATGCGCTCACTGAGCTGATCCTCGATCTCGCGCTGCATGGCGCGACGGAGGGGCCGCGCTCCGAGTGTCGGGTCGAAGCCGATCTCGATGAGCTTGTCCTTTGCGGCATCCGACAGCTCCACCGTCATGTCACGATCGAGCAGCCGCTCGCTGAGGCGCTTGGTGAACAGGCCGACGATCTGGCGCAGTTCGGGCTTGCTCAACTGCGGGAAGACGATCACATCGTCGACACGGTTGAGGAACTCGGGCTTGAAGTGGCGCTTGAGCTCTTCGTCGACCTTGCCCTTCATGCGATCGTAGGTCGTCTGCGCGTTGCCCTCCACCTGGAATCCGACCGGCCCGCCGGCGATCGCCTGCGAACCGAGGTTGGTCGTCATGATGATGACCGTGTTCTTGAAGTCGATCATGCGGCCCTGACCGTCGGTCA
>NZ_WOYQ01000067.1 GCF_011620665.1 Microbacterium sp.
CGCCCGGCGGCTCGATCACGGCCGGCATGGCGATCTACGACACGATGCAGTTCGTCCCGAACGACATCGTCACCGTCGGCATCGGCATGGCCGCGTCGATGGGTCAGCTGCTGCTGACGGCCGGCACGAAGGGAAAGCGCTACATCACGCCGAACGCGCGCGTGCTGCTGCACCAGCCCCACGGCGGTTTCGGCGGCACCTCGAGCGATATTCAGACGCAGGCCCAGCTGATCCTCTCGATGAAGAAGCGGCTCGCCGAGATCACCGCGTCCCAGACCGGCAAGTCCGTCGAGCAGGTCAACGCCGATGGTGACCGCGACCGCTGGTTCACCGCCGAAGAGGCCCTCGAATACGGCTTCGTCGACCACATCCGTGAATCCGCTTCCGACGTCGTCGGCGGCGGCGGAACTGAGCCTCAGACCACCGGAGGAACCGCACTGTGAACACCCCCACGATCGGCGCCCCTCAGCACTCGGCCTCGGGCCTGCAGATGCCGTCGAGCCGCTACATCCTGCCCCAGTTCGAGGAGCGCACGGCCTACGGCTACAAGCGCCAGGACCCGTACAACAAGCTGTTCGAGGACCGCGTCATCTTCCTCGGCGTCCAGGTCGACGACGCGTCGGCCGACGACGTGATGGCACAGCTGCTCGTGCTGGAGTCTCAGGATCCCGACCGCGACATCATCATGTACATCAATTCGCCCGGTGGATCCTTCACGGCCATGACGGCGATCTACGACACGATGCTGTACGTCTCGCCTCAGATCCAGACCGTCGTGCTCGGTCAGGCTGCATCGGCCGCGTCGGTGCTGCTCGCCGCGGGCGCGCCCGGCAAGCGCCTGGCTCTGCCGAACGCGCGGATTCTCATGCACCAGCCGGCCGTCGGTGAATCCGGTCACGGACAGGCCTCCGACATCGAGATCCAGGCGGCGGAGATTCTCCGCATGCGCACGTGGCTCGAAGAGACGATGGCGAGGCACACGAACAAGTCGCAAGCCGAGGTGAACAAGGACATCGACCGCGACAAGATTCTTTCCGCGTCCGAGGCTCTCGACTACGGCATCGTCGACCAGGTGCTGACTTCGCGGAAGCGCACGCCTGCCCCCACCGCGGCGATCACGTCCTGACGTGTCCGAAGCCCCGCCGCCCCTTCCGGTCGGCGGGGCTTCGTGCGTCCGCCCTCCACACCCGCTTCGCAATCCACCGCGATGTCGCCGGTTGCGGTTAGGCTCGGAGTGGTTCGACGGAGGAGGAGCATGATGGCTCGTATCGGTGAGAGCGCCGACCTGTTCAAGTGCTCCTTCTGCGGCAAGAGCCAGAAGCAGGTGCAGCAGCTGATCGCCGGCCCCGGGGTGTACATCTGCGACGAGTGCGTCGAACTCTGCAACGAGATCATCGAAGAGCGCATGGCCGAATCCGGTGATGGCGCGGTCAGCGAGTTCGATCTGCCGAAGCCTCGGGAGATCTACTCTTTCCTCGCGGAATACGTCGTGGGGCAGGATGCCGCCAAGCGCGCTCTGTCGGTCGCGGTGTACAACCACTACAAGCGGGTGCGCGCTCACGGCACGCTTCAGCCGGCGGAGCAGCGGGTGGACGAAGTCGAGATCGCCAAGAGCAACATCCTGCTGCTCGGCCCGACGGGGTGCGGCAAGACCTATCTGGCACAGACGCTCGCCAAGCGTCTCAACGTCCCCTTCGCCGTCGCTGACGCCACTGCGCTCACCGAGGCGGGCTACGTCGGTGAAGACGTCGAGAATATCCTGCTGAAGCTGCTGCAAGCCGCCGACTTCGATGTGAAGCGTGCCGAGACCGGCATCATCTACATCGACGAGGTCGACAAGATCGCCCGCAAGGCCGAGAACCCGTCGATCACGCGCGACGTGTCGGGTGAGGGTGTGCAGCAGGCGCTCTTGAAGATCCTCGAAGGCACCGTGGCATCAGTTCCGCCGCAGGGCGGACGCAAGCATCCGCACCAGGAGTTCATCCAGATCGACACGACCAACGTGCTGTTCATCGTCGCGGGTGCGTTCGCGGGGCTCGAAGACATCGTCTCGGCGCGCATCGGCAAGCATGGCGTCGGTTTCGGCGCGCCTCTGCAGGAGAAGGGGAAGGAGCTCGACCTGTTCAGCGAGGTCGAGCCCGAAGACCTGCACAAGTTCGGTCTCATCCCGGAGTTCATCGGCCGGCTGCCGGTGGTCACCTCGGTCGCGCCGCTCGACCAGGCCGCGCTCATCGAGATCCTCACGGGGCCCAAGAACGCGTTCGTCAAGCAGTATCAGCGGATGTTCCAGCTCGACGGCGTCGAACTCGAGTTCGACGACGATGCCTTGCTGGCGATCGCCGATCTCGCCGTTGCGCGCAAGACGGGTGCACGCGGACTGCGCGCGATCCTGGAGGACGTGCTCGGTCCGATCATGTTCGACATCCCCTCGACCGAGGACGTCGCCAAGGTCATTGTGACCCGTGCCGCGGTCAGCGACGGCGCCGCGCCGACCATCGTGTTGCGGCAGAAGCGCAAGACCGCCTGACCGCCGGCCGGGTGAACGGTCGCCGGTGCTGTCGGTCTTGCTCCGCCGCTCAGCTGTCCAGACCGCGGCGCCGCAGAAGCGGAGCGATTTCGGCATCGCGGCCGCGGAAGTCCCGATATGCCTCGAGCGGGTCCTTCGATCCGCCCACCCCGAGCAGACGGGTGCGGAACCGATCGCCGTTTTCGCGTGTGAGGCCGCCGTTGTCGCGGAACCATTCCACGGTGTCGGCGTCGAGCACCTCGCTCCAGATGTAGGAGTAGTAGCCGGCGCTGTATCCGCCCGAGAACACGTGGGCGAAGTAGGCCGAGGAATACCGTGGCGGCACGACGGGATTGTCGAGCCCGATGTCGGCGAGGGCGGCCGCTTCGAACTCCGCCACGTCGACGACGGATGCCGCCTGCTCCGCACCGAGGGAGTGCCACGCCTGGTCGATCCAGGAGGCGGCCAGGTACTCGCTGGTTGCGAAGCCTTGATTGAAGGCCTCGGACGCGTGCAGTCGGTCCACGACAGTCTGGGGCAGGGGCTCGTCCGTCTCGACGTGACGCGCGTAGGAGGTGAGCACTTCGGGCCACAGGATCCACATCTCGTTGACCTGGCTCGGGAACTCCACGAAGTCGCGGAACACGGCCGTGCCGGCAAAGTGCGGGTAGGTGACGGTAGCCAACAGTCCGTGCAATGCGTGTCCGAACTCGTGGAAGAGCGTCGTGACCTCGTCGAGCGTGAGAAGCGTCGGCTGCCCCTCCGCAGGCTTGGGCACGTTGAGATTGTTGACGACGACCGGATACGTGCCGCGAAGCCGCGACTGCGACACGAGCGAGTTCATCCACGCCCCGCCTCGTTTGGAATCTCGGGTATAGAGGTCGAGCAGGAACAGACCGAGCGCGGTCCCGTCGGCGTTGTGGAGTTCGAAGGCGCGGACATCGGGGTGATACGTGGCCAGATCCGCTCTCTCAGTGAACGTGACGCCGTAGAGCAGCGTGGCGGTCCGGAAGACGCCGGCCTGCAGCACGCGCTCGGCCTCGAACCACGGCCGCAGCGCCGTACGGTCGAGATCGTATTCGGCTTGCCGCACCTTCTCGGTGTAGAACGCCCAGTCGTGGGCGGCGAGCGGGAAGGAACCGGCTTCGGCATCCACGATTGCCTGCAGAGCCGCCTGCTCACGCTTCGCATTGCGCGCAGCAGGCGCTGCGAGGCGGCGGAGAAGCGCCTCAACGGCCTCGGGGGAGCCGGCCGTCTCGTCGCTCGTGACGTACGCGGCATGGTTCCTGTGGCCGAGGAGTGCCGCGCGCTCGGCGCGCAGGCGGACGATCTCCCGCAGCACGTCGCGGTTGTCGTGCTCGTTGCCGCGCGTTCCGCGCGATCGCGACGCCGCGAACAGCCGCTCCCTGCTTTCGCGTCGAGTGAGCGTCGAGAGGTACGGATGCCCGGTGAAGAGCGTCAGGGTGACGACGTAGCGACCCTCAAGGCCCCGATCCCTGGCGTTCTGCGCGGCGGCGGACAGTTCGCCCGCCGTGAGGCCGTCGAGCTGGTCGGCGGTGTCGAACACGACGGCGAGGTCGTTCGTGTCGGCGAGGAGGTTCTTCTCGAAGGTCGTCGTGAGGATGGAGAGGCGCTGGTTCAGGTCGGTGAGCGCCGCCTTCTGTGTATCGTCGAGCCCTGCGCCGGCGTGCGTCATCTCTCGAAAATGGCGCTCGACGAGGTAGCGGTCCTCTGGAGCGAGATCCAGATCATCGAGCTGATCACGCAGTGTCTTGATGCGCCGGTACAGCGCGCCGTCGAGTGCGATCGCGTCGTGATGGTCCGACATCAGGGGAGCAAGGGTCTCTTCGATCTCTTGGATCGGGGCTGTGGCGTCGGCGGATGACACCGTGTAGAACGTCTGCGCGACACGGCCGAGGAGTTCCCCGGATCGTTCGAGCGGAATCATCGTGTTCTCGAACGTCGGCGTGGAGTGCACGCGCGTGATCGCGTCGATCTCAGCGCGATGCTCGGCGAAGGCGACCTCGAACGCCGGCAGATAATGCTCCGTCGCGATCGCCGGGTAGTCGGGGAGTCCGTACGCGAGAGTGCTCGGAGCAAGAAGAGGATTCGGGGCAGCGTCCGTCATCCCCTCACCCTACGGCGAGCAGTGAGAGTCCACGTTGGTCACGGCGGCCGGGCCGCCCGCCTCAGCCGAGATCGTCCTCGTCGTCATGGCGCACCACGACCGTGCCGTCCGAACCTGCTTCGACGATCACGCCCGTGTCGAGCTCCGCGATCGGGCGACCCTCCAGGAAGGTGAGCGTCCAGCGCGGGCGGGGCTGGTCGGGCTCGTCGCTCAGAGTTGCGGCATCCACCGCGGCAATCTGCGCGTGGAGCAGCGTCGGTACCGCAGCCGGAGGCTGCTCACCGCTCGTCCAGCGGGTTCCGAGTTGCATGTCAGGCCTCCTGGTGAGCGAGCACGACATCGCGAACCGAGAGGGCATCCCCCACGGCATATGCGATTGTTCCGATTCGGCCGACTGCCCGAAGGTCTCCCTCCGCCGACTTCAGCGCCTCGAGAGTGTCCTCCGGTGCCGCGAGCGTCAGCGTCTCGAGCGCCGTCTTCTGCGATGCCTTGGCCTCGGTCTTCGCCCGGCGGATGCCGATGAGCGCGGCGCTCGTCGCTGTGAGCAGGGTGGGATCACCCTCGATTCCGAGCGGCTCCGGCCAGGGCGCGGTGTGGATCGAGCCCTCCTCGAACCACGACCAGGCCTCTTCCGCGGCGAAGGCGAGCACCGGCGCGAGCAGGCGCAGGAGCGTGGACAGAGCCAGGCGCAGCGCGAGCGCCGCGGAGGGCTGACCGGCATCGGTCTGGTTGTAGGCGCGTTCCTTCACGAGCTCCAGATAGTCGTCGCAGAAGGTCCAGAAGAACGCCTCGGTGACTTCGAGTGCCCGTGCGTGATCGAACGCGTCGAACGCGCGCGTCGCGTCCACGACGACCTGGTCGAGCGTGGCGAGCATCGACGCGTCGAGGGCGTGCGTGACCTGCGCGCCGTCGGAAACAGGGAAGGACAGCACGAACTTGGCCGCGTTGAGCACCTTGATCGCCAGGCGCCGGCCGATCTTGACCTGCGTCGGGTTCTGCGGGTCGAACGCGGCGTCCGCGCCGAGTCTGCTGGAGGCCGACCAGTAGCGCACGGCATCCGTCCCGTGCTGGTCGAGGATGTCAGCGGGCGTCACGACGTTGCCCTTCGATTTGGACATCTTCTTGCGATCCGGGTCGACGATGAAGCCTGAGATCGAGGCATCCGTCCACGGGGCGCGGTCGTCCTCGAGAGCGCTGCGGAGCATCGTCGAGAACAGCCAGGTGCGGATGATGTCCTGACCCTGCGGGCGCACGTCGAAGGGCGCGACGAGGTTCCAGAGCTCGTCGTCACGCCGCCAGCCGCCGGCGAGCTGGGGGGTGAGCGACGACGTCGCCCATGTGTCGAAGATGTCCTTCTCGGCTTCGAACCCACCCGCGACACCGCGCTGGGACTCGGTGTAGCCGTCCGGAACATCGGTGGTCGGATCGACCGGGAGGGAAGCGGCATCCGGCGTGATGATGCGGTCATAGTCCCGCTCACCGTGTTCGTCGAGGCCGTACCAGACCGGAATGGGCACGCCGAAGAAGCGCTGGCGCGAGACCAGCCAGTCACCGGTCAGGCCGTTCGTCCAGTTCTCGTAGCGCACGCGCATGAAATCGGGGTGCCAGTTCATGCCTGCGCCCAGCGCGATGAGCTTCTCGCGCAGTGCGCCGTCGCGAGCGCCATTGCGCAGATACCACTGGCGGGTCGAGACGATCTCGAGCGGCCGATCGCCCTTCTCATAGAACTTCACCGGATGAGTGAACGGCTTCGACACCTCGAGCAGCTCGCCGGATGCCTCGAGCATCTCCACCATCTTCTTCTTGGCGCTGAAGACGGTGAGCCCTGCGATCTCGGCGTAGGCGGACCTCGCGGAGTCGGTGACGAGCGCATCGGGCGCGTCGGCGAGGATGCGACCGTCGAGGCCCAGGATCGATCGATTGGGGAGGTCGAGCTCGCGCCACCAGATGATGTCGGTCACATCGCCGAATGTACAGATCATCGCGATCCCCGAACCCTTGTCCTTCTGCGCGAGGGGGTGCGCCAGCACCGGCACTTCAACGTCGAAGAGCGGGGTGCGCACGCTCTGGCCGAAGAAGGGCTGGTAGCGCTCGTCCTCGGGATTGGCCACCAGGGCGACGCATGCCGCGAGAAGCTCGGGGCGGGTGGTCTCGATGTGCAGGTCGCCGGAGCCGTCGCTCTTGTGGAAAGCGATGCGGTGGTAGTTGGCCTGCTGGTCGCGGTCCTCGAGTTCGGCCTGGGCGATCGCCGAACGGAAGTCGATGTCCCACAGGGTGGGCGCCATCGACTGATACGCCTCGCCGCGCTCGAGGTTGCGGAGGAACGCGGACTGGCTCGTGCGGATCGTGTCCGCCGAAATCGTCCGATAGGTCTGGTTCCAGTCGACCGACAGCCCGAGCTGCCGGAAGACGGCTTCGAAGGCCTTCTCGTCCTCGAGGGTGAGCTCTTCGCACAGGGCGATGAAGTTGGGTCGGCTGATCGGCACCTGATCGGCCGGCTTCAGGCTTTTCGCGTCGCCGTGGAACGGGGGAGTGAAGTCAGGGTCGAACGGGAGCGACGGGTCGCAGCGCACGCCGTAGAAGTTCTGCACGCGACGCTCGGTGGGCAGCCCGTTGTCATCCCACCCCATCGGATAGAACACCGTCTTCCCGCGCATGCGCTCGTAGCGCACCTTCACATCGGTGTGGGTGTAGCTGAACACATGACCGATGTGGAGCGATCCGGATGCCGTCGGCGGTGGTGTGTCGATCGAGAAGACGCCCGCGCGTCCCTTCGCTCTCGCCGCATCGCGGTCGAAGAGGTACGTCCCCTGCGCGGTCCATGCGGCATCCCACTTCTGCTCGAGGCCTTCCAGTGCCGGCTTTTCGGGAATGCTGGTCATGACGGTGTCGACTCCTCGAGCGATATGTGCGGCACTGTGTGAGCGTGCCTGAGTGTGGGTCTGGCCAGTCTAACGCGAGGGCCCCCGGCGCAGCGTCCGCGCGGTCTCCGAGGAGATGTCGGATGCCGAGGCAGGAGCCACGGCATCCGATCCTCGGCAGCGTTGATGTCCTCAGCGACCCACGCTCGACGCACGCAGCGGAATCACGACGCCACACGGATGCCGAGCGCCTCCGCGAACGACGTCGCATGCGCTTCGGCCTGACCGGCGTCGAGCCAAGCGCCGCTCAGGGCACGCGGATCGGTGTAGGCGAGCGTCTCGAGGCCTCGGAGATCGAGATCGCGGGCGCGCAGGCCGCGCGTGCCGACCTCGTCGGCGCGGGTGCCGGTGAACCGGACACGGGTCAGGCGGGCGTCAGGGAGGTCGAGCGTGCCGATTTCGCAGTCGACGAAGCTGACGTCCGTGAGTTCGGCGGCAGCGAACGACAGGTAGTCGATGCGCACGCCCCGTACCGTGACCCCGTCCCACGCGGTGCGCGGAGCGTCGAGAGTGCCGATCCTTCCGCCCCTCAGCTCCACGCTGCGCCACGTCCCGTCGCGCAGACCGACCTCGATGGCGCGCACGTCGAGGATCTCGACATCCACGAGCGACGCTCCGCCGAGTTCCCATCGTCCGCACACGAGCCCGTCGATTCGCGACTCGGCGATGCGGCCGTGCAGTGCCGAAGGATCACCCGTCACGCCGCTCAGCAGGACTCCGGTGAGATCGGCGCGCGGCGCCAAACCAGCACCGTCTTCTTCCCATCGAGCGGGAAGCTCGGGCGGGCTCGCCCGGGGAGCGATCGGTTGGTCGGAGCGGCGCGCCATGTCTCGAGCGTAAGGCTCGTCAGCGGAGACCGGATCGCCGGGTCGGGGACGGATGCCGGGGCGGGGACGGATGCCGAGGAGATGTCGGATGCTGAGGAGCGATCAGCGGCATCCGGCCCTCAGCATCCTGCAGTTCCGCAGATCCCCACATCAGCACGAAACGCGGAGGCAGCAGCCCCGGGCAGGTACCATGGATCCACAAGCATCGATCCGGACATCGCCGGGGAGCTCGCGGAAGAACGTCTTCTGGACAAGTAGAACCGCGCGGGGCAGGCCCGTCACAGCCGCAGTGAGAGGGGTCCGCAGCACACGCGTCGGGCAAGCGGGGTGGTACCGCGATCGGAAGATCGTCCTCGCAGGAGCAAGGCAACCTGCTGGAGTGACAATGACCTATCCCCGCCCGTCGACACGTCCCGGAGCCGCGTTCGGCCCGGCAGTGGACTCCGTCGTGCCCAGCCCGCGCTTTCCCGAGATCGAGCGCAGCATCCTGGAGTTCTGGGAGGAGGATGACACGTTTCGCGCATCGATCGCCCAGCGCGAGGGTGCGGACGAATGGGTGTTCTACGACGGCCCCCCGTTCGCGAACGGCCTTCCGCATTACGGGCACCTGCTCACCGGCTACGCCAAAGACCTGTTCCCGCGGTTCCAGACGATGCGGGGCAAGAAGGTCGACCGCGTGTTCGGCTGGGATACCCACGGCCTGCCCGCCGAGCTCGAGGCGATGAAGCAGCTCGGCATCACCGAGAAGAGCGAGATCGAGAAGATGGGGCTCGCCGCCTTCAATGCGAAAGCGCGCGAGTCGGTTCTGGAGTACACACAGCAGTGGCAGGACTACGTCACCCGTCAGGCGCGATGGGTCGACTTCGAACGCGGCTACAAGACGCTCGACCCGGGCTTCATGGAGTCGGTCCTCTGGGCTTTCTCGCAGCTCTGGGACAAGGGTCTGGCCTATGAGGGTTATCGCGTCCTGCCGTATTGCTGGCGGGATGAGACGCCGCTCAGCAACCATGAGCTGAGGATGGACGACGACGTCTACAAGATGCGCCAGGATCCGTCCGTGACGGTCACCTTCCCTCTGGTCGGCGTCAAGGCCGAAGCTCTCGGGCTCACCGGAGTGCGTGCGCTGGCATGGACGACCACGCCGTGGACGCTCCCCACGAACCTCGCCCTCGCCGTCGGGCCGGAGATCGCGTATGTCGTTGTCGCGGGCGGACCCGAAGGCGCGGCCGACGTACACGAGGATCGCGCCGAGGGCGAATCTCACCGCTACCTGCTGGCGGAGGAACTTCTCGCCGGCTACGCGAAGGACCTCGGATATGCCTCGGCGGACGATGCCCGTGCCGGCATCCAGCGGACGGTGCGCGGTGCCGATCTCGCCGATGTCCGCTACGACGCGCTGTTCGACTACTACGCAGACTCCGAGACCTGGGGCACGGGGGACGCATGGCGGATCCTCGTCGACGACTACGTCACCACGACCGATGGCACCGGCATCGTCCATCAGGCGCCGGCCTACGGCGAGGACGACCAACGGGTGACGGAAGCCGCCGGCATCCCACTGATCATGAGCCTGGACGACGGCGGACGCTTCCTCCCGCAGGTCACCGACGTCGCGGGTGAGCTGTGGATGGATGCCAACCGGCCGCTCATCCGGCTGCTCTCGGCCCAGGGTCGGCTCCTGCGCGAAGCGAGCTACGAACACTCTTATCCGCACTGCTGGCGCTGCCGGAATCCCCTCATCTACAAGGCCGTGTCGAGCTGGTTCGTGCGCGTCACGGCGATCAAGGACCGCCTTGTCGAGCTCAACGAGCAGATCACCTGGGCGCCGGAGAACGTCAAGCACGGCCAGTTCGGCAAGTGGCTCGAGGGCGCGCGTGACTGGTCTATCAGCCGCAACCGTTTCTGGGGATCGCCGATCCCGGTCTGGAAGAGCGATGACGCCGCCTTCCCGCGGGTCGACGTGTACGGGTCGCTCGCCGACATCGAGCGTGACTTCGGTCGGCTTCCGCGCAACGAGGAGGGTGAGGTCGACCTCCATCGGCCCTACATCGATGAATTGACACGTCCGAATCCCGACGATCCGTCCGGCCGCTCGACGATGCGCCGGATCGAGGACGTCTTCGACGTGTGGTTCGACTCCGGCTCCATGCCGTACGCACAGGTGCACTACCCCTTCGAGCACCGGCAGTGGTTCGACGAGCATGCACCCGCGGACTTCATCGTCGAGTACATCGGGCAGACGCGCGGCTGGTTCTACGTCATGCACGTGCTTTCCGGGGCGCTGTTCGATCGGCCGGCTTTCACCGGCGTCGCGTGCCACGGCATCGTGCTCGGCAGCGACGGCCAGAAGATGTCAAAGTCGCTGCGCAACTACCCGGACGTCGGCGAGGTGCTCGACCGCGACGGTTCTGATGCGATGCGCTGGTTCCTGATGGCCTCATCGGTGCTCCGCGGCGGCAACCTCGTGGTGACGGAGGAGGGCATCCGCGCAGGTGTGCGTGAGTTCCTCCTGCCACTGTGGAGCTCGTGGTACTTCTTCTCCACCTACGCCAACGTCGCCGCTGACGGCGGCTACGAAGCGCGGTGGCGCACCGACTCGGCGAACGTGCTCGATCGGTACATCCTCGCGCTCACCGGTGATCTCGTCCGCGACGTCGCGGACGACCTTGAATCGCTCGACTCGACGACCGCGGCGGCTCGCCTGCGCGACTTCGTCGAGGCTCTCACCAACTGGTACATCCGCCGCTCGCGTGAGCGGTTCTGGCTCGGGGTGTCGGAGGACCCGGCATCCACCGAGGGCTTCGACACCCTGTACACCGTTCTGGAAACCCTGACCCGGGTGGCGGCGCCGCTCATCCCGCTCGTCTCCGAGCAGATCTGGCAGGGCCTCACCGGTGGGCGCAGCGTCCATCTGCAGGACTGGCCCGACGCGGATCTCTTTGCGCAGGCGGCCGACATCCGCACCGCGATGGACACCGTGCGGTCGGTGTCGAGCATTGCCAACGCCCTCCGCAAGAAAGAGGGCAAGCGCGTGCGGCTTCCCCTGCGGCGACTGACCGTCGTGGCTCCGGATGCCGGAGACCTCGCGCAGTTCGAGGAGATCCTCCGCGATGAGCTGAACGTCAAGGCAGTGGACCTGGTCGCGTTCGCCGAGACCACGGCCGCCGACTACGGCATCACCCACAAGCTCGCGGTCAACGCCCGCGCGGCGGGCCCGCGGCTCGGCAAGCGGGTGCAGCAGGTCATCGGTGCAGCGCGTGCCGGCGACTGGTCTCAGTCGGGCGGCGTGGTGACCGCCGGAGGCGTGACCCTCGCACCGGGCGAGTACGAGCTCGTACTCGAGACCGCGGGACGACCCGAGGGTGAAGCTCTCGCACTCCTCCCGGACGGTGGGTTCGTGCTGCTGGACACGGAGACCACTCCGGAATTGGAAGCGGAAGGGCTGGCGCGCGACGTCATCCGTGCGGTCCAGGACACGCGCAAGGCGGCCGGGTTCGAGGTGAGCGACCGCATCCGACTTCAGCTGCTCTTCGTTTCGGCCGCCGACGGAGATGCCGTGGCGTCGGCGTTCGACCAAGCGGACGTCGCGGGCGAAACCCTCGCCCGCGAGCACGCCCTCGCCGTCATCGGTCGCGACGTGCAGGTGCCTTCGGATGCAGCGGCCGAGGTGTGGCAGCCGCTCGCGTTCGGCGGAACACCGGAGTATGTCGGCTATGTGGCGGCGGGCCAGTACGCCAACGAGGGCGGCATCCACGTCGCCGTGACAAGGATCGGGGGCAGTGCATGAGCGACCGTACGAGAGCGGATGCCGTGTACGCGGAGCTTCTCACTCGCCAGGGCGAGCGGTGGGTGCAGCCGCGCGTCGAGCGCACACGACGTGTTCTCGACCTGCTGGATGATCCCCAGCGCACCTACCGTGTCGTGCACGTCACGGGAACCAACGGGAAGACGTCGACAAGTCGCGTCATCGAATCGATCGTCCGCGCCCACGGATTGCGCACGGGGTTGTTCACGAGCCCCCACTTGGAGCGCTTCACCGAGCGGATCATGATCGATGGCGAGCCGATCGACGATGCCCTGCTGGCGGATGCCTGGGTCGAGATCACGCCGTTCGTGAACCTGGTCGATGCCGAGCTCGCGGCCGCGGCCGACGCCCCGTTGACGTTCTTCGAGCTGCTGACCGTCCTCGCCTTCATGGCGTTCGCCGATGCGCCAGTGGACGTGGCCGTGATCGAGGTGGGGATGGGCGGGTCGTGGGATTCGACCAACGCGGCCGATGGCGACGTCGCCGTGTTCGCGCCCATCAGCCTCGATCATCAGGATCGCCTGGGGGACACGATCGCCGAGATCGCCGCCGTCAAGGCGGGCATCATCAAGCAGGGCGCCGCGGTGGTGTCGGCCCACCAGCACCCGGATGCCCTGCGGGTCCTCCGCGCGGCCGCAGATCTCCACGCGGCGACTCTCGCGGTGGAGGGCGACGCGTTCGCGGTGACGGACGCGCAGCTGGCCGTCGGGGGACAGCTGCTGTCGGTGCGCGGCCTGGCCGGCACGTATGACGGCCTGTATCTGCCGCTCTATGGGGCGCACCAGGGTCACAACGCGGCGCTGGCCATCGCCGCGGTCGAGTCACTGATCGGCGGCGGGGAACAGTCGATCGCATCTGATGTGGTTGCGGACGGTCTCGCTCAAGTAACCTCTCCGGGCCGGCTGCAGCTCATCGGCGTCGCCCCGACCGTCCTCGTCGACAGTGCGCACAATCCGCACGGCGCCGACGCGCTCGTCCGGGCGCTCGGGCAGTCGTTCGATTTCGATGAATGGGGTGTGGTGCTGGGAGTGTTCGCAGACAAGGATGTGGCCGGAATCGTGGAGCGGATCGCGCCGGCGGCCGCGCACGTGTTCGCTACGGCGCCCGATTCCGAGCGGGCCGCTGAAGCCGACGCGGTTGCCGACCTCGTCGAGCAGACCGGCACCCCCGTCAGCGTCCATCGCGATCTCGATGATGCCGCCGAAGCGGCTCGAGCGTGGGGCGCGGCCTCCGAGCGCCGTGCGGTCGTGATCGCCGGAAGCGTGGTCCTCGCTGGCGAGGCTGTTCATCTCGCCGCCGCCCAGGATTGGAAAGACGGGTGGCGACAGTGAGTGCGCGCCAGCGGCGTGTCCGAGGCGCCGAAGAATCCCTCGCGTCGATCGTGCTCGGATTCGAGTCGGTCGTCGTCTTCCTCGGCGGGCTCGCGCTCTATGGGCTGGACCAGCTGCCTGCCGATGTTCCTCCGTGGTGGGGGATCGTCGCCGGCACCGCGCTGGCCCTGCTGATGATCGCGACGTCGGGCGTGCTGCGGCATCGGTGGGGGATCGCCCTCGGCTGGTCTTGGCAGGTCGTGCTCGCCCTCGGTGGGTTCTTTGTCCCCGCACTCGTGGTCGTGGCGCTCATTTTCGGCGGAATGTACGCATATGCGACGATCAAGGGTGGAGCGCTGGATCGCCGAAACGCGCAGCACTCCGATCCCGCAACGAACGGAGACTGACATGCCCCCGCAAGAGACCCTCGTGCTCGTCAAGCCGGACGGCGTCGCCCGCGGCCTGACCGGCGCGATTCTGGCCCGCATCGAGGCCAAGGGCTACGCGCTCGTGGACATCAAGCTCGTCGAGCCCGATCGTGAGACTCTCGAGCGACACTACGCCGAGCACGCCGGCAAGCCGTTCTATGAGCCGCTCCTGGACTTCATGCTCTCGGGGCCGTCGGTCGCCATCCGGCTTGCCGGCGATCGAGTCATCGAGGGGTTCCGCTCGCTCGCGGGAGCGACGGACCCGACGACTGCGGCGCCGGGCACGATCCGGGGTGACTTCGGCCGGGACTGGGGCATGAAGGTCCAGCAGAACCTTGTGCACGGCAGCGACAGCCCCGAGTCAGCCGCGCGTGAGCTCGCCATCTGGTTCTGAATCCGACCGCCAGCGACTCAGAAGATGACCTTGATCAGCTGGGGGATCGCGTCGAGTCGGATCTGAGCGAGCAGCAGGCCGATGGCGAAGGTCACGATCGTCATCAGCGGAATCCACGCAGTGAGCGCCGAGCCGATCGCGCGCACCCTCGGGGCGCGCGAGACGGCGCCTGAGCGGAACATGTGCACCCATACGGCGTAGAACGTCGGGATCGTCACGGACCAGGTCACCATGCACCACGGGCACAGGGTCCCGAGGACGAAGATGCTCTGGCCGATGAGCCACAGGACGAAGCCGAACGCGAAAGTGATTCCTGCCGCGAAGACCCACCAGAACCAGCGCGCGAATCGCGCGCCGGCCAGGATCGCCATGCCGACCACGATCGGAGCCATCCACGCGGCAAGCCCGATGATCGGATTCGGAAAGCCGAAGACACTGCCCTGCGCGGACTCGAGATTGGCCGAGCATTGCACGATGACGCTGAAGTCGCACGAGGCCGCATCGGTCGGAGCGACCAGTTTGTCGAGCTTCTCGATCGTCAGCGCGAACGCTGCGATCCATCCGATCACCCCGGCGACGACCATCCAGATCGCCAACACGGTCGGGCGAGCGGCGACGGGACGAGAAAGCATGGCGCAATTATCCCATTCGCACACGATGATCGTCTGTGCGCACCCGCCGTCGCGTCATCGCCGCGGGATAGTGCGATAATGGACGCTGATGCTCCGCGGCCGCGCCGCGACCGAGCACCGCAGAAGACTTCGGGTGATGAACACCCTAGGCATCGCGAGCCTCAGCCTGTGAGCGGGCTCACGTTGCAGACCCACTGAGTTCGCGGTCCCTCCGAAACAGAGTGGCACCGCCAGATATTCGTCGGACGGCACGCGGAGCCGTCCCGCTAGGAGTAGCCAGAGATGGCCGATGAGCACGATGATCATAGTGACCAGCCCACTCCGATTTCCGATGACGCGCCCGCGCTGACCACCGAGGCCGTCGACCGACAGCCCGACACCGCCGTATCGCTGGGGCTGCTGCCCGAGACCTTCGTCTCGGCGGTCTCGACGCAGTTGTTGTTCCACGCGCCGCCCCCCCTTGCAGCGCCCGCTCGATCGGATGACCGGTATGACGAGGCGCCCGACTCTCCGTCGAGCGCGCGTCGACGCACCCGTCGCCGAACGGGGGGTCCGTCTGGCGAGACCGAAGAACCCCCCGCGCAGACGGGGCAGCCCGCTCCGCCGCGCCGTCGCGCGGTCGAGCTGATCACCGAGCCCCAGCGCATCAAGGGGTCTACACGGCTCGAGGCGAAGAGGCAGCGGCGCCGAGACGGGCGCGAGGCGGGCCGGCGCCGCACGGTCGTGACCGAGGCCGAATTCCTCGCCCGACGTGAGGCCGTCGACCGCGACATGATCGTCCGCTCCAAGAACGGCCGCATCCAGATCGCCGTCCTCGAAGACGACGTCCTCGTCGAGCACTACGTCGCCCGCAGCCAGGAGTCATCGCTCATCGGAAACGTCTACCTCGGCCGGGTGCAGAACGTTCTCCCCAGCATGGAAGCAGCCTTCGTCGACATCGGCCGAGGTCGCAATGCCGTCCTCTACTCCGGCGAGGTCGACTGGGACGGCGTCGAAACCGGCAACCAGCCTCGCCGCATAGAGCTGGCTCTCAAGTCGGGCGACCGCGTCCTCGTGCAGGTGACGAAGGATCCCATCGGTCACAAGGGTGCGCGCCTGACCAGCCAGATCTCGCTCCCGGGCCGGTACCTCGTCTACGTTCCCGGGGGCGCCATGAACGGCATCTCCCGCAAGCTTCCCGACACCGAACGCGCGCGCCTCAAGCGCATCCTCAAGGAGGTGCTGCCCGAGTCAAGTGGTGTCATCGTGCGCACCGCCGCCGAGGGGGCGACCGAGGACCAGCTGACGCTCGATGTGCAGCGCCTCACGGCGCAGTGGGAGCACATCTCGAGCCAGGTCGAATCGATCCAGGCGCCGGCATTGCTGCACGCCGAGCCCGACCTGCTCGTGAAGATCGTCCGAGATGTCTTCAACGAAGACTTCACGAAGATGCTCATCCAGGGCGAGGACGCCCATCAGACCATCACGGCCTACCTCGCCGGCGTCGCTCCGGACCTGCTCGAGCGGATCGAGAAATACGAAGACGATCAGGACCCGTTCGACCGCTTCCGTGTGAACGAACAGATCGAGAAGGCACTCGAGCGCAAGGTGTGGCTGCCGTCGGGCGGATCGCTCGTGATCGACCGGACCGAGGCGATGACGGTCGTCGACGTCAATACGGGCAAGTTCGTCGGCACGGGGGGAAACCTCGAAGAGACCGTGACGAAGAACAACCTCGAGGCAGCGGAAGAGATCGTCCGCCAACTGCGCCTGCGTGACATCGGCGGGATCATCGTGGTCGACTTCATCGACATGGTGCTCGAGTCGAACCGGGATCTCGTACTTCGCCGATTGGTGGAGTGCCTCAGCCGCGACCGCACGAAGCATCAGGTCGCAGAAGTGACCTCGCTCGGTCTCGTTCAGATGACTCGCAAGAAGCTCGGCCTCGGCCTGCTCGAGACCTTCAGCGAGGCGTGCGAAGTGTGTGCCGGTCGCGGCGTGATCGTGCATCACGATCCTGTGGTGAAGCATCGCACCGGCCCGCAGGCTCAGAACGCCGGCGCGCGGCGTCCGCGGCAGAGCGCGCCGGCCCCATCCGTCAGCACGAGCGCCAACGGCGGAACGCACGTGATCACCGAGGGCGCCAAGTCGGCGCTCGCACAGATCGCCGCCTCGACGATCCACTCCGCGACGGAGGATGCCGAGACTGAACCGGTCGCCGAGATCGCGCCCGAACCAGCGAGGAAGGTCCGCAAGAAGCGGGAGCCCGCCGCGACGGAGGCCGGGCCGCGTACCGAGAAGGACCTGCTGCTCGACTCGGTGCTGAGCGCGTTGCCCGAGCCCAAGGCTCCGGGTCAGGGACGAGGCCGTCGGCGTGTGACGACAGCGGCCCTCACCGGGACTCCGATCTCCACAATCCCCGAAGACTGAGCGAGCGGCACTACCGGGTGCGTCGCTCGCGCGCCGTGATCCGAAGCCCTGAGCCGATCAGTCGCTTTACGAGATCGTGGCTGCTGACGCGCTCCGCTCCGCCGGTGATCAGCTCGCTCACCGCGCTATCGGGAACGTCGTAGTGATCGAGGTCGAAAGCGCGACGGGGGATGCCGTGCGCCTGCGCGAACGTGTGAAGCTCTTCGAGGTCGCTGTCACTGACCAGATGAGACCACAGGCGTCCGTGCGCCGGCCAGCGTGGGTCGTCGATGAGGATTGCCATGTCGGCTCATCATAGAGTGCGCGTCGACACGCCCGGCGGGCGCTTTTGCCCGATCGCCCGGCATCCGGTACTGTAGAACCTTGGTGCGCCGTGTACCCCTCTGTACCGCTTCGAGTCGAGGGCCGCACCAAGACTTGCCAGTCTCATACAGACAATCGGGGCTGTGCGCTCCAACAGAAGAAACAGGTGTGAAGTGGTCTACGCAGTTGTGCGAGCCGGTGGCCGTCAGGAGAAGGTTCAGGTCGGCACCATCGTCGTCCTCGACCGTCAGAAGGCGAAGATCGGCGATGAGCTCGAATTGCCCGCCGTTCTGCTTGTCGATGGTGACGCCGTCACGACGGATGCCGACACGCTCGCGAAGGTCAGCGTGACCGCTGAGGTCCTCGGCGAAGAGCGCGGCCCCAAGATCGTGATTCAGAAGTTCAAGAACAAGACCGGTTACAAGAAGCGTCAGGGGCACCGTCAGGACCTCACACGCGTCAAGATCACCGGCATCAAGTAATTCTCGGGAGACGCAGACATGGCACACAAAAAGGGCGCAAGCTCCACCCGCAACGGTCGTGATTCCAATGCTCAGCGACTGGGCGTGAAGCGCTTCGGCGGCCAGAAGGTGCTCGCCGGCGAAATCATCCTTCGCCAGCGCGGCACGCATTTCCACCCCGGCGCAGGAGTCGGCCGCGGTGGCGACGACACGCTCTTCGCACTTGAGGCGGGTGCGGTCGAGTTCGGCACGAAGGGCGGCCGCAAGGTCGTCAACATTGTGGCACCGGCCGCGGCTGAGTAACACACACAATCCTGTGGAGAGGGGCGGGCTTCGGCCCGCCCCTCTCTCATTTCCGCTGAGGAGCGTTTCATGGTCACCTTCGTCGATCGCGTGACGTTGCACCTGCGCGCGGGCAAGGGCGGCAACGGATGTGTCTCTGTCAAGCGTGAGAAGTTCAAGCCGCTCGCCGGCCCGGACGGCGGCAATGGCGGTCACGGTGGTGACGTCGTCCTCGTCGCCGACCCGCAGGTCACGACGCTGCTGTCGTACCATCACTCGCCGCATCGCTCTGCCGGCAACGGCGGATTCGGCATGGGCGACCATCGTTCCGGTGCGAACGGCGAGGGAGTCGAGTTGCCCGTGCCCGTCGGCACGGTGGTCAAGAACACCGCCGGTGAGACGCTCGTCGATCTCGTCGTCCCCGGCACGCGCTTCGTCGCGGCCCCTGGTGGCCAGGGCGGTCTCGGCAACGCGGCCTTGGCCAATCCCAAGCGCAAGGCGCCCGGGTTCGCGCTTCTGGGCACCCCCGGCTGGGAGGGGGATGTGTTCCTCGAGCTCAAGACCGTCGCCGATGTGGCGCTGGTGGGCTTCCCCTCCGCGGGGAAGTCGAGCCTGATTGCGGCGCTCTCAGCGGCCCGGCCCAAGATCGCCGAATATCCGTTCACGACGCTGCACCCGAATCTCGGGGTCGTTCAGGCAGGCGACATCCGCTTCACCGTCGCGGATGTGCCGGGACTGGTCGAGGGCGCCAGCGAGGGCAAAGGTCTGGGGCTGGAATTCCTCCGTCACGTCGAGCGCTGCACCGCCCTCGTCCACGTGTTGGACTGTGCGACGCTCGAGCCGGGGCGCGACCCGCTGTCAGACCTCGACGTCATCCTGGCTGAGCTCGGCAACTATCCGGTGCCGGAGGGTCAGGTGCCGCTGTTGGACCGCCCGCAGCTGATCGCCCTGAACAAAGTGGACGTCCCCGAGGCGCAAGACCTGGCCGAACTGGTTCGTCCCGATTTGGAAGCACGCGGCTACCGCGTGTTCGAGATATCGACGGTCAGCCACTCAGGTCTGCGTCAGCTCTCGTTCGCCCTCGCCGACATCATCGCGGAGCATCGCGCGGTCCTCGCGGCGACGCCGGAGCCCGAACGCGTGGTCATCCGGCCGAGAGGCGCCGTGAAGGAGTTCGAGATCCGTGTAGAGGGTGGCACCTACGGCAACGTGTACCGCATCATCGGCGACAAGCCCGTGCGCTGGGTCCAGCAGACCGATTTCCAGAACGAAGAGGCCGTCGGCTTCCTTGCCGACCGGCTCGAGAAGCTGGGAGTGGAAGACGAGCTCTTCCGTGTCGGCGCCGTCGCGGGGTCGACGGTCGTGATCGGCGAGGGCGATGCGATCGTCTTCGATTGGCACCCTGCCCTGTCGTCTGCTGCCGAGCTGATGACAGCGCCGCGAGGAACCGATCCCCGACTGGATCTCAATCCGCGACGGACGACCTCGCAGCGTCGCGACCGGTACCACGAGCGGATGGATGCCAAGGCGGACGCCCGCGCCGAGCTCGAGTCCGAGCGGATCGCCGTGCGGAGCGCTCAGGGTACGGGCACTGCGGAGGACGAGCAGGCGTGAGCGTGCGGGATCGGTCAGGCCTGGTCGGCGCGCGGCGCGTCGTCGTCAAGGTCGGCTCCTCATCGATCAGCGGCGAGAACGCAGAGAAGATCCGTCCGATCGTCGACTCTCTCGCGGCGGCGCACGCGCGCGGCACGGAGGTCGTGCTGGTGTCTTCGGGCGCCATCGCGACCGGCATGCCGTACCTCTCTCTGGAAGAGCGGCCCGTCGATCTCGCCACCCAGCAAGCTGCGGCGGCCGTCGGGCAGAATGTCTTGATCTATCGCTACCAGGATGCGCTTCGCCCCTTCGAGATCGTCGCCGGTCAGGTTCTGCTCACGGCCGGAGATCTCGAGAACCCGACGCATCGTTCCAACGCGCGGCGCGCCATGGAGCGCCTGTTGAGTCTGCGGATCCTTCCGATCGTCAATGAGAATGACACGGTCGCCACGCAAGAGATCCGTTTCGGCGACAATGACCGATTGGCCGCGCTCGTCGCCCAGCTCATCGGTGCTGACGCGTTGGTGCTCTTGAGCGACATCGAGTCGCTGTACACCCGACCACCGAATGAGCCCGGGGCGCGCCCGATCGATGTGGTCGCGCATGACGATGATCTGGACGGCTTCGAGTTCGGCTCGGTTGTCGTCAACAGCGTCGGCACGGGGGGAGCTGCGACGAAAGTCTCGGCCGCGCGGCTGGCTGCGGCGTCGGGGATCGGTGTTCTGGTGACGAGCGCCGAACTCGTCGGCCCGGCACTGGAGGGTGCGCACATCGGCACCTGGTTCGTGCCCGCCGCCGGAGTCATTCCCACCAGCGCGACGGGATCCGTTCGTACCGCCGCCGGATCCTGACGGGCCCCCAGCGGATCGGTAGACTGGCCTGATGACCACGACCGCGCCGATCGTCACCACCGCGCGAGAGCGCATGCAGCTCGCGAAGGATGCCTCCCGTGTGATCGGTCTGCTCTCTGACGAGGCCAAGGCCGACGCCCTTCGCGCGATCGCCGACGCCGTCTCCGACGCCGCGGACCGGATCATCGCTGCCAACGCGGACGATCTCGCCCGCGCTCGGGCGAGCGAGATCTCGGAGGGGTTGGTCGACCGGCTCCGGCTCGATCTTCCGCGCGTTCTCGCGCTTTCCGCCGCGGTGCGCGATGTCGCCGACCTGCCCGACCCCGTGGGGCGGGTGCTGGACGAACGGGTCCTCGGCAACGGTGTGCACCTGCAGAAGGTCGCCGTGCCGTTCGGCGTCATCGGGTCGATCTACGAGGCGCGCCCGAACGTGACCGTCGATATCGCCGCGCTCGCGCTGCGCTCCGGCAACGCCGTGGTGCTGCGTGGTGGTACGGCCGCACAGAGCACGAACGCGGCGCTCGTGGACGTGATGCGCACCGCGCTGGCCGCGCAGGGCATCGATCCGGAGGCGATCCAAACCGTCGACGACTTCGGCCGGGGTGGTGCGGAGGCTCTGATGCATGCGCGGGGTCTCGTCGACGTCCTGATACCGCGTGGCAGCGCGGAGCTCATCGAGACCGTCGTCACCCAGTCGACCGTTCCCGTGATCGAGACCGGCGCCGGGGTCGTGCACATCGTGCTCGATGCGTCCGCGCCGGTGGCGTGGGCCGAGCGGATCGTCGTCAATGCGAAGGCCCAGCGGCCCAGTGTGTGCAATGCCGTCGAGACCGTGCTGGTCATCCGGGGCGGGGCCGAGCGCCTCGTTCCGCCCGTGGCCGCCGCCCTGCAGTCCGCCGGCGTAACGATCCACGGTGATGAGGACGTGCGGGTCTTCGTTCCTGACGCCGTCCCCACGACCGAGGCGGACTGGTCGACCGAGCACATGAGCCTCGACGTGTCGCTGCGTATCGTCGACGATCTGGATGCTGCGCTCGCGCACATCCGGCAGTATTCGACGCATCACACCGAATCGATCATCACGCTCGACGATGCGCACACCGAGCGCTTTCTCGCCGAGGTGGATTCCGCTGTCGTCATGGCGAACGCTTCCACGCGCTTCACCGACGGGGGGGAGTTCGGCTTCGGCGCCGAGGTGGGCATCTCGACCCAGAAGCTGCACGCGCGCGGCCCGATGGGCCTTCCAGAACTCACCAGCACGAAGTGGCTTGCCCGTGGCGCCGGACAGATCCGCGCATGACCACCTAAGCTGGATACACCCGAACCGAACGGAGCACGAATGACTTTCGCTACAATCGTCGCCCTCGCCACAGAGAATGTGGCACACACCGGCAACGTCCAGGCCGAGACGTTCATCTTCGGCATCATCGCCTTCGTCGTCTTCCTTGCGCTCGGTGCGGTCACGATGTCCTATCGCAATGTCGCCAACCGCCACGCGCATAAGGCCGATGCATATGCGAAGGCGCACCCGGTCGATCTCTCTCAGGCGGGACACGGCCACTAATAGGCCGCGCAATGTCGTTTGCGCGCGCCCCGCGGATCGGGGTGATGGGCGGTACCTTCGACCCGATCCATCACGGGCACCTCGTCGCCGCGAGTGAAGCTGCGCAGTCGTTCGGGCTCGACGAAGTGGTCTTCGTGCCCACGGGTCGGCCCTGGCAGAAGGACAACGTCACCAGCAGCGAACATCGCTATCTGATGACCGTTATCGCCACGGCATCCAACCCGCGGTTCACAGTGAGTCGCGTGGATATCGATCGCCCGAGACCCACCTATACGATCGATACGCTTCGCGACCTCAAGGCTGAGCGACCCGGCGCCGACCTGTTCTTCATCACCGGCGCGGACGCCATCACCCAGATCATCGGATGGCGAGACCACGACGAGCTGTGGGGCCTGGCGCACTTCGTCGCCGTTTCACGGCCGGGCCACGTGCTGAGCACGGAAGGGCTGCCGAGCGGCGACGTCAGTCAACTCGAGATTCCGGCGCTGGCGATCTCATCCACGGACTGCCGCGCGCGGGTTCGTAGGGGACATCCGGTGTGGTACCTCGTTCCCGACGGTGTCGTCCAATACATTGCGAAGCACGACCTTTACCGGAGCGAGGCATGAGCACACCCGACCAGCCTGATTCCCCGCAGATGACACGCCGCCAACTGCGCGAATTGCGCAATACCGCGTCGACGCCCATCATCACACCTGAGCATCTCGACGAAGCGGCGACCGTGACCGAGTCGCCCGCGCCCGTCGTCGCTCCGTTGCCTCGCGCGGCGGAGCCTGCAACGGTCGCCGAAGCACCGCCGCCCGCGGCCGACATCGATCTCCATTCGCCCGCGTTGACACGTCGCCGCGCGCGGCAGCAGGAGCGCATCCGCACCGCGTCGGTGCCTATCGTGTCTGAGTTCGAGCCCGTCTCGGCCTCTGCGACGGATGCGGTGCTCAACGCCGCGGTCAAGGCACCCGGGAACCCGGGCGCGGCGAGGATGGAGTCCGTTGTCGCACCGTTGCGCGACGACGAGCCGACCGAGCGGTCCAGAGGTGAGGCGATCACGCGCCGCGCGCACCCGGATGAGTCCGCGGGGCGTCCCGTGATCGCACCGACATTCGGTTCGGGCCTCCTGTCCGGCCGTGCGGTCGAGGTGGAGGTGCCGGCATCCTTTGACCAGCTGCTATCGCGAGGATCCGCTGCGACGGGCTCGCTGGCGGCGACCAATGCACTCATTCTTTCGCAGACGCCCGACACCGGCTCGTTCGTCGGGCCCGTCACCGCAACGGGTGAGGTGCTCATCACGGGCACGTTCAACCTGCCGGATCACTTCGGCGCAACCGGAACCGTACCCGGTATGGCTGACGGCAAGGACGTCGACGCTGTCCTCGTCGACGGCGAGCTGCCCGCTTCTTCTTCCCCATCGCCGATCGCTGCGAGCGCAGCGATCAGCACCATCAAGAGTGCCGAAGACATCATCAAGCCTCCCGCTCCGGAAAAGGGCGGTCGGCTCATGCTGACTCTCGTCATCACCGCGGGCGCCTTGGCGCTCGCGCTGACCGGCGTGCTGATCGTCGCGCTCGTCACCGGAGCATTCTCATGACCGCAGCCGAGCACACCCACGAGATCGTCCAGATCGCCGCCCGAGCGGCAGAGAGCAAGGGTGGTGAAGACCTCGTGGCCTTCGACGTTTCCGAGCCCCTGCCGCTCGTCGACGCGTTCCTCCTCGCCACCGGGAACAGTGAGCGCAACGTCGCCGCGATTGCGGACGCGATCGAGGAAGCGATGCTCGAAGTGGGGGTTAAGCGACTGCGCCGGGAGGGGCGGCAGGAATCACGCTGGGTGCTGCTCGACTTCGGTGACCTCGTCGCACATGTCTTCCACGAGCAGGAGCGGGTTTTTTACGGGCTTGAGCGTCTGTGGAAGGACTGCCCGGTCATTCCCATCATGGCTGATGCGGGAGCCCCCGCGACCTGACCCGCGTCCAACCGCAGACGCCGAGTGTAGTAGGCTTGCGGGGTTGCCGCGAGCGGTGACAGTCCAGCGAGAGGGGCCTGTGGCGCAGCTGGTAGCGCACCTGCATGGCATGCAGGGGGTCAGGGGTTCGAGTCCCCTCAGGTCCACCAAAAG
>NZ_WOYQ01000005.1:0-5845 GCF_011620665.1 Microbacterium sp.
CGGGCGCGGGGTTCGGCGCGCCGGGAGCCTAGCGCTCGGGAAGGGTCGGGAGGAGTCGCTCGAGGAAGGCGGCGGTATCCTCCCAGCCCTCGACGGCCTGGCAGGCGACGCCCATCGCGAGGACCGGGTAGTCGTTGCCGTCCGGGTCGAGCCGGTCGCCGACGAAGAGCATGTCGTCCAGCGGGATGCCGGTCTGCTCGACGAGCTGGATCATGCCGTACGCCTTGTCGATGCCGCGCTCGGTGATGTCGACCGACGTCGAACCGCCCGAGCGCACCTCCAGATCGGGCAGGAGGGCGGCGACCGCCTGGCGCAGCGCGTTCTTCTTTGATCCGGTCGGATCCCACGCCATCTTCGCGGCGACCGGCGCGGACTGCCCGAGGGCGGAGAAGGTGATCTGCGAGCCGCGATCCTCGAGGATCTCGCCCCACGTCTCGCTCTCCCACAGGCCGAGTCGGCGTGCCTCCGCCTCGACGGCCGCGAACGCCCGCGACTTCTGATCGTCGGTCAGGGTCCGCGCGTACACGGTCGTGACGCCGTCGACAGCGAGGCGGTAGTACTGCGTTCCGCAGGTGGGCAGCAGGTGCAGCGCTGAGCGCACCCGATCGGTCGTCGCGGGCAGCCGGTCGACGACCTGGGTCGTGAACTGCTGCAGCTGCCCGCCCGAGATGATGGCGACCTCGACGCGCGCCGCGAGGGCGATCAGCAGTTCGCCCATGCGGGTGTCGATCGGGGTCTTCGAGGGGGCCAGGGTGTCATCCAGGTCGAAGGCGACGAGGCGGGGCGTGGGCATCTGCGGCTCCGATTCCGGGGGGTGCATACACGGGAGGCCCCGCCGCGGCGGAGCCTCTCATCGGTCGGGGTGACAGGATTTGAACCTGCGGCCTCGTCGTCCCGAACGACGCGCGCTACCAAGCTGCGCCACACCCCGTGGCAACCCCCCGAGTCTACCCCGGAAGGCCGGTCACGCCGAATCGACGGCGCGCAGCGTCAGCACGGAAACCTCGGGGCGGCAGCCGAACCGCACGGGGGCGTAGATCGAGTGCCCGAGCCCGGCCGACACGTTCAGCGGGACCGTGCGACCGCCGTGGGCCCATGGACTGAGTCCGCGAGCCTGGTCGAGCGGGATGTCGCAGTTGGCGACGAGCGCCCTCGACGAGAAGGGAACCCGCACCTGCCCGCCGTGCGTGTGTCCGGCCAGCACGAGGTCGGCGCCCAGGTCGACGAACCGGTCGAGCACCCGGCGATACGGTGCGTGCGTGACACCGAGGGTCAGGTCGCTCGGCCGCGGGCGACCGAGCAGGTGATGCGGATGCAGTGCCGCCAGGGCGCCGGGCAGCGCGTCGAGGTCGTCCCAGTCGCGGTGCGCATCGCTGATGCCGAACGCATCGATGCGCACTCCCGCCACCTCGACGGAGGCCGCCGCGTTGTTGAGGTCCATCCATCCCAGGTCGTCGGTGAAGAAGGCATCCATCGCCCGCGTGTCGAGCTGCTCGGCCGCGCGCGAGCGCTCTGACGGACCCCGGAAATACCGCAGCGGGTTGCGCGCGGACGGCCCGATGACGTCGTTCGACCCGTGGACGAAGAGGCCCGGCACGCCGCGCAGCGGGGCGAAGGCGGTGCGGATGCGGGCGAGTCCGTCGGCGTGCCCGAGGTTGTCGCCCGTGTTCACGATGAGGTCGGGCTGGATCTCTTCCGCGATCCGGGCGATCCATTCCTGCTTCCGGCGCTGCCACGGCGCCATGTGCGCGTCGGAGAGATGGAGGACCGTCAGCGCCGGGGAACCGGCGGGGAGCACCCGCACCTCGTGGGCGCGCACCGTGAACAGAAACCGCTCGATCCCCGTTCCCCAGACGACCCCGGCGACCGCGGTCGCACCGGTCGCGACGGCCGCCGCGCGGACGATGCGCGCCGGTGCCGTCACAGGCACTTCTTGGCTTGGTACGTGATCGTGATCGGGGCGCTTCGACTGACCACCGTGCCGGCCGCGGGATTCGTCCCGGTCACGGTGGGTGAGGTCGCCGAATCCTGTTCGGTGCACTGCAGGGTGATGTTGCCGAAGCCGGCACCTCGCAGTGCCGCCTGGGCCTCCAACGGCGTGCCGCTCACACCCGGCACCGCGACACCCTGGCCGTTGCTGGGGTAGATCGTCACCATGGTTCCCGCGGCGACGCGCCCCGCTCCCGGCTCCTGCCGCGTGACCGTGCCGGCCGCTTCGGCGCCGTCGACGGCGTCACCCACCGTGACATCGAACCCTGCCGCCTGAAGGGTCTGCTGCGCCTGGTCGACAGGCATCCCGATCACGGAGGGCAGCGTCGTGAGCACCTGCTTGGTGAGGTTCGGATCGGGCGCCGGGAAGGCGTCGCCGCCGTAGATCGCGTTCGCGGCACCCTGCATCTTCGGCCAGATGCCGTTGCGGATGCGCGAGAGCTGATACCCGCTGTTGCGGAACTGGTCCAGCTTCGCGTGACCCTTGACATTGCCCACCCACACGACGGTGGCGACCTTCGTCGATGCACCGTCCATCCAGGTCTGTTCGTACTCGTGGATGCCGGTCTTTCCGAACACCGGAGTGCCGTCTCCGATGCGCGCGCCGCTTCCCGTGCCGCTCATGACGCCCACCAGGGTGTAGGCGGCGGTTGCCGCGACCCCCTCGGACATGACGCGTTCGCAGCTGGTCTGAGGCGTGATGTCGTTGCCGTTCATGTCGAGCGCCATGTCGATCGACTTGGGCCGGCAGAGGATGCCGTTGGCCGCGATCGACGCATACGCCGCCGCCATGTCGAGCGGTGCGACGGCGGCGTCGCCCAGCACGTTGTAGGCCTGGTTCGGCGAGTTGAGCGACCCGGGGGGCACCTGGTCGAGCGGAGTTCCATCGCTGCGCATGACGCCGAGCTTCATGGCGACCTGATTGGTGGTGCAGACCGAGATCTTCTCGGCCATCGCGATGAAGCCCGAGTTCAACGAGTCGCGGGTGAAGTTGTAGATCGTCCCCGTGTAGCCGCTGTTGTTCTCGAAGTTGCCGACGGCATCGTCCCGGCCGTTGGCGGTCGTCACGGTCTGGATCTGCCCGTCGCAGTTGATGACCTTCTTGACCCCGACGCGCCCGTTGATCGCCTCGTTGACGGAGTGCCCCTGCTCGAGCCAGTTGATGAGGCTGAAGACCTTATAGGTCGAGCCGGCCGAGTGACCGCCGCCGCCATTGGCTTCGCGAACGTTGTAATTGACGGGAGTCACCGTGCCGGAGTCGTCGCCGAGGGCGCTGTAGGGCCGGTTCTGCACCATGGAGAGGATGCGGCCCGTGCCGACCTCGACCTGCACACCGGAAGCCCCGAGATCGATGTCGGGTCGAGATGCCGGAACGATCGAGATGGCGTCGAGCGCGGTCTGCTGCAGGTCGGCGTTGAGCGTGGTGTAGATCTTCATTCCGCCGCGCCGCAGGTTCGCGGCACGGGCTTCCGCGGTGTCGCCGAACGACGGGTCCGTCTTGATGATCGACACGACGTACTCGCAGAAGAACTCGGCCCCGCTCGCGATCTTGCAGCCCTGATCCCGCGTCGTGATCGCCGGAGTGATCGGCGTGGCCTTGGCCTCGTCGTACTCAGCCTGCGAAATCTTGCCGTCATCGAGCATGCGGCCCAGGACGTAGTTGCGTCGGTCGAGCGTCAGCTTGTATCCGTCGGCTTCGCCGTTGACGGCCTCGCCGGCAGAGTTCGTGGTCGATCCCTCGGGCCGGTCGAGGCGGTAGGTGTTCGGCTCCTGGACCATGCCGGCGATCGTCGCCGCCTGCGCGATCGTGAGGCTCGCCGCGTCGGTGCTGAAGTAGCGCTGCGCCGCGGCGCCGATGCCGTACACGGTGCCGCCGAAGTTCGTGATGTTCAGGTAGCCGAGAAGGATCTCATCCTTCGAGGACTGCTTCTCGAGCTGGATCGCATACCGCATCTCCTGCAGCTTGCGCTGGTACCCGGCCGAGCCCGTGGCGACGGTCGTGGAGGTGAAGCAGGCCTTCACCTGTTCGTCGTTCGTCGCCTCGGATTCGCAGTTCTGCTGCAGCACGTTCTTGACATACTGCTGGGTGATCGATGAGCCGCCGCGGTTGGATCCGCTGGCGGCGTTGCCCACCAGTGCGCTCACCGTGCCGACGAGGTCGACGCCTCCGTGGGTGTAGAACTTCTTGTCCTCGCTCGCGATGATCGCATCGAACATGACCGGGTTGACCTGATCCCACGTCACCGGGATGCGGTTCTGGTCGTAGAACTGCGCCATCAGAACGTCGTTGCCGGCGCTGTCCTTGCGATAGATCTCGGTGGGAAGCATCAGCGGATCGATCTGCAGGAAGCTCGGCATGTTGTCGAACGTGTCCAGCGCGCTCGAGGCGGCGTATCCGGAGACCGCGATCGCAGGCGTCACGGTCGCGGTGACGAGGATGCCGGCGATCGCGCTCAGGCCGAGCACACCGACGAAGCCGCCGAGCACGCCGGTGCTCGTCCGTTTGTGTTGAGGCATAGGCTTGATGCTAGGGGAGATACCTGGGGGAACTCTTGGTAGGACCCGCGATCCGCGGCTACGCGCCGTCACACCAGGGAGCCTCGATGACCACGTGGGAATACCTCACCACGCCCCTTCTCATCCACAACACGGCCGCGATCCTCAACAACTGGGGCAAGCAGGGCTGGGAACTCGTGCAGGTCGTTCCGGGCCCGGAGGGCGGACTCGTCGCCTACTTCAAGCGCCCGTCGGGCGGGGGAGCGACCAACGCCGGTCTCGGCGCCGCGGCGGTGGCCGCTCAGCAGTTCGAGGGCCCGGCGTGAGCGCCGCGGCATCCATCTCGGCGCGTCTCGCCGAGCTCGGCATCGATCTGCCTCCGGTCGTGCCGCCCGTCGCGGCTTACATCCCGGCGACCGTGCACGGCGACCTCGTCTACACGTCGGGTCAGCTTCCGATGATCGCCGGGGAGCTGCCGGCGACCGGAAAGGTCGGTGACGGACACGGGCTGGTGCCCGCGCCCGACGCTCAGGTCTATGCCCGCCAGAGCGCGCTGAACGCGATCGCCGCCGCGGCCGCGGCCGTGGGCGGCGTCGATCGGCTGACCGGCGTCGTGAAGGTCGTCGGTTTCGTCGCCTCGGTGCCGGAGTTCACCGGCCAGCCGGGAGTCATCAACGGCGCGAGCGAGCTGCTCGGCCAGGTCTTCGGAGATGCCGGACGCCACGCGCGGTCCGCCGTCGGCGTGCCCGTGCTGCCGCTGGACAGCCCCGTCGAGGTCGAGGTCATCTTCAGCTTCGCCTGATCCGGGCGGCCTGCCCGCCGCTTGCGGCTTTGCTCCGGCGTTGCTCCCGCGTTGCTCCCGCGTTGCTCCCGCGTTGTCCCGGTTTCGGTGGGGGTTGTCCCGGTTTCGGTGGGGGTTGTCCCGGTTTCTGTCGCAGTGGGGGGTCGGGAGCGACCGGAAGTGGGACATGGATGCGGGGGTCTGGGCGGTGGCCGACGATCCGGGCGGGTCTCGCGGGGGTTGTCCCGGTTTCTGCTGGGGTTGTCCCGGTTTCGGTGGGGGTTGTCCCGGTTTCTGTCGCCGTGGGGGGTCGGAAGCGACCGGAAGTGGGACATGGATGGTGGGTGGGCGGTGGGATGCCGTAAGCGGATGCGGGATGCGGGATGCGGGATGCAAGATGCGGGATGCGGGATGCCGGATGCGGGGCTCAGCGCTCCCGGCCCAGGCCCACCGGCCCAGGCCCAACGGCTCAGCGCTCACGGCCCAGGCCCACGGCCCAGGCCCACCGGCCCAGGCCCACGGCTCAGGCCCACGGCCCGGGCCCACGCGCCATAGATCCGCCCCCCGGCGCCCGAGCTA
>NZ_WOYQ01000005.1:5945-24955 GCF_011620665.1 Microbacterium sp.
CAGGCCCACGGCCCGGGCCCACGCGCCATAGATCCGCCCCCCGGCGCCCGAGCTACCCGCCCCGGGCCCCCGCCGCTACCTCACTTGAGCCGAGATCACGCTCATCACTGCCGTGTCGGCCAGGGTCGTCGTGTCACCGACCTCGCGGCCCTCGGCGACGTCGCGCAGCAATCGCCGCATGATCTTGCCCGACCGGGTCTTGGGAAGCTCGCCGACGATGAACACATCGCGCGGTCGCGCAATCGGCCCGATCTGCTGGCTCACCCACTGGCGCAGGGTGCCCGCGAGGCCCTCCGGTGAGTGCGCATCGAGATAACTCTGCTTGATGATGACGAAGGCGACCACCGCCTGGCCGGTCGTCTCGTCGGAGGCTCCGACCACCGCCGCCTCGGCGACGGCCTCGTTGGCGACGAGCGCGGACTCGATCTCGGTGGTCGACAGGCGATGACCCGAAACGTTCATGACATCGTCCACGCGGCCGAGGAACCAGACGTCGCCATCCTCGTCGAGGCGCGCGCCGTCGCCGGCGAAGTAGTAGCCCTGCTGCTGGAACTTCTGCCAGTAGGTCTCGACGAACCGGTCCGGGTCGCCCCAGATCCCGCGCAGCATCGCCGGCCATGGCTCGGTGATCACCAGGAGCCCGCCGTTGCCGTTGCCCACATGGTTGCCGTCATCATCGACGACGTCGATCCCGATTCCGGGCAGGGGCACCTGAGCGCTGCCCGGCTTGGTCTCGGTGACGCCGGGAAGCGCGGAGACCATCATCGCGCCGGTCTCGGTCTGCCACCAGGTGTCGATGATCGGGGCGGAATCTGCGCCGATGACATGGCGGTACCACATCCATGCCTCGGGGTTGATGGATTCGCCCACCGAGCCGAGCAGCCTGATCGAGGACAGATCGAACTGCTCCGGGACATGACGACCGATCTTCATGAACGAGCGTATGGCGGTGGGCGCGGCATAGAGGATCGTGACGCCGTACTTCTCCACGATCTCCCACCAGCGGCCCGGGTGCGGGACATCCGGCGTTCCCTCGTACAGCACCTGCGTCGTGCCGTTCGCGAGCGGACCGTAGACCACGTACGAGTGCCCCGTGACCCAGCCGATGTCGGCCGTGCACCAGAACACGTCCGTCTCGGGGTGGATGTCGTGCGCGACCTTGTGCGTGAACGCCGCCTGCGTCAGGTAGCCGCCGGAGGTGTGCAGGATGCCCTTGGGCTTTCCGGTCGTGCCCGATGTGTAGAGGATGAAGAGCGGGTTCTCGGCCGGAAAGGGTTGCGCGACATGCTCGGGGGATGCCGCCGGCACGGCCTCGTGCCACCAGATGTCGCGGTCCGGATCCCACGAGATCTCGTCACCCGTCCGGCGCACGACGAGCACGTGTTCGACGCTCTCCTGGGGGCCGGCGCCCCGGTCGCCCAACGCCTGGTCGACGGCCGGCTTGAGCGGCGACGTCCGCGCCTTGCGGTAGCCGCCGTCGGAGGTGATGACGAGCTTGGCGCCCGCGTCGTCGATGCGCGCCCGCAGGCTGTCGGCGGAGAAGCCGCCGAAGACGACCGAGTGGATGGCGCCGATCCGCGCGACGGCGAGCATCGCGGCGATCGCCTCGGGAATCATCGGCATGTAGATCGCGACGCGGTCGCCGCGGCCGATGCCGAGCCCTTCGAGAACGTTCGAGACGCGCTTGACCTCCTCGGTCAGGTCAGCGTAGGTGATTCGCCGGGAGTCGCCCGGCTCGCCCTCCCAGAGGAGCGCGACGCGGTCGCCGCGCCCCGCCTCGACATGACGATCCAGGCAGTTGTAGGCGACGTTGAGCTCGCCGTCGGCGAACCACTGCGCGAACGGGGGGTTCGACCAGTCGAGCGTCTGCGTGAACGGGGTGTCCCAGTGCAGCGCGCGCGCCTGCTCGGCCCAGAAGGCTTCGCGATCCGCGGCGGCTTGAGCGTAGAGGTCTGCGTTCGCCACGGCATCCGCTGCGAACGCTGCCGACGGGGCGAATCTGCGGGTCTCGTTGAGGAGGTGATCGATCTGGCTGCTCATGGGCGCGCTCCTTTGCGGCGTGCGGTGGCGACCCTGGCTCGGACTGGCGGGTACGCCGACGGTGCGTCGACATCCATCGGGGACGACGTGACGTTCACTGCCTTCGATAGTAGTTGCCGCATCGGCAGAGCCGCAGTCCGATGACGCAGACGGTCTGCGGATGGATGCCGCCACGCCTCCTGCGAGGCATGTCCTGTCCTCCTCCACAGGCGGCATGCGGGCGGATCTCTCCACCGATCGCCCTCTTCCGCCACCGCGGCGATCGACCGCGACCTACCGTCGGATCATGTCGGATCCCTTCATCGTTCGCCCGCGTCGGCTCGTCCCCGAGGCGGTGCGGCGCGGTGGAGCACCCACCGAGGCCGGTCTCCCGCGTGAGGCCGCGCGGCCGCGGCCGCTGCCCGCGCACCCCGCCCTGGATCCGCTGCGCACGCTCCTGGCCGATCCTGAGGTGACCGACGTCTTCATCAACGGTGCCGATGGGCTCTTCGCCGACCGGGGCGGCGGCGCCGAACGCGTCGCAGGGTGGACGCTCGGGCAGGATGGCGTGCGGGCGCTCGCCGTCGATCTGATCGCCATCGGCGGCAGGCACCTCGATGACGCGACCCCGCTGGTCGATGTGCGCTGGGAGCACGGCGCGCGGGTCCACGCCGTGCTGGCTCCCGTCGCATGCACGGGCGCGGCCATCTCGATCCGGCTCCCGCAGGTCGACCTGCCCGACCTCGACGATCTCGGCCGCCGCGGCATGTTCGATGCGGCCACCGGCGCGCGGCTGGAAGCGCTCATAGCCGGACGCAAGAACCTGCTGGTCACGGGGGCCACGGGCACGGGCAAGACGACGCTTCTTGCGGCGCTGCTCGGCCGCGTGCCCGCGAGCGAGCGCATCATCACGATCGAAGATGTGGCCGAGCTCCGTCTCCGGCACCCGCACCACGTGCGGCTCGAGGCGCGTCAGCCCAACCTCGAGGGGGCCGGGGGAGTCTCGCTCGCGCGCCTCGTGCGGGAGGCGCTGCGGATGCGACCCGATCGGCTCGTCGTGGGGGAGTGCCGCGGAGAAGAGGTGCGCGAGCTCCTCACGGCGCTCAATACGGGGCATGACGGCGGGGCGGGCACGGTCCACGCGAGCGGGATCGGTGATCTGCCGGCCCGCCTCGAGGCTTTGGGAGCGCTCGCCGGCATGGACGATCACGCGGTCGCGCGCCAGGTGGTCAGCGCCATCGGCGTGATCGTGCACGTCGGCCGCGATGCCGGCGGCATCCGTCGTGTGCTCGGCCTCGCGCGTCCCGTTCTGCGGGCGGGGCGGCTCGATGTCGAGGAGGAGACGTGAGCGATCAGGATGCCGCCGATGCGGCCACCGTCGTGCAGCGACTCGCCGTGCTCCTCGAGGCGGGGGTGTCCCCGGTGAACGCCTGGGTGTATGCAGCCGAAGACGGTGAACCGGTCGCCGTCGCGGTGGCCGCCGAGGTGCGCGCCGGCGTGGGACCCGGTGCAGCCCTGGCCGCGATGCCCGGATCGTGGCGCGAGGTCGCGGTGGCGTGGCGCGTTGCCGAGACCGTGGGAGCGCCGCTCGCTCCGAGCCTGCGCCGCTTCGCCGACGCGCTGCGCGATGCCCAGCAGTCTCGCGACGACGTGGCCGTCGCGCTCGCCGACCCGGCGGCGACGGCGAAGCTCGTGGCATGGCTGCCGCTCGTGGCGATCGCACTCGGCTTGGCCCTCGGATTCGACGTGACCGCGACGTTCACCAATCCGGTCGGCATCGCCTGCGTCGTCGCCGGGGTCGCGCTCATGGTCGCTGCGCGCCTCTGGACCCGGCGCCTCGTCGGCCGCGCGCAGCCGGGCGAGGACATCGCGGGACTGCAGGGCGACGTCGTGGCGATCGCACTGACCGGAGGGGTCTCGATCGAACGCGCCCTCACGGTGGTCGCCGAGTGCGGGGGCGGAGCGCCCGAGCCCGAGACAGAGCGCGTGCTGGCGCTGTCGCGTCGTGCCGGCGCGCCGGCGGTCGATCTGCTCAGGGCGTCCGCCGCCGACGCGCGCCGTCGCGTGCGGACGGAGGGCAGGCTCCGCGCCTCTCGCCTGAGTGCACGCCTGCTGCTGCCGCTCGGGGTGTGCACGTTGCCGTCCTTCCTCCTGCTCGGCGTCGGACCGATGCTGCTGTCGGTCCTCTCCGGCACGATGCCCGTGCTCGTTTCCCCCTGATGTGCCCGTCCCGCCACCGATCGAAGGAGAAGAAATGACCCGTTCCACCCGCACCGATCTTCCGCGTCTGACCCGTCGGAGCGTCGCGGCGCTCTATGCCGACGAGGAGGGTGCCGCCACGGCCGAGTATGCGGTCGCCACGATGGCGGCCGTGGCCTTCGCCGGATTGCTCGTCGTCATCATGCGCTCGGACGAGGTCCGCGGCATCCTGACCGATCTCATCCGACGCGCGCTGACGGTGGCCTGACGGTGCGGCGCGACGATCGGGGGGCGGTCGCGGCCGAGTTCGCGGTCGTCGTGCCCGCCGTCGTGCTCGTCGTCGCGCTGACGGCCGGCACCCTCTCGGCGTCCGGCCGTCAGGTGCGCCTCGAACAGGCCGCCGCGCAGGCGGCGCGAGTCGTCGCGCGGGGCGAGGGGACCGACCGTGCGGCGGCCGTGGTCGCATCGATCGCCGGCGCGGCCTCGGTCAGCATCCACGCCGACGGCGACCTGATGTGCGCCGAAGTGGTGGCGGCGGTCCCGCTGCCGCTTCCGCTGCCGCCGCTCCGGGCGGCGTCGTGCGCGCTCTCGGACGGGCGCTGACGTGAGGGCGATCTGATGTCCGGGACGGCTCTGTCCGTCGGCGCACTCGCGCTCACGGCGACGCTCGCGGTCGGGTGCGCGTCGATGGGAGCGGCCGCCGCGCACGCGACGCGCCTATCCGGTCTCGCGGATGCCGCCGCCCTGGCCGCGGCCGATTCGGCCTCGGGCGCGACCTCCGGTGTTCCCTGCGAGCGGGCGGCTGAGATCGCCGCCCGGGGCGGGGCATCCCTGGCGCTGTGCGATGTGAGCGGACTCGTCGCGACCGTCCGCCTCGAGGCGGGTTTCGGGCTGCTGCCGGCGGCGGCGCGCGCCCGCGCCGGGCCGCCGCCGTGATCGGTCGCGGCTGCTCCCAGCATCCTCATGTGCGCCCGGTGTGTATGGTGTGCATCGAAGAAAGGACGCCACGTGGCAGCGCGCACGGCAACCGGCAAGAAGCTCGTCATCGTCGAGTCTCCGACGAAGATGAGGTCGATTCAGGGATACCTGGGCGATGGATACGAGGTGCTCAGCTCGGTGGGTCACATCCGTGATCTCGCCGAGAAGAAGGACATTCCCGCGGAACTCAAGAAGACCTCGGTCGGCAAGTACTCGATCGACATCGAGAACGGATTCACCCCTCTATATGTCGAGAGCGATCGCGGCAAGAAGACCGTCGCCGAGCTCAAGCGCGCGCTGAAGACGGCCGACGAACTCCTGCTTGCGACCGATGAGGACCGCGAGGGCGAAGCCATCGCATGGCATCTGCTCGAGGCGCTCAAGCCGAAGGTGCCCGTCAAGCGCATGGTCTTCCACGAGATCACGCAGGACGCCATCCGCGCCGCCGTCGAGAACACCCGTGAGCTCGACCTCGCCCTCGTCGACGCGCAGGAGACGCGCCGCATCCTCGATCGTCTCTACGGGTGGGACGTGTCCGATGTCACGCGCCGCAAGGTGGGGCAGGGCACCTCCGCCGGACGGGTGCAGTCCGCAGCGACGCGCCTCGTGGTCGATCGGGAGCGCGAGCGCATCGCGTTCGTGTCGGCCTCGTACTGGGACGTCGAGGCCGTCGCCGGTACGACCGGCTCCGGCCCCGGGAGCACCGAACGGTTCGGCACCCGACTCGCGCGGCTCGACGGCGTCCCGCTCGCGCGCGGCACCGACTTCGACGATCGCGGAGAGCTGAAGAAGGCGGTCGTGGTCCTCACCGAGGAGCAGGCGCGCACGGTCGCCGCGGCGATCGGGGCGGACGGCTCCGCGACGGTCACGGCCGTCGAGGCGAAGCCCGGCACGCGCAGCCCCAAGCCGCCCTTCACGACCTCGACCCTGCAGCAGGAAGCGGGACGCAAGCTCTCGATGAGCGCCAAGCACGCCATGGGTGTCGCGCAGCGGCTCTACGAGAAGGGGTACATCACCTATATGCGCACCGACTCGACGGCCCTGTCGACGCAGGCTGTCGCGGCGGCGCGCGCGCAGGCCGTAGAACTCTACGGCGACCGCGCGGTACCGCCGAACCCGCGCAGCTACCGCAACAACAGCAAGAACGCACAAGAGGCGCACGAAGCGATCCGGCCCTCCGGTGAGGCGTTCCGCACGCCGGCGTCCGTGTCGGGCGGCCTCGACCGCGACGAGCTGCGCATGTACGACCTCATCTGGAAGCGCACGATCGCCAGTCAGATGGCGGATGCGAAGTACGAGACCACGACCGTCACGCTCGAGACCTCGGCGGCCGGCCAGGTCGCGGCGTTCACGGCATCCGGCACCGTGTACACCTTCAAGGGATTCCTCGAGGCCTACGAAGAGGGCCGCGACGAGAAGCGCGCCGATGCGGACCGCGACGAGGACCAGTCGCTGCCGGTCCTGGCGGTCGGCGATGCCCTGCACCTGACCGACGTGGAGCCGAAAGGCCACGCGACCAGTCCCAAGCCCCGCTACACCGAGGCGAGCCTGGTGAAGGCGCTCGAAGAGAAGGGCATCGGGCGCCCCTCGACGTTCGCGAGCATCATCGACGTCATCCTCAACCGCGGCTACGTCACCAAGCGCGGGCAGGCCCTGATCCCGAGCTGGCTGGCGTTCAGCATCGTCCGGCTGCTGGAGCAGCACTTCGCCGATCTCGTCGACTACGACTTCACGGCGGCACTGGAAGACGACCTCGACGCGATCGCGCGCGGTGAGCAGCAGCGGGTCGACTGGCTGAACGAGTTCTACTTCGGCTCGGACAACCACGTGGGCTTGCGCAACATCGTCGACAACCTCGGTGAGATCGATGCGCGCGAGATCAACGCGAACCCGATCGGCGACGTCGCCACGCTGCGCTTCGGCAAGTACGGGCCCTACCTCGAAGTCCCGGTCGAGGACGGCAGCACCCGCATCGTCAGCGTCCCCGAAGATCTGGCGCCCGATGAGCTGACGCCCGAGAAGGCGCAAGAGCTCATCGACGCGCCGATCGCGGGCGACCGCGTGCTGGGGCAGCATCCCGAGACCGGTCTGGACATCGTCGTGAAAGACGGCCGGTTCGGCCCCTACCTCGAAGAGGTGCTGCCGCCCGTCCAAGAACCCGTCGTCGATCCGGACGCGCCGCCGAAGCGCGGCGCGAAGAAGGACCTGGCGCCCAAACCGCGACGCGCATCGCTGTTCAAGAGCATGTCGCCCGAGACGATCGACCTCGACACCGCGCTGAAGCTCTTCTCGCTGCCCCGCACGGTGGGGCTGGACCCCGAGACCCAGACGCCCATCACGGCGCAGAACGGACCCTACGGTCCGTACATCAAGAGGGGCACCGATTCGCGGTCGATCGCGAGCGAAGACCTCATCTTCGATCTGACCCTCGAGCAGGCGCTCGAGATCTACGCTCAGCCCAAGTACGCCAACCGGGCGGCAACATCGATCAAAGAGTTCGAGGCGGACCCGGTCAGCGAAAAGCCGATCCGCATCAAGGACGGCCGATTCGGCGCGTACGTCACCGACGGCACGACGAATGTGACCATCCCGCGCGGGCAGACCCCCGACGACATCACCTTCGAGATCGCGGTGCAGATGCTCGCCGACAAGCGCGCCAAGGGCCCCGCCCCCAAGCGCACGACCCGCCGCGCGGCGACGACGCGCAAGCCCGCCGCCAGAAAATGACCGGTCCGCGTCCGGTCCCCGCGCCGGTCGAGGGGCTGTGGGTCACGTTCGAGGGCGGTGACGGCTCGGGCAAGACGACGCAGGCCGCTCTGCTCGAGATGTGGCTGCGCGAACAGGGGCGCGCCGTCGTCCGCACCCGCGAGCCGGGTGGCACGGAGGTCGGCGATCTCGTGCGCGCCATCGTCCTGCATCACCGCGGAGAGGTCGCCCCCCGCGCCGAGGCGCTGCTGTACGCGGCCGACCGCGCGCAGCACGTGGCGACACTGGTTCGCCCGGCGCTCGCGCGCGGCGAGGTCGTCATCCAGGACCGCTACCTCGATTCGTCGGTCGCCTACCAGGGCGCCGGCAGGGTGCTGGATGCCGCCGAGATCCGCGAGCTGTCGCTCTGGGCCGCCGAGGGCGCGCTCCCGGATGTCACCGTGCTGCTCGATCTGGATCCGGCGGACGCCCGCCGGCGCCTGGAGGCGGACGACAAGCCGTTCGATCGCCTGGAAGCGGAGCAGGCCGACTTCCACGAGCGCGTGCGCGCGGCATTCCTCGGCCTGGCCGTCGGCGAACCGGACCGCTTCCTGGTCCTCGACGCCGCTCGCCCGGTCGAGGAGCTCGCCGCGGCCGTGCGCGCCCGCGTCGGCGACGCCCTGGGCTCGCCCCGTGGGCCTCGGGGCCGTGGCTGATCGCGCGTCGGCGGCACCGCTTAGGCTGGACCACATGCCTGCAGTCGCCGCGTCCACGCTGCCGTGGGGCGATGTCTGGGGGCAGGACGACGCGCTCGCCCAGCTGAAGGCCGCGGCGGACGATCCGGCGCAGCTCGCACACGCCTGGCTCATCACCGGGCCTCCGGGGTCGGGGCGCTCGACGCTCGCCTACGCCTTCGCCGCGGCGCTGATCGCCGAGCCCGGGGACGACGCGGCGATGCATCAGGTGCTCGCCGGCACGCATCCCGATCTGACCGCCTTGCGCACCGAGGGCGTCATCATCTCGATCAAGGACGCGCGCGCCCTCGTCGAGCGGTCCTATTTCTCTCCGTCCCTCGGGCGCCACCGTGTCATGGTCGTGGAAGACGCCGACCGCATGGTGGAGCGGACGAGCAATGTGCTGCTGAAGGCGCTCGAGGAGCCGCCCGAGCGCACCGTGTGGATCCTCTGCGCGCCGAGCGATGCCGACCTGTTGCCGACGATCCGCTCGCGTGTGCGCACGCTGCGGCTGCGCGAGCCCGAGGTCGACGATGTCGCGCGGCTGATCGTCGCGCGCACCGGCGTGGATGAGGCCGTCGCCGAGCAGTCCGCGCGTCTCGCGCAGCGGCACATCGGCATGGCTCAGCGGCTGGCGACGGATGCCGACGCACGCGCCCGACGCGACGAGACGCTCCGGCGGGTGCTCTCCGTCCGCGGCGTGGGCGATGCGGTGGAGACGGCCGCCCGGATCGTTCAGCTGGCCACGGACGATGCCACAGCGCTCACCTCCGAACGCGACGACCTCGAGCGCTCGACCCTGCTGCGCACACTCGGCATCGGCGCCGGGGCCGCTGTGCCTCCCGCGGTGCGCGGCCAGCTGAGTGCCCTCGCGGACGACCAGAAGCGGCGGGCGACGCGGAGCCTGCGCGACGGCATCGACCGGGTGCTGACCGATCTCGAGTCGATGTTCCGCGACGTGCTCATGCTGCAGCTGGGTCGCTCGGATGATCTCATCAACCTCGAGCTGGGAGAAGAGCTGACGACCCTCGCCGGCGCATGGACGCCCGGGCACACCCTCTCCGTGCTCGACCGCATCGCTGCGACCCGCACGAACCTCGAGGGCAACGCAGCCCCGGTACTCGCTCTCGAAAGCATGCTCGTGACCGTCGCGAGCGGAAGGACCCCGTGACGAATCCCCGACGTCTCCTCACCGTCGTGGCGGGCCTCGCCGTCGTCGCCGCCGCCCTCAGCGGCTGCCTGTACGCCGCCATTCCGCCGGAGTCCGCGGCGACGACCGCGCCGAGTCGCGAGCCCGACCTGAGCGGTGTGCCGGTCGGCTTCGAGGACTTCTACAGCCAGAGGCTGGACTGGACGAGTTGCGTGGGCGCGGACTCGGCATCCTACGATTGCGCGATCGTGACGGCGCCGCTCGACTGGGCCGACCCGGACGCGGGCACGATCGACCTCGCGATCATCCGCCGCGCCGCGACGAGCGGCACCGCGCTCGGGTCGCTCTTGACCAACCCCGGGGGTCCGGGTGCCAGCGGGTACGATCTGATCGCCGGCTCGGCGACCTTCGCGGTCAGTGCTCCGGTGCTCGACGCCTTTGACGTCATCGGATTCGATCCGCGGGGTGTCGGCCGCTCGACGGCCGTGACCTGCCTCGACGCCGCCGCCATGGATGCGGTCCTCTACGACATCCCCGCCGAGCCGCGCGACAGCGAGGGGTGGACGGCTGAGCTCACGCAGCGCAACAGGGATTTCGTCGCGGCCTGCGAGGCGAACTCCGGCGGCATCCTTCCGTACATCACGACCGACAACTCGGCGCGTGACATGGACCTGCTGCGCGGTGTGCTGGGCGACCCGAAGCTCAACTACCTGGGGTACTCGTACGGCACTTTCCTCGGCGCGACCTACGCCAAGCTGTTCCCGGAGCGGGTCGGACGACTCGTGCTGGACGGCGCGATCGACCCGTCGGTGTCGGGTCTGGACGTCGGGACCACTCAGGCGGTCGGATTCGAGTCAGCGCTGCGTGCCTACATGGCCGACTGCGTGGGCGGTGACGACTGTCCGTTCTCCGGCACGGTCGACGAAGCGATGGCCGATCTCGGCACGCTGCTGGCGAGCGTCGATGCGTCGCCGCTGCCGGGCCCCGATGGGCGGATGCTGGGCGCCGACACCCTGCTGACCGGCATCATCGCCGCGCTCTACGCTCAGGAGAGCTGGCCCTACCTCACCCAGGCCCTCGCGGAAGCCCTGCAGGGCACCGCGGCGACCGCGTTCCAGCTCGCCGACTTCTACAACGGCCGCCGGGCGGACGGCACCTACTCCGACAACTCGACCGAGGCGTTCCGGGCGTACAACTGCATGGACTACCCGCTCGACGCCTCGCCTGCCGATCAGGATGCCGCCAACGCGAAGGTCGCCGCCGAAGCCCCGACGATCGCGCCGTACTGGCTGGGCGTGGATGTCTGCGAGGTGTGGCCGTATCCGCCCACCGGGGTGCGCGAGACGATCACGGCCGACGGCGCGGCGCCGATCGTCGTGGTCGGCACGACCAACGATCCGGCCACGCCGTACGCCTGGGCGGTGTCGCTGGCCGCGCAGCTGTCGTCCGGTGTGCTGATCACCCGTGAGGGCGAGGGGCACACCGGCTACAACAAGGGCAATGCGTGCGTCGATGCCGCGGTGGAGGCCTACCTCGTCGCCGGGAGCGTCCCCGCTGCCGACGTCACGTGCGGGCCCTGATCCCGTTCTCCGGCATCGGATTCACCCTGTAGGATCGATGATCGTGCATGGCGCTCCGGCGGCTTGCGCCGCCTTAGCTCAGACGGCAGAGCGATTCACTCGTAATGAATAGGTCAAGGGTTCGATTCCCTTAGGCGGCTCCATCAGTTCCCCCGGGAGGAGAACACCGTGGATCACACGGTCGACGTCCTCTTCGAGATCTTCTCGTGGGTCGGTTTGGGCGGCTTTCTCGTCCTCGGTGCGGCTGCCGTGATCCTGTGGGCGCTCGACGGGACGTGGATGCCGGCCGAGGCGATCGTGGACCGCGACAGCGGCGAGCCGATCCTGCGCTGGTTCGACGGCGACGGCGACGCCAACAGCGCCGTGCCGGCATCCGCCGACCTCGTGGCGCTCTCATCGCGGACGACCGTGACGATCTGGTACCGCCACGGCTGGCGCGACCGGATGCGGCTGACGCCGCGTCGGCCGGCCCTGCGCGCCGTGATGATCGGCGCGGCGGCCATGCTGGCGCTGGCGACCGTGGCGTTCGTCGCGGGGTGGGTCCTGCTCGCGGCCGCGGGATGATCGGACGAGCTCATTTTGCTAGATAAGCTAGCAAAATGAGCTCGAATCCCTCGCGCTGGCTGCGCATCGGCATCCCCGTTCTCCTCGTCCTCATCTGGCTCGTGGGAGGAGCCATCGGAGGGCCGACCTTCGGCCGGGTGGATGAGGTCGCGACGAACGAACAGTCCTCGTTCCTCCCGGCCAGCGCCGAGGCGACGCAGGTGCAAGAGCGTCTGGCCGACTTCACCGGAGGCGACACGGTGCCCGCCGTCGTGGTGATCACGGGCGACGGGGAGCTCTCCGCGGAGCAGCAGACTCAGATCGGCCAAGCCGTCATGACGCTCGGCGACATCTCGGGCGTGGGCGAGCTGTCGCCGCCGATCGTGTCGGATGACGGCGCAGCCGCGCAGGTGTTCGTCCCCATCGAGTCGACCGGCGATGTCGGCGAGACGGTGGAGGAGATGCGGGCGTCGCTCGCCGCTGATCTCCCGGCCGGCCTTGACGCGTGGGTGACGGGACCGGCGGGGTTCACAGCCGACCTTGTGGCCGGTTTCCTCGGCATCGACGGGCTGCTCCTCGGAGTCGCCCTCGGCGCGGTCTTCGTGATCCTCGTGCTCGTCTACCGGTCTCCGCTGCTGCCCGTGCTCGTGCTCCTCGCCTCGACCTTCGCGCTGTGCGTCGCGCTCCTGACCGTGTTCTGGCTCGCGAAGGCAGACATCGTCGTGCTCAACGGGCAGGTTCAGGGCATCCTCTTCATCCTCGTGATCGGTGCCGCCACGGACTACGCCCTCTTGTACGTGGCCCGATTCCGTGAGGCCATCGGATCGGGCCTGCACCGCTGGGACGCGACCGTGCGCGCCTGGAAGGGGGCCTTCGAGCCGATCGTCGCCTCCGGCGGCACCGTCATCGCCGGTCTCCTCTGCCTGCTGCTGAGCGACCTGGCGAGCAATCGCGCGCTCGGCCCGATCGCCTCGATCGGCATCGCGTTCTCGGTGCTGTCGGCGCTGACCTTCCTTCCCGCGCTTCTCGCGCTCGTGGGCCGGGGTGCGTTCTGGCCATTGATCCCGAAGACCGGTGCGACCGACCTGCCCGACGACCTCACACGGCCGGTCGCCGGCTTCTGGCCGCGCCAGGCGCGTTTCGTCGCCCGGCACGCTCGACCGGTCTGGATCATCTGCACGGTCGTGCTGCTGACGGCATCCGTCGGTCTCCTGCAGCTGAAGGCGGACGGGGTGCCGGCACGTGACCTGGTCCTCGGCGCATCTGACGCCCGCGAGGGGCAGGACGTGCTCGCCGAGCACTTCCCGGCCGGGTCCGGGAGCCCCGCATACGTCATCGTCCCCGAGCGGGCACTGGCGGACGCCGTCGGAGTGCTCGAGGCGGATGCCGGGATCGACGCCGTCTCCGTCGTCTCGGCGGACAGCCCGACCGGGCAGGTTTCGGTCGTCGTCGAGCGAGGGGATCCGGTCTTCACGGTCCAGGGCCCGCCGGGAACCGCGGCACCTTCGCCGACCGTCTCGAACGGCGACGTTCTCGTCGTGGGCACCCTCGCCGATCAGGCGGACTCGCTCGCCGCCGAAGAAACCGTGCGTTCGCTGCGCGCCGAGCTCGCTGCGGCTGTCGGCGACGGTGCGGCACTCGTCGGCGGCGCGACCGCTGTCGGCGTCGACACCAACGACACGTCGATCCGCGACCGGATGGTGATCATCCCGACGATCCTCGTCGTGATCCTCCTGATCCTCATGCTGCTGCTGCGCGCGGTCCTCGCGCCGGTGCTGCTGGTGCTCAGTGTCATCGTGTCGTTCGGTGCGGCCCTCGGCGTGAGTGCGCTCGCGTTCACTCACGTATTCGGCTTTCCGGGGGCGGATCCTGCGGTGCCGCTGTACGGGTTCGTGTTCCTCGTCGCCCTCGGAGTCGACTACAACATCTTCCTGATGTCGCGGGTGCGCGAAGAGTCGCTCGCCCACGGGACGAGACCCGGCATCCTGCGCGGTCTCGTCGCCACGGGCGGCGTGATCACCTCGGCGGGACTCGTCTTGGCGGCGACCTTCGCGGCGCTCGGCGTGATTCCGATCCTCTTCCTGGCGCAGATCGCGTTCATCGTCGCGTTCGGCGTGCTGCTGGACACTTTCGTCGTGCGCTCGCTCCTGGTGCCGGCGCTGTCGTATGACATCGGCGCGGCCATCTGGTGGCCGTCCAAGTTCTCGCGCGGCGACTCGCCCGCGCCACCGGATCACCCGGTCGAGGTGATGACCCGAGCAGAGTACCGGGCTACGCTCGAAGCATGACCCGGGCCCTGTTCATCGTCGACGTGCAGAACGACTTCACGGAGGGCGGGGCGCTCGGTGTCGAAGGGGGAGATGCGGTGGCCGAACGGATCTCCCGGTTCCTGGTGGTCCGGGCGGGCGATTACGAGATCGTCGTCGCGTCGCGCGACTGGCATGATCCCGATTCCGACAACGGCGGCCACTTCTCCGCCGCGCCGGACTTCACCGGCACCTGGCCGCCGCACTGCATCGCCGGCACCGGCGGGGCGGAGTACGACGGGGGGTTCGACGCATCCGCCGTGACCCACCACCTCAAAAAGGGACAGGGCCGGCCCGCCTACTCGCTTTTCGAGGGGCGCACCGACGACGGCCGCACCGCGAGCGCGCTGCTCGAGGAACACGGCATCCTCGACATCGATGTCGTCGGGATCGCGACGGACTTCTGCGTGCGGGCTTCGGCGCTCGATGCGATCGCCGCGGGTCGCCGCATCCGCGTCTTCACCGATCTGATCGCCGGCGTGCACCCGGAATCGAGCGACGCCGCGCTCGCAGAACTCGCCCATGCGGGCGCCGAACTCCTGGAGAGCAGACGATGAGCACACCGGCAGGCTGGTATCCCGATCCGTCCGGCGCGGCCGGCACGCGCTGGTGGGACGGCGCTCAGTGGACGCCGCACACGATCGTCCCCGCCGTGCCGCGAGCGAAGGTCGATGTGCCGACCGACACGGTGTGGATCTGGCTGGCGACCGCCGCGTCGGTCGCCCCGTTCTTCTCGGTCTTCCTGCTGGACGCGCGGGGCTTCATCGACGCGGTCGCGGCCACGGCCGCCATCGGGCGGGGGTCGTCCTACCTGCTCTCGTGGCAGCTGAACGCGCTCGTCGTCTCGCTGGTGGGCTGGGGCGCGATCGCGCTGTACATCGTCTTCAGCTGGCTGGACTGGCGCGAGCTGGGCCGACGCGGAGTGGTTCAGCCGTTTCACTGGGCCTGGTCGTTCTTCGGCCTCTTGGTCTACTTGATCGGTCGCTCGGTCGTCCTGCGCGACCGCGTCGTGAAGGCATCGTCGGCGCCGCTGTGGGTGTGGATCGCCGCGACCGTCGTGGGCTTCGCCGTGGTGCTCGCGTGGGTCTTCTGGTTCATCGGCGCGGTGATCGCGGTCTTCTCCCAGTACAGCTGACCTGTCGCTCGGCGAAGTCGCCGCGATGCGGTGGGCCCCGTGGGGCTCGAACCCACGACCCGCGGATTAAAAGTCCGATGCTCTACCGACTGAGCTAGAGGCCCGCGAACTCCCAGCCTACTTGGCGCGAACGCCCCTCGGCACACGAACGCCGCCGGAGGCCCGAAGGCCCCCGGCGGCGTCTCCCCGTATCCGGGCTCGGCCCGGATCGGGATTACTCGGTCGGCGGCATCAGCACCGTGTCGACGAGGTAGACCACGGCGTTGGCGGTCTGGACGCCACCGCAGATGACGGTCGAGTCGTTGACCATCAGGTTGTCACCGGATCCGGTGACCTCGAGGTCGGCGCCTTGCACGGTCGTGTGCGTTCCGGCGATGTCCGCCGGCTCGATCTGGCCGGGGACCACGTGGTACGTCAGGATCTTGCTGAGCAGGTCGCTGTCGGTCTTGAGCGTCTCGATGGTCGCGGGGTCGATCTTGGCGAACGCGTCGTCGACCGGAGCGAAGACCGTGAACTCGCTGCCGTTGAGCGTGTCGACGAGGTTCACGTCGGGGTTCAGCTGCCCGCTGACCGCCGAGACGAGGGTCGTCAGAAGGGGATTGTTGGATGCGGCCACCGCCACCGGGTCCTGCGACATCCCCTGGATCGATCCGTCGCCGCTCGGCACGGCGTCCGCGTAGGCGGCGCAGCCGTCGCCGACGAGGTTGGCTGCCGGGTCCATCTCCATCGCTTCGGGAGTGGCCTCCATCGTCGCCGACGAGCTGGGCTCGGCCGTCGTCGACCCCGTCGAACATGCCGAGAGCGCGAATGCGCCGGCGACCGCGAGGGTCAGAGCTGCCGTGATCTTCTTCTTGGTGCTGAGCATGATGTCCTCCGTGACTCATGGGCCGCTTCTTGCGGCCTCAGGAGTGCTTCGGAGCCACGCCCGGATCGGATGGGAGAAATCTCAGAAATCTTTTCCGCGTCGCTCCGCCCAATCCGATCGGGCCCCGGCGACGAAGAGTCCTCGACAGGAACGAGGCACGCATGGACGTCATCATCATCGGTCTGCTGGGCGGACTGATCACGGGAATCTCCCCGTGCATCCTTCCGGTGCTGCCGGTCATCTTCTTGACGGGAGGTGCGCAGTCGGCGCGGATCGAGGGGCAGCCGATGGCGTCGCCGCCGCGCAGCCGTCCGTACCTCGTCATCCTGGGCCTGGTGCTCAGCTTCACGCTGGTGACGCTCGCCGGGTCCCTCATCCTCGGTGCGCTGAACCTGCCACAGGACCTCCTGCGGTGGCTGGGCATCATCGTGCTGATCCTCATCGGAATCGGACTGCTCATCCCGAAGGTCGAAGAACTGCTCGAGCGCCCGTTTCAGTGGATCCCCCGCCGCGAGGTCGGCAACGGAGGCAGCGGGTTCGGCGTCGGCCTGGCGCTCGGCGCCGTCTTCGTCCCGTGCGCCGGTCCGGTTCTGGCGGCGATCATCGTCGCCGGCGCAACCGGGCGCATCGGAATCGACACGGTCCTGTTGACGGTGGCCTTCGCGGTCGGCGTCGCCGTGCCGCTGCTGTTCTTCGCGCTGGCCGGTCGTGGCGTCATCGAGCGCATCAAGGCGTTCCGCCGTCGCGAGCGTGGCCTGCGCATCGCGGCGGGCGTCGCGATGCTCGCGCTCGCCGTCGGCCTCGTCTTCAACGTGCCTCAGGCCCTGCAGCGCCTGCTTCCCGACTACACGGCGCAGCTGCAGACCGACCTGACCGACAACGAACAGGCGGCGCAGGCGCTCGGTCTCGGAGGGCTCGTGACCGACGAGAACCGCGAACTGGCGAACTGCACCAACGGCGCGGAGGAGCTCGAGTCGTGCGGCACGGCGCCGGCGATCCGGGGGATCGAGAAGTGGCTGAACACGCCGGACGGCGCGCCCGTCGATCTGGCGGACCTCCGCGGCAAGGTCGTCCTGATCGACTTCTGGGCGTACTCGTGCATCAACTGCCAGCGTTCGATCCCGCACGTCGTCGCGTGGGATGAGGCCTACCGTGACTCCGGCCTGGAGGTCATCGGCATCCACTCTCCCGAGTACGCCTTCGAGAAGGATGCCGGCAACGTCGCCGCCGGCGCGAAGAACTTCGCGATCGAGTACCCCGTCGCCCTCGACAACAACCTGTCGACGTGGACGGCGTACCGCAACCGCTACTGGCCCGCGCACTACCTCATCGACGCATCCGGCACGGTGCGGCACATCTCGTTCGGCGAGGGCAACTACGCCGCGACCGAGAAGATGATCCGCACGCTGCTGGACGATGCCGACCCCGGCATCACCCTGCCGCCGACCACGGATGTCGCCGACGAGACACCGGACAGCGGATCGACGACCCCCGAGACCTTCCTCGGGTCGTCGAAAGACGTCACCTACGGGGGAGACGGTCGTTACGGCGCGGGAGAAGCGGACTTCTCCTACCCTGACGAGCAGCCGCAGGACACGTTCGCGCTCGACGGGGCGTGGAACGTGCAGACGCAGTTCGCGACGCCGGCGGGAGACTCGGGCGGCATCCGGCTCACCTACCGCGGCGCCGACGTACGGATCGTCGCCGCCGGTGAAGGCACCGTATCGGTGCGGATCGACGGGAAGGATGCCGATGACATCGCCGTGGGCGGCACACCCCGCTCGTACGAGCTGCTGGGCGGCGACGACCCGCGCACCGGCGTGATCGAGCTGATGGTTCCCGCGGGCGTCGACGTGTATTCCTTCACTTTCGGATGAGGACGGGGGCAGCAGATGTCCGCGCCGCGGAGCCCGCATGGTGCATGCTGGAGGGGATGGTCATCGACGGCATGGACGTTCCCGAGGACGGGTCTGAGACGGACCGTGTCGGGGAGCTTCTGGTGAGCACCGCCGAGGGGGACGACGCCGCGTTCGCGCGGCTGTACGACCTGCTCTCTCCCCGGGTCTTCGGCCTGATCCTCCGGGTCCTGGTCGACCGCGCGCAGAGCGAGGAAGTCCTCCAGGAGGTCTTCCTGGAGATCTGGCAATCCGCCGGCGCGTTCGCTCCGAATAAGGGGCAGGGACGGACCTGGGTGCTCACGATGGCCCACCGACGCGCGGTCGACCGCGTTCGCTCGGCGCAGTCCGCCGGTGAACGGGATGTGCGGGTCGGGATGCGCGAGTTGAGCACGTCGGTCGCCGCCGTCGAGGAGCAGGTGGAGCTGCGACTCGAGAGCCGGCGGGTGACGCGTGCGCTGGGGACTCTGCCTGAGCCGCAGCGCGAAGCGATCACGCTGGCCTACTACGGCGGATACTCGCAGAGTGAGATCGCGGCGCTGGTGGGAGCGCCGCTGGGAACGATAAAGACGAGAATGCGTGACGGACTGTCGCGCTTGAGGGCCGAGATGGGGGTGATGTCGTGAACGAGCAGGAGTTCGCCGAGCTGTCGGCCGGACACGCCCTGTCCGCGCTGTCGCCCGACGATGAGCGCGCATACGCCGCAGCCCTGGCCGCGCACCCCGAGTGGGCGGCGATCACCGAGGCCGACGGGCTCGCTGCTGCCGCGCTGGCCGACGGCGCGGCGGAGGTCGCGCCCCCGCTCGCCGCGCGGTCTCAGCTGCTGCGGATCATCCGTCAAGACCCCCGCGTCGCCAAGGATCAGACGATCGTGCCCGTGGCCCAGGATGACTCGGCCGGGAGCGAGTCGGCCGGGAGCGA
>NZ_WOYQ01000005.1:25055-27535 GCF_011620665.1 Microbacterium sp.
TCGGCCGGGAGCGACTCGGCCGGCGACGATGTGAGCTCGGCATCCGCCCCGCCGACCGGTGTCGTGCAGGCGGTCCAGCGGCGAAATTGGTCACGCGGCATGTTCGCGCTGGTGGCGTCGATGGTGCTCCTGGTCGGCATCGGGTGGGGGGCAGGGAGCATCTCCGAGATGCTCAGCCGGACGCCCGCGGAGAGCACGCTCATCCAGATCCAGGCGGCACCCGATGCAGCGGAGGCTTCGGGCGATCTCACCGACGGCGGAACCGCGACGGTGCACTGGTCGGAGTCGCTCGGTGAGGTCGTGCTCGTGAGTCAGGCACTGCCGGAGATTCCCGCCGACCGCACGTTCGAGCTCTGGTATGTCCGCGGTGACGAGGCGATCTCAGCGGGGACGTTCGATCCCTCCGGCGGTCGCGTCGCCGCCGCGCTCGAGGGCGGGATGCAAGCGGGCGACACGATCGCCGTCACGATCGAGCCGGCTGGAGGTGCGCCGGACGGCACGCCGACCAGCGCTCCGATCGTGGCGATCCCCACGACCGTCAGCTGACCCGAACGCCGATGACGCGGCCCGCCGGGCTCTGCGGCAGGTACCCTGGACGGCGATGAATGATGACTCCCGCCCGTTCCACAAGCCGGTCCGGCGTCCCGCCGAGGTGTTCGATCGCCTGTTCAGCGCCGAGGACCCGGCCGACGTCTCGCGCGTCGCACACGCCACGGCGGCGGCGCTGGTGGCACGTGTGCGCGAAGAGCCAGCGGATGCCGTGGTCGAGCGCCTCGTCGCCTTCACCGCCGAACATGGAATCGACACGATCGCCGATCTCTGGTCGCGCGCGCCCGCGCGCTCGCTTCCGGGCGCGCTGTGGCGTCTGTACCTGCTGCAGCTGATGGTGCACGACGATCCTCGGTCGGCGGCGCTGCTCTATGAACGGGGCCGTTCGCGGCTCCCCTCGGTGGACGACGTCGTGGCGGGTGCACCGACACCGGCCGGTCCGGATGAGCTCGTGTCGCTGTGCGACGAGATCCTGCGCGGAGTCTTCGCGGGCGACCTCGCGCTCGCGCTGGAGCGAGCGGCATCCTTCTGCCGGGTCGAGGCAGCCGGCGCGGTCGATCTCGCCGATGATCATGACGCGACCGAACCCGAGCGGGCGGCGAGCTTCACGACGCGCGCGCTGCGTCTGACGACATATGCCGACGAGCTCGGAGCCGCGGCCGGTCTCTGGCGGCGTGATTCTCTGACCTGAAGCCCTCGAGCGGGAAAGTGCCGGACCGCAGAACGCCTCTCGGCGCGGTGCCGCTCGAAGCGGCAAAAGATGGAGCCCGGGGTTACTGCGGCCCGGCTGATCCAGTGTAACCGAGGGGCGAACGCGCGCATTCCCGACCGCGTAGGCTCGAGGTCATGGCAGCGCGCTTCGCCCTCGTGATCGATCCGGCGGCGGCGGGCGATGGCCTCTCGGACTGGTCCGCCACCTTCACGGTGATCGATCCGGCCGCGCCGGCGCTGCCGGTCGGGGAGTTGAGCGCTCAGCGCGGCGACGGCGTCTTCGAGTCGATCGGTGTCGTCGACGGCCACGCCCAGCGGGTGACCGCGCACCTCGAACGGCTCGCGCACTCTGCCCGGCTGTGTGATCTGCCCGCACCTCACCTCGGGCAGTGGCGGCAGGCCGTCGCCCGCGCCGCGGCGCACGCGGGATCCGGCGAAAGCGTGATCAAGCTCATCCTGAGCCGAGGGATCGAGGGCGGGCAGAGTCCGACGGGATGGGTCACCGCCGCGCCGGCGGCTGACTTCGCGGCGCAGCGCACCGACGGCATCCGCGTCGTGACTCTCGACCGCGGCTATGCGGTCGACGCCCCGGCACGCGCGCCCTGGTTGCTGCTCGGCGCGAAGACGCTCTCGTACGCCGTGAACATGGCCGCGATCCGTGAGGGGTCGCGACGTGGCGCCGACGACGTGGTCTTCACCTCGAGCGACGGATTCGTGCTGGAGGCACCGACCGCGTCGCTCATCCTTCGCCGGGGGGACACCTTCATCACACCCGCGCCGACCGGAGGCATCTTGCACGGCACGACGCAGGTCGGCGTGTTCGCCCATCTCGCCGCCGAGGGATTCGAGGTCGCCTACGCGACGCTGACGGTCGCCGATCTGCACACCGCGGATGCCGCGTGGCTCGTCTCCAGCATCCGCCTCGCTGCACCGATCATCGACATCGACGGGCGACCGCTGCATCTCGAGCGCGAGCTGACGGCATCCATGAACGCCTACCTGCTCAGCCCGCGGGACTGAGACGGTCCGCGCCCGCGCGCGGGTCTGCGCGTGGGTGTGTTTCCGCGTGGGTCTGTGCGCGGGGGTTTGTGCGCGTGGGTCTGTGCATGGGGGTTTGTGCGCGTGGGTTCGTGCGTGTCCCAGTTTCGGTCGCTCGGGTGGGTTGGGAGTCGCCGAAGGTGGGACGTACTCCGCCGGGAGTGGGACACACGCCGCTGGAG
>NZ_WOYQ01000005.1:27635-75217 GCF_011620665.1 Microbacterium sp.
GGAGTCGCCGAAGGTGGGACGTACTCCGCCGGGAGTGGGACACACGCCGCTGGAGGATGCGCCGGCTTTGGCTGCCGGACTGGGTTAAGGGCCGCCTGTGCGCTTCCGTGTGTCCCAGTTTCGGTCGCTCGGGTGGGTTGGGAGTCGCCGAAGGTGGGACGTACTCCGCCGGGAGTGGGACACACGCCGCTGGAGCTGGGACACACGCCCCAGAAGCTGGGACACAGCAGAATGCGGGACACTCGCGGAGAAGCGGCATGCGCCGAGAAGAGGCATGAGAGGGAGGATGCGCGCGTGCGGAGATGGGTGCCTGCGGAGGATGGCGCTTGCCCCGCCGGGGAGGCCCGAGAGAGAGCGAGACTCAGCCGAAGCGGCCTGAGAGAGCGAGACTCAGCCGAAGCGGCCCGAGAGAGAGCGAGACTCAGCCGAAGCGGCCCGAGACGTAGTCCTCGGTGGCTTGGATGGCCGGGGTCGTGAAGATCGCGTTTGTGTCGTTGTACTCGATGAGCTTGCCCGGCTGGCCGGTGCCGGCGATGTTGAAGAACGCCGTCTTGTCCGAGACCCGCGACGCCTGCTGCATATTGTGGGTCACGATGACGATCGTGTAGTCCTTCTTGAGCTCCTCGATGAGCTCCTCGATCGCGAAGGTCGAGATCGGGTCGAGCGCGGAGCACGGTTCGTCCATCAGCAGCACATCGGGCGAGACGGCGATCGCGCGCGCGATGCACAGGCGCTGCTGCTGCCCGCCGGAGAGGCCCGAGCCGGGCCTGTCGAGGCGGTCCTTGACCTCGTTCCAGAGGTTCGCGCCCTGCAGCGACTGCTCGACCAGGGCATCGGCATCGCTCTTGGAGATCCGCCTGTTGTTCAGCTTCACGCCGGCAAGTACGTTCTCCTTGATCGACATCGTGGGGAACGGGTTCGGGCGCTGGAAGACCATCCCCACCTGACGGCGCACGAGCACCGGGTCGACACCCGGACCGTACAGGTCGTCGCCGTCGAGGAGGACCTCACCCTCGACGCGGGCACCGGGGATGACCTCGTGCATGCGGTTCAGGGTGCGCAAGAACGTGGACTTGCCGCAGCCCGACGGACCGATGAAGGCAGTGACGGAGCGCGGCTGGATCTCGAGGCTGACGCCCTCGACGGCGAGGAAATCGCTGTAGTAGACGTTCAAGTCGTTGACTTCGATGCTCTTGGACACGGTTCCTCAGGTTTCGCTTTCGGGTGAGTTCAGGGTGCCGTGCAGGTCAGCGGCCCATCTTGGGGGAGAAGATCTTCGCGACCAGACGCGCGATCAGGTTGAGCGCCATGACGATGACGATGAGGGTGAGGGCTGCGGCCCAGGCTCGGTCGATATACGCCGAAGCCGGGGTGCCCTGGTTCATGAACTGTGAGTAGGCGAAGACGGGGAGTGTCGCCATACGGTCGCTGAAGAGGTCGAAGTTCATCGACGCGGTGACCCCTGCAGTCAGCAGCAGGGGTGCCGTTTCACCGATGACGCGTGAGATCGACAGCATGACTCCCGTTGTGATGCCCGCGAGCGAAGTGGGCAGAACCACCTTCACGATCGTCAGCCACTTCGGCACACCCAGTGCGTACGCCGCTTCGCGAAGTTCGTTCGGCACGAGGCGCAGCATCTCTTCGCTGGAGCGCACGACGACCGGGATCATGAGCACGGCGAGGGCGAGCGATCCCATGATTCCCATGCGTACGCCCGGTCCGAAGAAGAGCGCGAACAGGGCGAACGCGAACAGGCCGGCCACGATCGACGGGATGCCGGTCATGACATCGACGAGAAATCGGATGCTCCGGGCCATCCGGCCGTCGTGGCCGTACTCGACGAGGTAGATGGCGGTGAGCAGTCCGATCGGAATCGAGACCACTGCCGCGGCGAGGGTGATCAGCAGCGTCCCGACGATCGCATGCAGCGCCCCGCCGCCTTCGCCGACCACGTTGCGCATGGAAGAGGTGAAGAACTCCGCAGAGATGCCGGCCACGCCGTTGACCACGACCGTCCAGGTGACCGAGATCAGCGGCACCATCGCGAGTGCGAAAGCCGCTGTGACCAACCCGACCACCAGACGATCGACGCCTCTGCGGCGGCCCTCGACCAGCGTGGAGGTCACCGAGATCAAGATCAGGCAGATCAGGACGGACACGACGGCCCATCCGGGGACGTTGAATGCCCCATCGGGCGCCAGCGCGAGCACCCAGAAGATCAGGGCGCTGATGACGGCGCTGATCCCCAGAATGGCCCACGGCGCCCAGTTGGGAAGATGGCCGCTTGTGAGCTGGCTTGATTTCGGCACGGCGACCTTCGATGGGGCCGGTGCGGGAGCGGTGGTCATGGTCATGTCAGTTGGCCCCCGAGAATTCCTTGCGGCGGTCGACGACCCAGCGTGCGACGGCGTTGACGATGAACGTGACGATGAAAAGAATGAGACCCGTGGCAACGAGCACATTGATGTTCGTGCCGTACGCCTCGGGGAACGTCAAGGCGATGTTGGCCGGAATCGTCCCGGGATTCTCGGCGGTGAGAAGTCGGATGCTGATGATGTTGGCAACCGAGAGCACCATCGCCACTGCCATCGTCTCGCCGAGGGCACGGCCGAGGCCGAGCATCGAGGCCGAGACGATTCCACTCCGGCCGTAGGGGAAGACAGCCATCCGGACCATCTCCCAGCGCGTTGCGCCCAGTGCCAGCGCCGCCTCTTCGTGGAGGACGGGGGTCTGAAGGAAGATCTCACGACAGATCGCGGTGATGATCGGCATGACCATGACGGCGAGGACGATGGCGGCCGTGAAGATCGTGCGCCCGGTGCCCGAGACCGTTCCGCTGAAGAGCGGGAACCATCCCACATTGGCGTTCAGCCATGCGTAGACGGGCAGGACGGCGGGCGCGAGCACCAGGATTCCCCACAGACCGAAGACGACGGACGGCACAGCGGCCAAGAGGTCCACGATGTAGCCGAGGGCTTGCGCCAGTCGCCGCGGCGCGTAGTGCGAAATGAACAGCGCGACGGCGATCGACACCGGTACCGCCATGAGGAGGGCGAGGAGCGCCGCCCAGATTGTGCCGAAGGCGAGCGGCCAGACGTAGTCCCAGAAATCGCTGCGAAGGATCGAGGCAGTCGCTTTCGTGGCCGAGATGCCCGGTATCGACTGGATGATCAGAAAGATCGCGACCGCTGCCAGCGTGACGAGGATCATGGCAGCGGCGCCGAGGGCAGTCGCCGAGAACCAGCGGTCGCCGGGACGCTGCTTGGGTTTCGGTCGGGGAGCGACCGTCTGCGCCGGTGTCGTGGTCATGGATCCGTTTCCCCTCGGTGGTGTAAAACCCGTGGTGTGCCCGGTCCGGCGAATCGCCGGACCGGGCACACCGAGCGTCACTCAGTGACGATCAGGTCGATCGCAGACTGCATCGCGGAGCGCTGCGTGTCCGAGATGGGCGCGCTGCCAGCCGCGGCTGCCGCGGCATCCTGACCCTCAGCGCTGATCACATACTCGAGGAATCCCTTGACCAGCGGCGCCACGGCGGCGTCGGTGTACTCCTCGCAGGCGATCATGTAGCTGACGAGCACGATCGGGTACGCGGCCGTGTCGGGAGTGCGGTCGAGCGCGATCGCCAGGTCTCCGGCGGTGCGCCCCTCTTCTCGCGGCGACGCGTCGACGACGGCGGCGGCAGCCTCCGGCGAGAACGACACGAACTCGCCGCCGACCTCGACCGCGACGGTTCCGAAGCCCTCGGCGCGCGACGCGTCGGCGTATCCGATGGTTCCGGTTCCGCCGTCAACGGCGGCGACGACTCCCGAAGTCTGCGGGGCTGCTTCGCCGGCCACGGGCGTCGCCGGCCACACACCGTCGGCCTCCCACGTCCACACCGCAGGTGCGGCCTGGGAGAGGTAATCGGTGAAGTTCTCCGTGGTGCCGGAGTCATCGGCGCGGTGCACGGGGGTGATGGCGAGGTCCGGCAGCGACACGCCCTCGTTGCTCGCGGCGATCGCAGGGTCGTTCCAGTTCGTGATCGTGCCGGCGAAGATGCCGGCGACCGTCGCGGGATCCATGTTGAGCGTCTCGATGCCGTCGAGTTTGAAGATGACGGCGATCGGTGAGATGTACGACGGCATCTGGATGATGTCGGTACCCTCGACGCAAGCGCTGAAGGGGCCTTCGGCGATCTCGTCAGTGGTGAACGCACGGTCCGATCCGGCGAAGCCCACGGCGCCGGCCTGGAACGACTCGCGCCCCGCGCCCGAGCCCGAGGGGTCGTAGGTCACGGTCGTGGCGGAGTTGATGGTCTGGAATCCTGCGGCCCAGGCCTGGACCGCGACATCCTGGGCGGACGAGCCCGCTCCGGCGAGCTCGCCGGAAAGGGACGAGGCGCCATCGGTGGGCTCGGTGTTTCCACCGGTCTCATTCGAGGCGCAAGAGGTGAGGGTAAGCGCTGCAATGGCGGCGACTGCGCCCAGTTGGGCGAGGCGGGTGAGCTTCACGTGTGTGTCCTTCGGGTTTGTCCTGTGATTGCGGCCCCGGTGCAGAGCCAGCCTCGACGGTAGACACCGACTCTTACGAGCGTGCGCTTTCCCGGTGAACGAGAGGTGAACGCGCGGCGCACTGATCGGCGCGAACCGGCACCCCGTTCTCTTTCGGCCAACTCGCCCGGACTAGTCTGTGAGCCATGACGAAGTCGAGCAAAGCCGAGCGCGTGCTGTCGCGCCCGGACGTCCTCTCCTGACCGTGTCGACATCCGGTACCGCGATCCTGGATCGTTCGCAGGCGGCTGCTGACCCACGCACCCTTGTCGACATCATCCGGCAGACCACGGCGCGCCACCCCGAGGCGTCGGCGATCGACGACGGCTCCGGAGCGCTCAGCTACCGCGAGCTGATGGCACGCGTCGGCGCAACGGCGGCCCGCCTGCACGCGGCCGGAGTGCGGCGCGGCGACCGGGTCGGCGTGCGGATGCCCTCCGGCTCGAAGGAGCTGTACATCAGCATCCTCGGCGTACTGGCTGCCGGTGCCGCGTACGTGCCGGTGGATGCCGACGACCCGGACGAGCGGGCGCGACTCGTCTTCGGTGAGGCGCGCGTGCACGGCGTCATCACGGGCACCGGCGCATACGCCCCGGTCAGCGCCGAGGATGGGGACCCGGACGAGTCGCCGCTGTTCGCGGGCAATGCTCCGCATCCGTCCACGCACGCCCTCGTGACCGTGCCGCCGCCGACCGCCGACGACGACGCGTGGATCATCTTCACCTCCGGGTCGACCGGAGTCCCCAAGGGTGTCGCGGTCACGCATCGCTCGGCGGCCGCCTTCGTCGACGCCGAGGCGCGCCTGTTCGCGCAGGATGCCCCGCTCGGTCCGCAGGACCGTGTGCTGGCGGGCCTCTCGGTCGCATTCGATGCGTCGTGTGAAGAGATGTGGCTGGCCTGGCGACACGGGGCGTGCCTCGTGCCCGCTCCCCGCTCGCTCGTGCGCTCGGGAGAGGACCTCGGACCCTGGCTGCTGCGGCAGGGCATCACGGTGGTCTCCACGGTTCCGACGCTTGCGGCGATGTGGCCCGCGGACTCGATCGAGAACGTCCGCCTGCTGATCTTCGGCGGTGAGGCGTGCCCGCCCGAGCTCGCGGCCCGCTTGGCGGCGGAAGGACGCGAAGTCTGGAACACCTACGGGCCCACCGAAGCGACGGTCGTCGCGTGCGCCGCGCCGCTCGGCGGTCCGGGGCCTGTCCGCATCGGACTGCCGCTCGACGGCTGGAGCCTCGCTGTCGTCGACGCCGACGGGCAGCCCGTCGCGGACGGCGAGATCGGAGAGCTGATCATCGGCGGCGTGGGACTGGCGCGCTATCTGGATCCGGCGAAGGATGCCGAGAAGTACGCCGCGATGCCGACCCTCGGCTGGGATCGCGCCTACCGCTCCGGTGACCTCGTCCGCTTCGAGAGCGCCGGGCTCGTCTTTCAGGGGCGCGCCGACGATCAGGTCAAGGTCGGCGGCCGTCGCATCGAACTGGGCGAGGTCGAAGCGGCCCTGCAGGATCTTCCGGGAGTGACGGGCGCAGCGGTCGCCGTCCGGATGACCGAGGCCGGCGTGCCCGTGCTGGTCGGGTATCTCGCGGCGTCCCCCGATTTCGACCGACTCGCCGCGCGCGCCGACCTCGCCGAGCGGCTGCCCGCTCCGATGGTCCCGCTGCTGGCCGTCGTCGACGACCTGCCGATCCGCACCTCGGGCAAGGTGGATCGCGCGGCGCTTCCCTGGCCGCTCCCCGACGTGGAGCTGCCGCACCCGGACTTCTCGCCGGGGGAGGCCTGGCTCGCGCAGCAGTGGCAGGCGGTCCTCGGCATGCCGGTGACCGGCACCAAGGTCGACTTCTTCGACCTCGGCGGCGGATCGCTGGCGGCGGCCCAGCTCGTCTCCCGCATCCGTACGCGGGTTCCGGAGTTCTCCGTCGCCGACATCTACGACGTGCCCCGCCTCGGCGCGATGGCGAAGGCCCTCGGCGCCGCTCTGCACGACGACGCCGACGACACCTTCCACCGGCCCCAGCCCACGCCGCGTCGGATGCAGTGGATGCAGTCGCTTCTGGGTGCGCCGCTGTTCGTCCTGTCCGGCATCCGGTGGATGCTGTACCTGCTCATCGCCTCGGCCCTTCTCCGCCTGACGCCCGGCTTCGAGGTGCTGCCCGCTGCCCCCTGGCCCGTTCTCGTGATCGGGCTTCTCGTGTTCGCGACGCCGTTCGGTCGGATGATCATCGCGGCGGCCTCCGCCCGTGTGCTCCTGGCCGGGCTTCGACCCGGCGACTATCCGCGCGGCGGGTGGGTGCACGTGCGGCTCTGGCTCGCTGAGCAGATCGCCGACCAGGTCGATGCGGTGGGGCTGGCCGGCGCACCGTGGATCGGGTACTACGCCCGCGCTCTCGGCGCGCGCATCGGCGAGGGCGTCGATCTGCATGCGCTTCCCCCGATCACCGGGATGCTCGAGATCGGCGACGGCGCGGCGATCGAACCCGAGGTCGACCTGTCCGGCTACTGGATCGACGGCGACGTCGTTCGCATCGGCGGCATCCGGATCGGAGCCGGAGCGACGATCGGGTCGCGCAGCACTCTCGCTCCGGGCACCCGGATCGGCCGCCGCGCCGAGATCGCTCCCGGCTCAGCCGTGTTCGGCCGCGTGCGCGCCGATCAGAACTGGGCAGGGTCACCCGCCGTGCGCACCGGCGGACGATCGGGAGCGTGGCCCGCCGATCGAGCTCCCGCTCCGAACCGCTGGCTGTGGGCGTATGCGACCTCGGCGGTCTTCCTCGCCGTGCTGCCGATCGCTTCCTTCGCCGTCGGCGGGCTGGTCCTCGCGCGCGGAATGGTCGGAGCCGCGACGCTCGGCGCGGCTCTGGGCGGCGCTCTCCTGTGGCTCGTCCCCGCGGTTCTCGTGGCAGGCCTCGTCTACGCCGCCGCGGTCTTCGTCTGCGTCCGGCTGCTGGCCATCGGCCTCGCCGAGGGAACGTATCCGGTGCGCAGCCGCATCGGGTGGCAGGCCTGGACGACCGAGCGACTGCTCGACTCGGCGCGCACGATCCTGTTCCCGCTCTACTCGAGTCTGTTCACACCCGTCTGGCTCCGGATGCTGGGAACCCGCGTCGGCCGCGACGTGGAGGCCTCGACGGTTCTTCTGCTGCCCTCGATGACACGCATCGAGGACGGCGCGTTCCTGGCCGATGACACGATGGTCGCTTCCTACGAGTTGCGCGGCGGGTGGATGCGGCTCGGCCCGGTGCGCATCGGCAAGCGGGCCTTCCTCGGCAATTCCGGCATGGCAGCCCCCGGACATCGCGTGCCCCGAGACGGGCTCGTCGCGGTGCTCTCGTCGGCGCCCGCGAAGGCCAAGGCGGGCTCATCCTGGTTGGGCTCCCCGGCGGTGCGCCTGCGCCGGCTCTCCGCCGAAGGCGACCAGGCGCGCACCTACCAGCCGCCCCGGCGCCTGCGCGTCGCGCGGGCGCTCTGGGAGCTGTGCCGCTTCGTCCCCGTCGTCATCACCTGCGCGATGGGGGTGTTCGTGCTGTTCGCTCTGGCCGCCCTGGTCGAGGCCGTGGGTCTCGGCTGGGCGGTCCTCCTCTCCGGCGTGGTGCTCATGACGGCCGGCGCGATCGCGGCGGGCATTTCCACGATCGCGAAGTGGCTCATCGTCGGCCCGATCCGAGCCGGCGAACACCCGCTCTGGTCGAGCTTCGTCTGGCGCACCGAGGTATCCGACACCTTCACCGAAATGCTCGCGGCTCCGTGGTTCGCCCGCGCCGCCACGGGCACTCCCGCCCTCGCGGTATGGCTGCGATCGCTCGGCGCGACCATCGGACGCGGCGTCTGGTGCGACAGCTACTGGCTGCCGGAGCCGGATCTGGTCACGCTCGGCGACGGATCGACGGTCAATCGTGGGTGCGTCGTGCAGACGCACCTGTTCCATGATCGAATCATGAGTATGGATACCGTCGAACTGGAAGCGGGGGCGACCCTCGGCCCCCACAGCGTGATCCTCCCGGCGGCCTCGATCGGCGCGCACGCGACCGTGGGGCCGGCCTCGCTCGTCATGCGCGGCGAGTCGGTGCCGATCGGCTCACGCTGGAGCGGCAACCCCATCGGGCCGTGGCGTGCGGTGAAGGCGCGCGCGTACCAGTCGACATCGTGAGCGGGCACGACCCGTACACACCGGAGAGCGGCGACCCGACGTTCGACGTCGAGTCTTACGACCTTGAGCTCGACTACCGGGTGCGCACCAATCGCCTCGAGGGCCGCGCGATCATCAATGCGGTCGCCGCGGTGCCGGTCTCGGCGATCAGCATCGATCTCGTCGGGCTCCGCGCGACACGGGTGCGGATCGACGGCGACCGCCGCACCCGGTTCAGTCAGGGGCCGCGCAAGCTCCGGGTCGCGCTCCCGCGGCGGCTGCAGGCGGGAGAGCGGTTCTCGCTGGAGGTCTCGTACGCGGGCGCGCCCGCTCCGCGTCGCTCGCGCTGGGGCACGATCGGCTGGGAGGAGCTCGAGGACGGGTCTCTCGTGGCCGCTCAGCCCACCGGAGCGCCCACCTGGTTCCCGTGCAACGACCGCCCCGACGACCGCGCTCGCATGCGGATGTCGGTGACGACGGATGCCGGCTACCTCCCCGTGCCGACCGGTCGCCCCACGGGCCGCACCGTCGGCGGTGGGCGCGTGACCGTCACGGCGGAGTCCACCGTCCCGGTCGCGACCTACCTCGCCGCCGTCCACATCGGGGCGTACGAGCAGACTGCGCTCGCCGGCGATGCCCGTGTGCGGGTCTTCGCGCCATCGGCGCTGCGCGCTGACGTGGCTCGCGCGTTCGAGCAGATGCCGCGCATGCTGGCTCTGTTCGAATCGACATTCGGCGCGTATCCGCAGGAGGACTGCGCCGTCGTCGTCACGGCGGATGAGCTCGAGATTCCGCTCGAGGCTCAGGGAATGGCGGTTTTCGGCGTCAACCACCTCGTGCCGGAGGAGCAGCGTCTGATCGCCCATGAGCTGGCGCACCAGTGGTTCGGCAACAGCGTGGGTGTGGCACGGTGGCGCGACATCTGGCTCAACGAGGGTTTCGCGTGCTTCGCCGAGTGGATGTGGTCGGAGGCGTCGGGCGGCCCGACCGTGGCCGAGGAGGCGGCTGTGCACCACGCCCGGCTGGCCGATCTCCGGCAGGATCTGCTCCTCGGGGATCCGGGCGCGGATCTCATGTTCGACGATCGCGTGTACAAGCGCGGTGCGCTCACCCTCTACGCGCTGCGGTGCGCCGTCGGAGAAGCGACGTTTTCGCGCGTGTTGCTCGAATGGACGACCGGGCATCGACACGCCGTCGTGACCAGCGACGACTTCCGTGCTCTCGCCGCGCGGGTGAGCGGGATCGACCTCGACGCCCTGTTCGCGGCGTGGGTGGATCAGCGCGCCCTGCCGCCGCTGCCGAAGGCATCCGCGCCGAGGCGCTGAGGGCTGCTGGCGGCGCCGCGCATCAGGGCGACGCTGACCAGAATCCCCGGCACGCCGTCCGGCTCCCATCCGATGAACGCCTCGGTCCGGTCCGAGATGCGCGCGCTCCAGCCGTTCCCGGCCTCGGTGAACTCCAGCTCGGCGGGGTCGATTCTCAGTCCGCGTTCGTCCGCCTTCAGCACGGCCTCGGTGCGCACCCAGCGGAGCAGCCCACCGTCGACGCCGCCGCCCGCGTCCCGCACCGGATCGGCGAGCGGCTCGGCATCCAGCCCGAAGGCCGTCACCGTGTCCGGATGGATCCCGACCACCGCGACGGCGCCGGCATAGCTCACCGATGCCCGCCACGGCGCACCGGCGACGCGCACCGGCCCGTGCGGGCCGCCGCACCGCGGGCACGGGTTGGAGAGAAGGGCATCCGGATGCCCTTCGCGAGCGAGCAGCCGGCGCACGAGCGCCCACGCCGCCTCACGCCGCTCGGCGCGGCCGCCCCGGGCCACGGCCCATGCCAGCCGCAGATCCGGCACGCTACGGCTTCGGATCGTGCGTCTCGATCGACACGATCCCCGATCCGGGGTTGGTCGCAGACAGGTGGACGACCGAGAACGCCGCCGGCTCGAGCGCCGAGGCGCTGCCGAGGTAGGAGCCGCGGAGGGTCCCGGTGGCGAGCGCGATCTCGCTCAGGATGCCGGGGATCACCGGACCGTGGCTGCACAGCACGGCCGGCTTGCCGGAGCGGACGCGCTTGCCGACGACGGCGCGGATGTCCGAGGAGCCGTCGTCCCACGCGTCCTGCGCGATCAGGCGGGTCGAGGAGACGGGCCGGCTGAGGGCCCGTGAGAGCGGTGCGACGGTCGCAAGGCAGCGCACCGCATCGCTCGAGATGATGCGACGCACGCCGAATGCGCGCAGCGGCCCCACGATCGCCGCGGCCTGTCGGATGCCGCGGGGGGTCAGGGGGCGCGTCGCATCGGCGCCCCTCCATTCTTCGTGCGGCGCGGCCTTCGCGTGGCGGAGCACGACGAGGGGGAAAGTCTCGAGTATTCCGTCATCGACGAACGACAGGAACTGTTCGAGGATCTCGACGTCGACCGGGTAGGAGAGGTAGCCCAGGGCTCGACGCGGCGAGACCCACTCGAGCGCTGCGATCTCTTTGTTGGGGACGAAGCTCGACGTGCGCAGGGCGCGCTCGGTCGCCTCGGCGGCCCAGTAGTGCACGATCTTCTGTCGCTTGTTCGGCATGCGGTAGCGCGAGACGCCGATGGGGATGCCGAGCGCGACGCGGATTCCGGTCTCTTCGAGGATCTCGCGCACCGCGGTTTCGGCGAGCGTCTCGCCCGGGTCGACTTTGCCCTTGGGGAGCGTGACGTCCGCGTAGGCGGTGCGATGGATCACCAGCACCTTGAGCTTGCCCTCGACCTGGCGCCAGACGACGCCGCCTGCAGCGTAGACGGCCGTCTCGGTCATCGCACCGCTCGGGCGCGTCGCCGCCGGACCTGCGTCATCGTCGTGTCCTGCAGATCGACGAGGGGCTTGCCGTCCGCGTCGATGCTGTGCCGGGTCCACACCCCGCCGTCGCCGAGGTGCCAAGAACTCGTGCTCTCGCTCATGGCGGCATCGAACAGATCGATGAGCTCGCGCACGTGCGCCGGAGCCACCACCCGCACGAGAGCCTCCACGCGGCGGTCCAGGTTGCGGTGCATCATGTCGGCGCTGCCGATGAACACCTGGGGGTCGCCGTCGGAAAGAAAGGCGAAGATACGCGAGTGCTCGAGGTAGCGGCCGAGGATCGAGCGGACCGTGATGTGGTCGCTGACCCCCGGAAGGTCGGTGCGCAGCGAGCAGATCCCGCGCACCCACACATCCACGCGGACGCCGGCCTGGCTCGCGCGATACAGCGCATCGATGATCTGCTCGTCGACCATCGAGTTGACCTTGATGCGGATGTGCGCCGGCTTGCCGTCCTGCGCGTTGCGCCGTTCGTTGTCGATGTGGCGCAGCAGACCCCTGCGCAGGTGCAGCGGGGCGACCAGCAGGCGCTTGAACTTCTTCTCGATCGCGTAGCCGCTGAGCTCATTGAAGAGCCGGGTGAGGTCGCGGCCGACCTGTTCGTCGGCGGTGAACAGGCCGAAGTCCTCATAGAGGCGACTCGTCTTCGGGTTGTAGTTCCCGGTGCCGATGTGGCTGTAGCTGCGCAGCATCCCGTCTTCTTCACGGATGACGTGGAGCAGCTTGCAGTGCGTCTTCAGTCCGACGAGTCCGTAGACGACGTGCACGCCGGCCTTCTCGAGCTTGCGTGCCCAGACGATGTTGTTGGCTTCGTCGAAACGCGCCTTCACTTCGACGAGCGCCAGCACCTGCTTGCCTTTCTCGGCGGCATCGATCAGGGCTTGAACGATCGGGCTGTCACCCGACGTGCGATAGAGCGTCTGCTTGATCGCGAGCACCTGAGGGTCGCGCGCGGCCTGCTCGAGGAAGGCGACGACACTGGTCGTGAACGACTCGTAGGGGTGATGGACGAGCACATCGCCCTCCCGGATCGCGGCGAACAGGTCGGCTCGTCCGTTCTGCTCCGCGGGCTGGAATGCCGGTGCCGTCGCCGGCACCCGCGGCGGGTAGTGCAGATCCGGCCGATCGATGCGTGACAGGTCGAAGAGCCCGCGCAGATCCAGCGGAGACGGGAGGCGGTAGACCTCGTGGTCGGTGATGTCCAGTTCGTCCAGCAGCAGGTCCAGCGTCACGGCATCCATGCTGTCGGTGATCTCGAGTCGGATGGGCGGCCCGAACCGGCGGCGCAGCAGCTCCGCTTCGAGCGCCTGGATGAGGTTCTCGGTCTCGTCCTCCTCGATCACGACGTCTTCATTGCGGGTGACCCGGAAGGCGTGGTGCTCGAGGATCTCCATTCCCGGGAACAGATCCTCGAGGTTCTCCGAGATGAGCTCCTCGAGCGGGAGGTAGCGCGAACGACCGCTCGCGGGGACCTCGACGAAGCGCGGGAGCATGGGCGGCACCTTGAGGCGCGCGAACTCCTGGCGGCCGGTCTTCGCGTTGCGGATGCGGATCGCCAGGTTCAGCGACAGGCCGGAGATGTACGGGAACGGGTGGGCAGGGTCCACGGCGAGCGGCATGAGCACCGGAAACACCTGTGACTGGAAGTACTCGTACATCGTGGCGCATTCGGACTCGTCGAGGTCCGTCCACGAGACCAGCTCGATCCCGCTCTCGGCCAGCGCCGGGGAAACGAGATCGGCCCACGCGGCCGCGTGCCGCACCTGCAGCCTGTGCGCTTCGGCGGAGATGTCGGCGAGCACTTCCTGCGGCGAACGGCCGACGTTCGTGGGCACGGCCAGGCCGGTGAGGATGCGGCGTTTGAGGCCGGCGACGCGGACCATGAAGAACTCGTCGAGGTTGCTCGCGAAGATCGCGAGGAAGTTCGCGCGCTCCAGAACCGGCAGCCGGGGGTCTTCCGCGAGCTCGAGCACACGCTGGTTGAATGCGAGCCAGCTCAGCTCGCGATCGGTGTAGCGGTTGTCGGGAAGCTGCGCATCGTCGGCCTCGACGGCTTCATCGAAGTCGTCGTCGTCCGCGTCATCCAGGCCAGAGTCGAGAACGTCCGTATCGATCATCCCCTCATCATTGCAGGGCGAAGTGACCGGTGCGTTAACCGCTAAGCCTGTGAGCGTTCGCGCGGGGTGGGGACCTGGTCCTCCTCGTAGACGTTGAACCGATAGCCGACGTTGCGCACCGTCCCGATGAGCTGTTCGAGGTCGCCGAGCTTTGCGCGCAGACGCCTGACGTGCACGTCGACCGTGCGCGTCCCGCCGAAGTAGTCATAGCCCCAGACTTCGCTCAGCAGCTGCTCACGGGTGAACACGCGGGACGGGTGCGTCGCGAAGAAATGCAGGAGCTGGAACTCCTTGTATGTCAGATCCAGGGTCTTTCCGCGGACCTTGGCCGAGTACGCGGACTCGTCGATCGTGATGCCGGAGGTCGAAATGCGGCTGGACACCTGCTCCTTGGCCATCCGGCCGATCGCCAGGCGGATGCGCGCGTCGACCTCGGCGGGCCCCGCCGTGACGAGCAGGACATCGTCGATGCCCCAGTCGGTCGACACCGCCGTCAAGCCGCCCTCGGTGACGACGAGGATGAGCGGCGCGTCGAGTCCCGTCGTGTTGAGGATCTTGCACAGCGACTTCGCCCCCACGAGATCGAGCCGCGCATCGATGAAGATCACATCGGCACTCGGCGCGTTCACGAGCGATGCCGGTTCAGCGGGAATCTGACGGACGCGGTGGCTCAGCAGTTCCAGGGCGGGCAGGGTCGGCCCCCCGCCGCGGGCGGAGCTCAGCACGAGCAGTTGTGCCAACAGGGTCCCTTCCGCTGGGAGAACTCGGGCGGACCCGGATCGTGTCCCATCCTAGAGCGTCGTGCGCGCGGGAGGCGCCGAGCGTGCTCCGCCGGGCCGCGTGGGCCACAATGGACGTGTGTCCCTTCCCGAACTCGCGCCCCGCAGCGGTGTCCGCGGCATCCTCGCCGCGTGGCTGATCGCCGCGGCCATCGCTCTCGCCGTCGGGGTCACGGTCCCGGGCGGCGCGCAGCCGGCATGGATGGCGGTGGGGATGGGGTTCGTGGTCATCGCCTCTTTCGCCATCCAGCTCGCGGGGGGCCACCCGCACGGATTCATCGAGCGGACCGCGGCCAGCGTCGTCGGCGGCCTCTGCGTGATGGGGCTGATCGGCGTCGGTCTCGGTCTTGCCTCATTGTTCTCCGTCTGAGCGGATCGGGCGCGTAGACTGGGCGCATGGACCTCGTCGCACTCGAACTCTTCTTCGTCGGGCTGCTCGCACTCGCCTCGCTGGCGATCGCCTTCGTCTCTGGCGTCGTGATCAAGAACCTGTACCGCGGCCAGCGCTGACGCCGTGCTCGATCTTCCCACCGACCTTCCGGCGGACATCGTTCCGCTGTCCTGGTTGCTGGGTGTGTGGGAAGGCACCGGAGTCATCGACTACGACGTGGACGGCACCTCCTTCTCGGGAGAGTTCTCCCATCGGGTGAGCTTCAGTCACGACGGCGGTGATTACGTCAACTACGCGGCCAGTGCGTGGCTGCTCGGTGGTCACGGCCAACCTCGGCCGCTGGTCGCCGAGACGGGCTATTGGCGTCTGGCGCGACCGGCGACGGGAGCCGATCCGGGTCCGGCGCTCCTCCCGCCGACCGACATGCTCGCCTCTGCGCGCACCGTCGACGATGTCGAGGCCCTCCGCACGGACGGCGGAGGATTCGAGATCGAAGTGGCGGTCGTGCACTCCGACGGGATCAGCGAGCTCTACCTCGGCCAGGTGCGAGGACCCCGCATCGACATCGCGACCGACGCGATCGTGCGTCCCGCGACGGCGAAGGACTATGCCGCGGCGACACGGATGTACGGCTACGTCGACGCTCACCTGCTGTGGGCGTGGGATGTCGCGGCGCTCGGCGGCGGCCTCGCCTCGCACGCGTCGGCGCGACTCGCGCGGGCCGACTGATGGCCGAACTGTTCGCGGGGATGCGGGGCGCCGTGCTCGACGACAACGGCCCGCTGCACTTCGGATCGCCCCATCGGGAACAGCGCGAGCTCGTCGCCGGGCGCGCCCTGGCCATCCTCGGTGATCGTGCCGTCCTCACGATCACCGGCCCCGATCGGCTGACGTGGCTCGATTCGATCACCTCGCAGGCTGTCGCTTCGCTGCGGCCCGGCGAGAGCACCGAATTGCTCATTCTGGATCCGCAGGGACACGTCGAGCACGCTGCATCCGTCGTCGATGACGGAGCGACGACCTGGCTCATCGTCGACCGCGATCGGGCTGCGGAGCTGCTGGCATGGCTGACGCGCATGCGCTTTCGGCTGCGCGTCGACCCCCAGGATGCCGGCTCATCGCATCGCGTGATCGGTGGAACGGCCGAAGCGGCCGCGGCCGTCGATGCCGTGGCGAGGTGGGTCGATCCGTGGCCGAACGTCGCCCCCGGCGGATGGGGATACGCTGCCGCCGATCCGCACCCCGGTGCCGAGCGCGATTGGGTCGAAGCGATCGTCGATGCGGATCAGTACGCTTCGCTCGCGGCCGCGGCGGCACGGGGAGAATCGCCGGTCACCGGCCGCTGGGCGGCGGATGCGCTGCGCATCGCGGCGTGGCGACCGCGAGCCGCGTCTGAAGCGGACGGACGCACGCTCCCGCACGAAGTCGATTGGCTCCGCACGGCGGTGCACCTGGACAAGGGCTGCTATCGCGGCCAGGAGACGGTCGCCAAGGTGCACAATCTCGGGCACCCGCCGCGGCGCCTCATCGCTCTCCAGCTCGACGGGAGCGACGATGTCCTGCCCGAGCCGGGCGCAGAGGTCCTCGCCGACGGCGAACCGGTCGGTGCGGTCACATCGGTCGCGCGCCACTATGAAGAGGGCCCGATCGCGCTCGCGCTGGTCAAACGCACCCTCGCCGAGGACGCCGTGCTCACCGTGCGGACGGACGACGGCGACGTCGCCGCGTCCGCTGAGACGATCGTTCCTCCGGATGCCGGTCGCACCGCCGCGGTGCCGCGACTTCCGCGCTTGTCCCGCCGCCGCTGACGTGTCTGGCCGCGTCGATCCGCCGACGGGTCCGGTGCACACCGGCTTGCGCGGTCGGTTCGACCCTCGTCCCGGCATCGAGCGTGTCCGGGAGTCTGCTCTGGCCATCCTTCAGATCGTCATCGCCGCGACGGCCGCCTTCGCCTTCGCACACGATGTGCTCGGCCATCCGGTCCCTCTGCTCGCGGCGACCGTCACCGTGTCCAGCCTCGGCCTCGTCCGCGATGCCCGCCCGCGACGCGTGCTCGAGACGGTCGTCGGGATGGTCGTCGGCATCCTCATCGCCGAACTCATCGTGTTGGTCGCCGGAATCGGATGGTGGCAGCTGGCCATCACCCTGGCGGTGACCCTGGCCGTCGCCCGGTTCCTTTCGGCGCAACCGGCCTTCGCGATCGCGGCGGCCCTGCAGTCCGCGATCGTCATGGTGATTCCGGCGAGTGTGCCGTTTGTGCGGCTGATCGACGGAATCATCGGGGGCATCGCCGCGCTCCTGGTCACCGCGCTCGTTCCCCGCCGGCCACTGCGCGCCGCCACGCGCGAGGGCGCGGCACTTCTCTCCGCTTTCGACGGCGCCGCTGCCACGCTCGTGCAGGCGCTCCGTCGGGGTGACCGGTTGCGGGCCGAACGGGGGCTGGAGAAGGCCCGTGCGCTACAGCCGCTCGTGGACGACTGGCGGGTGTCGCTCGAGTCCGGCGCGGCCATCGCGAGGATCTCCCCGTTCCTGCGTCGCGAGCGCTTCGAACTCGAGCGGCACGAGCGGGTGCGGGCGCATCTCGATCTCGCCAGCCGCAACCTGCGCGTCATCGCCCGCCGCGTCGTCTACCTGAGCGACGACGGACGACCGCGTCCGGTCACGGCCGATCTGCTGGCAGAGCTCGCCGCCGGCGCGCGGCTGGTCGGTGAATCCCTCGGCGACATCTCCTTCGAGCCGCTCGCACGCGAAGCGGTCCGCGCCGTCGCCGCGCGGCTCGACCCCGCGGCCCTTGCCGGTGGCCACGCCGGCGGCGATCATCATCTGCTCGCGGCGCTGCGTCCCCTTGCGGTCGACCTCATGACGGCTGCGGGGATGCCGGCGGGGGAAGCGCGCGCAGTGCTGCCCCGCGAGTGATCGAACGGTTCATCCGGCGGGCGCGACGCAGTCCCACGGGACGGTGACTTCGCCCAGCCGCCAGCGTGCCCGGCCGCCGACGGGCCAGCCGGATGCCGCCATCGCCTCGAGTGTGACCCGCCAGCGCTGCTCGGCACCGAAGGCCGATGACGCCACCGCCCGGGTCCACTCGGCATCCATCGCCGCCATCAGGGCGTGGACGCGCTCGCCGGGCACGTTGCGGTGTATCAGGGCCTTCGGCAGGCGCTCGGCGGCGACGCCGGGGGAGTCCAGCACCGCAAGCCGCAGCGAGATCGTGAGGCTGCGCGGCTGGGCGTCCTCGCCGAGCTCGATCCAGGTGCAGACGCGTCCCAGCTCGTCGCAGGTGCCCTCCACGACGATGCCGCCGCGGGCCAGTCGAGTCGCCATCAGCGCCCACGCGCCGGCGACGTCGGATTCGTCGTACTGGCGCAGCACGTTGAACGCACGGATCACCGCCGGGCGCCGCCCCTCGGCGAGCGGCACTTCGAAGCCGCCGCGGGCGAACGAGACGCGAGCATCCGGTGCGAACGATGTGCGGCCGGCTCGCACATCGGCGAGCTGTGCGACGGCGCGCTGGACTCGCGCGGGGTCGATCTCGAGCCCCACGACCTCGACGTCCGGCCGCGCACGTCGCAATCGGGACTCGAGCTCGAAGGCTGTGACTCCGCTGGCTCCGTAGCCGAGGTCGACGATCAGCGGGTCGTCGGCGCGGCGCAGCACGGGATGCCGCGCGATCCACCGATCGACGCGGCGCAGCCGATTGGTGTTGGTCGTGCCGCGGGTGATCTTTCCGCTCGTGCGGGAACCGGGCGGATTCTCCGGCGTCATTCCCTCATGATGCCAGCGCCGAGATCGGTAGGATGACGGCCATGACCGCTCCCTACACGCTCATCCTCCTCCGCCACGGCCAGAGCGAGTGGAACAAGACCAATCAGTTCACGGGATGGGTCGATGTCCGCCTCACCGAGCAGGGGCAAGCCGAGGCGGCGCGGGCGGGCGAGCTCCTCGGGGAGGCGGGGCTTCTGCCCGACATCCTGCACACGTCGGTGCTCTCGCGTGCCATTCAGACCGCGAACATCGCGCTCGACACGGCGGATCGCCTGTGGATCCCGGTGCGGCGCTCCTGGCGCCTCAACGAGCGTCACTACGGTGCCCTTCAGGGCAAGGACAAGGCCGAGACCCTCGAGGAGTTCGGCAACGAGCAGTTCATGCTGTGGCGTCGTTCCTTCGACGTGCCCCCGCCCGAGCTGGCCGACGACGCCGAGTACAGTCAGTCCGGCGATCCCCGCTACGCCGGCATCGACGGTGAGGTGCCGCGCACCGAGTCGCTCAAGATCGTGATCGATCGCATGCTCCCGTACTGGGAGTCCGAGATCATCCCCGACCTGCGCACCGGAAAGATCGTGCTCGTGACGGCTCACGGCAACTCCCTGCGAGCCCTCGTGAAGCACCTCGACGGCATCAGCGACGCCGACATCTCCGAGCTGAACATCCCGACCGGCATCCCCTTGGTCTACCGGCTCGGCGACGATTTCATGCCGCTCGAGCCGGCCGCCTACCTCGACCCCGAGGCGGCAGCCGCCGGCGCCGCGGCCGTCGCGAGCCAGGGCAAGAAGTAGCGCCGGCGTTCAGTCGTCGGCGTTCGCGGGCAGTTCGACGCCGTTGGCGGACGCCACGACGGTGATCGTGTCGGTGTCAGGCGCCCACTCGCCGGTAGCGAGGTAGGCGACCTTCTTGGCGACATTCAGGGCATGGTCGGCGAAACGCTCGAGGTAGCGGCTCGCGAGGGTCGCATCGACGGTCGCGCCGGCCTCTCCCTGCCAGTTGTCGCTGAGGACCTTCTCGAACACCGACAGGTGGAGGTCGTCGAGCTTGTCGTCGAGATCGCGGAGCGCCTCGATGAGGGTGAGATCCTCTGTGCGGAGGATCTCGGTGAGCACCTTCGCGACCTGAACGTCCAGTTCGCCCATCTTCGTGAACGTGCCCTTCAGGCCCTTCGGGATGGCTCGCTCGGGGAAGCGCATGCGGGTCAGCTGCGCGATGTGCTCAGCGATGTCACCCATGCGCTCGAGCGATGCGCTGACGCGGAGCGCGGAAACGACGATGCGCAGGTCCCGCGCGACGGGCTGCTGCCGGGCGAGGATCTCGATCGCGAGCTCGTCCAGCGCGATGGCCTTGTCATCGATGGTCTGGTCGGCCTCGATGACTTCCTCGGCGAGGGCGACGTCGCTCGTGCCGAAGGCGCGCGTCGCGTGTTCGATCGCGACGGTGACGAGTTCGGCGATTTCCACGAGGCGCGACTGAACGTCCTCGAGCGACTGGTGGAACACTTCGCGCATCATGGAACCTCTCTTCACGGCCGGCACGGCGCCTCCGCAGACTGGCTGATCTTCCCCTCCGAAGGTTAACGAACGGTGCCGGTGCCGTGAACAGTCCCATTGATCGCGCGGACCGCGTACCGCAACGTCCGCGACGCGCGTATCGCCCGGCCTACGCTGGGTCCATGGACTCGACGCAGGTGACGCTCGTCGCTCTCGTGGTGGGCGTCGTCACCGGAGGTGCGCTCGCGGCCCTCGTGCTGGTGGCGCTCCGTGCGCGAGATCATGCGCGGATGGAGGCCTCGTTCGAGCTTCCCGATGGAACCCGATCGGTCCTGCAGGGTATGGACGATGTCGCCGTCGTCGTCGACACGTCCCTTCTCATCGTGGCCGCGTCGTCCCCGGCGGAGCTGTTCGGCATGCAGGTGGGCCAAGATCTGCCGAGCGACGATCTGCGCCTGCTGGTGCGCGCGGCGCGGCGCGCCGAGCATCCCGAATCAGAGAATCTCCGCCTCCGACGCGGGATCGAGCCCCGCCTGGTGACCGCCCGCGCGAGCGCGATCACGGCGCGGCTCACTCTCATCGTGATCAGGGACATCACCGAGCGCGAACGCGTGGAGGAGATGCGCCGGGACTTCGTGGCCAACACCAGTCACGAGCTGAAGACTCCGGTCGGCGCCGTCACCCTGTTGGCGGAGGCGATCGAGTCGGCCGCCGACGACCCCGACCAGGTGCGTCACTTCGCCTCGCGCCTGATCGCCGAGGCCGGCCGACTGGGGCAGTTGACCTCGCGCATCATGAATCTTTCCCGGCTGCAGTCGGCCGACGATCTCACCGAGCTGCGGGACGTCTCGATCGACGAGGTCGTCGCGGCCGCGATCGAATCGCAGTCGCTCGCGGCGCAGTCCGCTGAGATCACGATCACGCGCGCGGGCTCGCGGCGAGCCTATGTGCGCGGCGACGTGCAGGTGCTCACCGACGCGGTGGCCAATCTGGTCGCGAATGCGATCGCGTATTCGCCCGCAGGTGCGCAGGTCGGCGTCGGCGTCAAGGTCGTCGACGGTGTGGTCTCGATCGCGGTCACCGACCACGGCATCGGCATCCCCGAGGATGAGCAGCGGCGGGTGTTCGAGCGCTTCTATCGCGCCGACCAGGCCCGCTCTCGCCGCACGGGGGGCACCGGCCTCGGGCTGTCGATCGTCAAGCACGCCGTGCAGCGCCACGGCGGCGAGATCGAGCTGTGGTCACGACCCGGGCGCGGTTCCACCTTCACGGTGCGACTTCCGGCTGTGGATCCGCCGCCCGACCTGCCGGGCAAGAAGCGGCGTGTGGCGAAGAAGAAGAAGAAGGCCGCGAAAGCCGCGGCCGTCAACCGAGAGAAGACTCCATGACTCGCGTGCTGATCGTCGAGGACGAACCCGACCTGGCCGACCCCCTCGCCTACCTCCTCCGCAGAGAAGGCTTCGACGTCGAGATCGCAGAGGACGGCCCGTCGGCCTTGGATGCATTCGGGGCCCGCGGCGCCGACATCGTGCTTCTCGATCTCATGCTCCCGGGGATGCCCGGCACCGAGGTGTGCCGCATCATTCGGACGACCTCGACGGTGCCGATCATCATGCTGACCGCCAAAGACGGTGAGATCGACATCGTGGTCGGCCTGGAGCTCGGGGCTGATGACTACGTGACCAAGCCGTACTCGTCGCGTGAGCTGCTGGCGCGGATGCGGGCCGTCCTGCGCCGCTCGGAGGGACCCGATCTCGGCTCAGACGAGCGCGTCGTAGAGGGCGGCCGGGTCGTGATGGACATGGACCGGCACACGGTCTCGGTCGACGGCTCGGTGATCTCGATGCCGTTGAAGGAATTCGAGCTGCTCGAGGTTCTGATGCGCAACGCCGGTCGCGTGCTGACGCGCGGTCAGTTGATCGACCGCGTCTGGGGGAGCGACTACTTCGGCGACACCAAGACGCTCGATGTCCACATCAAACGCATCCGCTCCCGGATCGAACGCAACCCCAGTGAGCCCACCATGCTGCTCACCGTGCGCGGACTGGGGTACCGCTTCGAGAGCTGATCTGGTGGTCCTGGTCAGTCCTGGTCAGTCCTGGTCAGTCCTGGGGGACGAAGTCGGCCAGGTACTCCAGGCTGCCGTCGAGCACGGGGATGAAGTACGCGACCCCCTCACCGTCGCCGGACTGGAACGTGAGCTCGACGTTCGTCCCGGGCGCGGAATCCACGCGGCGCAGGAGCAACGGCTCGGCTCCGTCGAAGCCGAGGCTCACCGTGGAGTGCGCCGGCACACGCACGGTCTGCGTCGCGCCGTCCAGGCCCACCAGCAGAGTTTCAGTGGTGCCGGTGTCGTTGACGACGGCGGCCAGGAAGTTGGCTGTGGCCCCCGACTCGTCGGCCACCAGCAGGGCGTTGCGCACCTTGAGGGGGCCCGAGTCGGGGATATTGACACCGTCCGCCGCCGAGAAGGGGATGGTCGTCGCGGGCATGGTGAAAGTGCTGCAACCGGTGGCGCCGAGGACCACAGCGGCACCGAGGGCAAGCGAAGCGAGCAGACGCGATTTCACGGATCCTCCAGAGGGCAGAACGGTTTCACACAGTCTACGGTGATCGGCAGCACTCACTACGCGCGCGCGGGGGCCAGTCGGCGAACCCTATCGTATATCGCCTGTGGTATCCTTTAGGTTGCCGAAAGGACATAACTGCATGCTTTTTGAGGTTGGCGAGACGGTCGTCTATCCGCACCACGGGGCCGCTACGATCATCGAGGTCAAAGACCGGGTCATCAAGGGCGAGACCAAGAGATATCTGAAGCTGAACGTCACTCAGGGCGATCTGATCATCGAGGTTCCGGCGGACAATGTCGACCTTGTGGGCGTGCGTGACGTGATCGGTCAAGACGGTCTCGAGCGGGTCTACGACGTGTTGCGAGCGCCCTTCACCGAAGAGCCGACCAACTGGTCGCGCCGCTACAAGGCGAACCTCGAGAAGCTGGCCTCCGGCGACGTCATCAAGGTGAGCGAAGTCGTGCGCGACCTGTGGCGCCGTGACCAGGACCGCGGGCTGTCGGCCGGCGAGAAGCGAATGCTCGCCAAGGCGCGCCAGATCCTCGTCTCCGAGATCGCTCTCGCGCTCAAGGCCGACGAAGAGCACGCGTCCGCAGTGCTCGACGACGTTCTCGCCAGCTGAATCGCCGGCCTCGTTGAATCGGTAGTCTCGGGGCCATGAGTTCCGATGCAGTACCGACCCCGCGCGTCGCCGTGATCGTCGTCGCGGCGGGTTCGGGCACACGTCTGGCAGCGGGGGCGCCCAAGGCGTTCATCGGCATCGACGCGCACTCGATTCTTCACCACTGCCTCGCGCGCGTGCTCGCGGGCGAGCTGGCGCAGGTCATCGTGGTCGCTCCGGAAGATCGCGTGGGCGACGCCCTCACCGAGGTGCGCGCTGTCGCGGGAGCGCGCCACGAGCTGATCAGCGTCGTCGCGGGCGGCTCGACGCGGCAGCAATCGGTTGCCGCGGGCCTTCGCGCAGTGTGGCCCGATGTCGAATACGTGCTCGTGCATGACGCGGCCCGCGCGCTCACTCCCCCCGGTGTCTTCGCACGCGTCGTCGCCGCCCTGCAGGACGGCAACGACGCGGTGCTGCCCGTGCTGCCGCTCATCGACACCGTCAAACGCGTCGACGGCACACGGGTGATCGCGGCGCTGGACCGCTCCGAGTTGGTCACGGCCCAGACGCCCCAGGGCTTCCGGCGGTCGGTGCTGGACGCCGTGTACGCGGCCGCGACAGTCGATCACACCGATGATGCGGCACTCGTGCAGGCCGCCGGCCACGATGTCGTGACGGTCGCGGGCGACGATCTCGCCTTCAAGATCACGAGGCCGGCGGACCTCGACCGCGCGCGGGCGCTCCTCGGCGATCCGGTCGAACGAGCCGTGCCGTCCGGGGTGCTGCCGCGGGTGGGCATCGGCACCGACGTGCACGCGTACGGCGGGGAGGGCGCGCTGTGGCTCGCCGGCCTGGAGTGGCCGGGGGAGAACCCGCTTTCCGGCCATTCCGATGGCGATGCCGTCGCCCACGCGATCGTCGACGCTCTGCTGGCCGCGGCCGGGCTGGGCGATATCGGCGCTCACTTCGGGACGGATGATCCGGAGTACGCCGGCGCGCATGCCGCGGTGTTCCTCGCTCGCACGCGTGAGCTGCTGTCCCGTGCGGGATTCGCGATCGGCAACGTGTCGGTGCAGGTGCAGTCGAATCAGCCGAAGCTGGCACCTCGCCGGGCCGAGGCAGAGGCCGTTCTCGGGAGCGCGCTCGGGGCGCCCGTGGCGGTGTCGGCCACCACGACCGACGGGCTCGGCTTCACCGGGTCGGGCGACGGTGTCGCGGCTTTCGCGGTCGCCCTGGTCGTGCCGCTTCCCGCTTGAGTGCGGGAGCTACGCCTCGATCGCGAACGGAGCCGGATCGCGCGCGGCGCGGGAGCCCCACGCCAACAGCGCGAGCCCGGCCCCGAGGACGAGCAGGCCGATCACAGCCAGGAGGGACAGACGCTCCCCGAGCACGATGATCCCGAGGAGTGCAGCCGTCAGGGGCTCGCCGAGCGTCAGAGTCGCGGCCGTCGCAGCAGACAGGCCCTGCAGCCCCCACGTGAACAGGAGGTATGCGACGGCGATTGTCGCAAGCCCCAGCCAGAGTGCCATCACGAGGCCGCGCGGGTCGCCCATCCAGCCGACGTCGACGAACGGCAGAGCCAGCGCGCACAGGACCGCAGAGCCGGCGCCCATGCTCCCGACGACCGTGAACGCGTCCCACTTCTGGTCCAGCAGTCGTCGCTGCACGTTCGCGATCACCGCGAACGAGGCGCCTGCGCCGACGGCACCGGCGATTCCGAGCGGATCGGTGCCGCGTTCGGGCGACCCTCCGACGCCGAGGAGGGCTACGCCGAGGGTGGCGAGGGCGGTCGCCGCGATCCAGACGCGCGAGGGGAGGCGGCGGGTCCGTGCCCATTCAAGCAGGCCGGCCAGAACGGGCGCCGAGCCGAGAGCGATCACGGTGCTCACGGCGACGCCGTTGCGCGCGGTTCCCATGAAGAAGAGGGGCTGATAGACGGCCAGACACACGCCCGTCACGGCCATCAGCAGGACGGGACCGGCGCCGAGGAGCGGGCGAACAGCGACGCGCCCACGTCGTCGCCGACGCGCGAGCGCAAACGAGACGAGAGCGAGTGCGCTGCCGCCGATCGTCATTCTCATCACGCCGATCGACAGAGGGGTGGTTCCCTCGGGTCCGAGGGCTTGCGAGGTGCCGGTCGTACCGAACAGAACGGCGGCCGCGAGGATGGCGAGAACAGAGCGCACCTGATAGTTCTACCGTGCGCCGGTAGGCTGGCGCGGTGACGGTTCGGCTCTATGACACTCAGGCGCAGGCGATGCGAGACTTCGCGCCCGTGGACCCGGAGCGCGTCACGATGTATGTCTGCGGTCCGACGGTGCAGTCCGGGCCCGGCATCCACCACCTCCGCGCCGCGCTCGCCTTCGATCTGCTGCGTCGCTGGCTCGTGCACCGCTACGGGCGGGTGACCTTTGTGCGCAATGTCACCGACATCGACGACAAGGTGCTTGCGAACGCGACCGACGCTGAACCCTGGTGGGCGCTGGCGTACCGAACGGAGCAGGAGTTCGCGCGGGCGTATGCCGCGATCGGCATCCTGCCGCCGACGTACGAGCCGCGCGCGACCGGGTCGATCCCTCAGATGGTCGCGCTGATCGAGCGTCTCATTGCGCGCGGTCACGCCTACACCTCGGCCGGCTCAGCGGGAGGGAGAGCGGGTGACGTGTACTTCGACGTGCGCTCGTGGCCCGCGTACGGTGCGCTCACCCACCAGTCGATCGATGCGATGGAATCCGCCGCCGACGCGGATTCGCGCGGCAAGCGCGACCCCCGCGACTTCGCGCTGTGGAAGGGCGCGAAGGAGACCGAGCCGGCCGACGCCGTGTGGGACTCGCCCTGGGGCCCCGGCCGCCCCGGATGGCACATCGAGTGCTCGGCCATGAGCCGGCGCTACCTCGGCTCCGAGTTCGACATCCACGGCGGCGGACTGGATCTGCGGTTCCCGCACCACGAGAACGAACTGGCCCAATCCACGGCGGCCGGCGACCGTTTCGCACGCTACTGGGTGCACAACGGTCTGGTGACGGTCGGCGACCAGAAGATGTCCAAGTCGCTCGGCAACTACCGTCTCGCCGCCGACGTGCTCGCCGAGCGCGACCCGCTGGTCGTGCGCTACGCGCTCGGCGCGGCCCACTACCGGTCCACTCTGGATCTGAGCGCCGAGAGCTTCGATGAGGCCGAGGCGGCAGTCTCGCGCATCCGGACTTTTCAGCAGCGCGCCCGGCGGATGCGGGGTACGCCGAGCCGGCTGACCGCGACAGAGCTTCCGGCCGCTTTCGCAGACGCGCTGGACGACGACCTCGGAGTCCCGCAGGCGCTTGCGGTCGTGCACGAGACTGTCCGGGCGGGCAACGTCGCGCTCGACGCGCGCGATCACGATCGCGCAGCGGAAGCATCCGTCCAGGTGGCGCAGATGACCGGCATCCTGGGGCTCGACCCCGACGACCCGCAGTGGCGGGACCCGCACGGCGGCGCCGAGGCGGCAGCGCTCGATCGTCTCGTGCGGGCGATGATCACTCAGCGCGCCGAAGCGCGCACGAACAAGGACTGGGCGGCGGCCGACCGAATCCGCGATGCGATCGCGGCGGCCGGCGTCGTCCTCGAAGACGGTCCCGAGGGGACCCATTGGAGCATTCATGACTAAGCCTGGCAACCCCTCCGCGGGCCGCGGCAAGAGGAAAGGCCCCACCAAAGGCACCGGCGGCAAGAACAAGCGCGCGCTGGAAGGACGCGGTCCGACGCCCAAAGCCGAGGACCGTGCCTGGCATCCGGCCGGAAAGCGCAAGGCCGCCGCCGAGCGCTACATCGCCGCCGGCGGCACGGGTGCCCCTGGGCAGCGGCCGAGCGGTGCCTCGCGTGCGCCGAAGTCGAAGGCCGGCGACGACACCGAGAACGTGACCGGGCGCAATTCTGTCCTCGAGGCGCTGCGGGCCAAGATCCCGGCAACGGCGTTCTACATCGCGCAGCGCGTCGAGATGGACGACCGTGTCAAGGAGATGCTGTCGATCGCGACGCAGCGAGCGATCCCGGTGATGGAAGTCACCCGGCCGGAACTGGACCGCATGGCCGGCTTCGACGGCGTGCACCAGGGCGTCGCGCTCAAGGTGCCGCCGTACGAGTACGCGCACCCGCAGGACCTGCTGGAGCAGATCATCGACCGCGGCAAGACGCCGCTGCTGGTGGCGCTGGACGGCATCACCGACCCCCGCAATCTCGGCGCGATCATCCGGTCGACGGCGGCGTTCGGCGGCCAGGGCGTGGTGATTCCGCAGCGCCGCTCGGCGGGTGTCAACTCTGCCGCGTGGAAGACGAGTGCCGGAGCGGCCGCGCGGATACCCGTCGCGATGGCGCCGAACCTGACGTCGACGCTCAAGGAGTTCAAGAAGCAGGGCGTGTTCGTTCTGGGCCTGGACGGTGCCGGCGACGTCGCGCTCCCCGCGCTCGAATTGGCCGACCGTCCGGTCGTGATCGTCGTGGGTTCCGAGGGCAAGGGGCTTTCGCGCCTGGTCACCGAGACCTGCGACCAGATCGTGTCCATTCCGATCTCGGCCGCGGCCGAGTCGCTCAACGCGGGGATCGCGGCATCGGTTGCGCTCTACCAGGTCGCGACGATGCGCGCCGCGTCCGAGTAAGCCGAAAGGGAACAATCATGGCACTCATCGCCGTCCTCGGCGGCACCGGCTACGCCGGCCGTCACATCGTCGCCGAAGCCGTCCGACGCGGCCACACCGTCGTCTCGATCGCCCGATCGGTGCCGGCGGAGCGTGTTCCGGGAGCGACATATCTCGAGGGGTCCCTGCTGGACGTGCCGGGCCTGGTCGCACAGTTGGCGGGAGTCGACGTGGTCATCAGCGCGGTGTCGCCGCGTGGTGAGATGGCGGGTCTCGTCCGCCCCAATCTCGAAGCCCTGGCCTCCACCCTGCCGGACACGGTGCGCATCGGCATCATCGGCGGTGCCGGCGGGAGTCTCGTCGCTCCGGGCGGGCCGCGCGTCATCGACGGGGACTTCCCCGAGGAGTTCACGGCGGAGGGCTTCGAGATGATCGGAGTGCTCGACGACCTGCGGTCGGAGCAATCCGACCGCGACTGGTTCTTCGTCCACCCCGCCGGCGGCTTCGGCGCGTGGGCTCCGGGGGAGCGCACCGGCAGATATCGCATCGGCGGCGACGTGATCGTCACCGATGACGACGGCGTGTCATTCATCTCCGGCGCGGACCTGGCTGTCGCCGTCCTCGACGAGATCGAGAACCCGCGGCACACTCGTGCGCGGTTCACCGTCGGCTATTGACCCGCGGGGTATCGCTCAGACCACGTCGCGCCAGTCGAGGGCGCTGGTCTCGGGGCCGGGTTCGGGCACGTCCTCATCCGATTCGATGATCGCAATGCCCACCGTCTCGGTCGGCGGTCCCATGACGGTCGCCTCGTCGCGGCGATGACGCAGGACGTTGGCGACGTAGGACGAGAGCACTTCGGCAATCGGCACCGACCGTCCCCGCGCCTGCGACATGTACCACCGGTGCTCGAGCATCTGGTGGAAGACCTCCGCCGGCTCGAGCTTGGCTCGCAGATCGCGGGGAATGGCCTTGACCACCGGCTCGAACACACGCGTCAGCCACTCGTGGGCGACCATCTCCTCGTCGGTTCCGAGGCGTGAGACGCGCGCGCGGAACTCGTCCATGTCGTTGAGCAGGCGACGGGCCTGGTTCTCTTCGACGTCCAATCCGGTCAGACGGAGCAGGCGGCGCTGGTGGTGGCCGGCGTCGACGACCTTCGGCTGAATCGACACCCTGGTGCCGTCCGGCGTCGTTTCGATCGACATCTCGCCGATGTCGAATCCGAGCGCATTGAGCTGGTTCACGCGCTCGGTGATGTGCCACGCTTCGTCCGCGGAGAATGTCTCACGATCGGTGAGCGCGCCCCACAGCGAGTGATACGAGGCCATGATCCCGTCGGCAATGGCCACGGCATCCACCCCGCCCTCGAGGCGTCCGCCGGCTTCCAGATCCATGATCTCGCCGGCGATGTTGGTGCGGGCCACGTCCAGGTCGTGTTCACGCTGCCCGGGGGTGAGACCGCTCTCGTGGAGTTCGCCGGTCTCTGCGTCGACGAGGTAGGCGGCGAACGCGCCGGCATCCCGCCGGAACAGCGTGTTCGACAGCGAGACGTCACCCCAGAAGAATCCGACGGCGTGAAGGCGCACCAGGAGAACCGCCAGGGCATCCACGAGGCGGCCCGCCGTATCGGGACGCAGCGTCTGCGTGAACAGCGCGCGGTAGGGGAGCGAGAATCTCAGGTGGGCAGTCACCAGAGCCGCGGGCAGCTGCTCGCCTCCGGGCGTGCTGCGCCCGTCGATCGCGGCCACTCGCCTCACGCACGGCACGTCGAGGCGTGCGAGCGAGCCGAGCATCTCGTACTCGCGCCGAGCCATCTCACCGGTGGTCTCCTTGATGGCCACGACCCGACCGGAGAGATTCGCGAATCGCACGAGATGGCGGGACAGGCCCTTCGGCAGAGACACGATCGTATCGTTGCCCCACTCCCCGAGCGGGGTCTTCCACGGGAGCGCGAGGAGTCCGGGATCGATGCTGCTGGCCGTGATCGTCAGGGAGTCCGCCACCGGGAGGCCTTTCATCCGGTCACGCGCAGCGGCGCGGGCGTTCCGAAGACCCGCCCGCGCCGCTGCGCGAGCGAGATTGGATCAGACGGACGCGATCGCCTTCTTGGTGAGACGCTGGCCGGACTCGACGTCGAACGCGTGCACGTGGTGCGGTGCGGGTGCCAGCACGACCGACTCGCCGGCGCTCGGGTGGTGGCGGCCGTCGACTCGCGCAACGATGTCTGTGCGCTTTCCGGCGAGATCGGTGTGTCCGTACAGGTAGCCGTCGGCGCCGAGTTCCTCGACGAGGTCGACCGTCACGGTGAGGCCCTTGCCGTCGGCAGGGCCCACCACGACGTCCTCGGGGCGCACACCGGCCGTCACCTGCGTGGCGTGGGCGGGCTTGTCGATGTCGGCCTCGATGACGGCCGTGCCGAACTGGATGCCGCCGTCGGTGACGCTGACCGGAAACAGGTTCATGGCGGGCGAGCCGATGAATCCGGCGACGAACACGTTGTCCGGCCGCTCGTACAGGTCTCGGGGCGTGCCGACCTGCTGGAGGACACCGTCCTTGAGAACCGCGATGCGGTCGCCCATGGTGAGGGCCTCGGTCTGATCGTGGGTGACGTACACCGTGGTCACCCCGAGGCGGCGCTGCAGCGATGCGATCTGGGTGCGTGTCTGCACGCGGAGCTTGGCGTCGAGGTTCGACAGCGGCTCGTCCATGAGGAACACCTGCGGTTGGCGAACGATGGCGCGACCCATCGCGACGCGCTGACGCTGACCCCCGGAGAGTGCTTTGGGCTTGCGGGTCAGGTACTCCTCGAGATCGAGCAGCTTGGCCGCCTCGAGCACGCGCTGGGCGCGCTCTTCCTTGCCGACGCCGGCGATCTTCAGCGCGAAGCCCATGTTCTCCGCCACCGTCATGTGCGGGTACAGAGCGTAGTTCTGGAACACCATCGCGATGTCGCGGTCTTTCGGCGGGATGTCTGTGACATCGCGGTCTCCGATGAGGATGCGTCCCGAGTTGACCTCTTCGAGGCCGGCCAGCATGCGCAGCGACGTGGACTTGCCGCAACCAGAGGGGCCGACCAAGACCAGGAACTCGCCGTCAGCGATCTCGAGGTTGAGCTTGTCGACCGCGGCGCGCGTTCCGCCGGGGTAAAGGCGGGTTGCGTTGTCGAATGTGACGGACGCCATGTTTTCTTCTCCTTCACCGGCAGGTACGTGCCGGACGATCCGTGATGAATGGAATGAGCGGGGGCTTGACCCGCACGCCCACCATTGGACGCACCTCTAGTATCACATCCGAGGTGATCATCCGCGCTGCGGTGTCTGGCTTCTCCCAGGGTGTCTGGTTAGCATCGTCAGGGTCGCCACGCCCGAGTGGCCACCCTCGGACACCGCGATCGTCCGTCTGCTCTACCCTGCTCTGCTCTTCCAGAAGGTCCCATGTCCAGCGACGACAACTCGAACGCACCAGTGCCCCGCAGCAGCCGTGACGCTGTGCGAGAGAAGGCGGTGCAGGTGCAGGCTCAGCAGGCGCGGGCCCGCACCATCCGTCGCTCCGTGCTCGCCGCGGGTGTCGTGACGGCGGTCGCGGTCGTCGCGACCGTGGTCGCGTGGGCCGTCGGATCGACGCTGGATCGTCCGCAGTCGTCGCCTTCGAACACGACCGGCGACGGATTCGTGGTCACCGATGTCAGCGGTGTCTCGGATGCGCCTGACGACATGTCCGAGTCCGACGCGATGACTTCGGAGCCGGCGCCCGAGGGCGCGGCGGCGCCCACTCCGACGGCGACCAGCGCCCCTGTCGTCGACATCCAGGTCTACGTCGACTACCTCTCGCCGGGTGCGCGTGAGTGGCAGCTCGCGAACTCCACTCAACTGGCATCGTGGGTGGACGACGGCGCCGTGGCCCTGAGCTACCACCCGGTGTCGATGCTCACGGCGAAGTCAAACGGAACGAAGTACTCCCTGCGCGCGGCCAGCGCCGCCGCCTGCGTTGCGACACACGAGCCGACGACATTCTTTTCGTTCCACAACTCGCTGCTGACGCAGCAGCCCGCAGTCGACTCCGACGGGATCTCTGATGCGGCGCTGGCCGACCTCGCTGTCGCTTCCGGCGCCGAAGACCCGAAGCAGATCCGCTCGTGCATCGAGGACGAAGCGTTCACAGCGTGGGTGAAGTCCGCAACCGAACGCGCCGTCTCCGGCATCACCGGCACGAACCTCGCGCTCACGGGCACCCCGATGGTGGTCGTCAACGGGCAGCAGTACCTCGGCGATCTCACCGACCCCGCCGAGTTCGCCCAGTTCGTGCTGACCAGCGCCAGCGGCGCCTATCAGAAGGCGCAGACCGCGTCTCCGACGCCGACGCCCGGTGTGACCCCGTGATCGCACGGAGGGCCGGATAGACTGGGACTCCTTGCCGGCTTGGCGCAATTGGTAGCGCACCTGTCTTGTAAACAGGGGGTTGCAGGTTCAAGTCCTGTAGCCGGCACCGTTCGCACGCGCTCAGAGGGTGACGATGATCTTCCCGGGGGCGTGCGTGCCCGCGACCGCGGTGAACGCAGCTGAGACCTGGTCGAGCGGGTAGGTGGCCGCCACCGGAACCACGATCTCGCCGGAGGCGACCCGCTCCGCCAGCGCAGCGAGGTTGGCGGCGGTCCTGGCCCGCTGGCCGGCCACGTGGACGCCGAGCTCGTCGCCGGCCGATCCGGCGGCGATCGCTACCATGTGCTCGGCGGCCACGCCCAGGGTGATCCCGGCATCCAGCGCGTCACGCCCGTGGCAGTCGTAGACCGCAGTGAGTCTTGCCCGGGCGGCGACGCGCGCCGCGAGGCCGTCGCCGTAAGACACGGGCTCGACGCCGAGCGAGCGGAGCAGCTCATGATTGCGTGCGGACGCCGTGCCGATCACCCGTGCCCCCGCGGCCACTGCCAGCTGCGCGGCGATGAGCCCGACGCCGCCCGCGGCGCCCCCGACGAGCACAGTGTCACCGGGGCCGATCGGAACGGTGTCGAGGATCGCGACGGCGGTGAGTCCTGCGACGTGCAGTCCGCCGGCGACCTCGACCGCGAGTCCAGCGGGGCGTGGGGCGAGGTCGGATGCCATGGCGATCACCCGCTCGGCGATCGCGCCCGCAGCCCGGCCCAGCACCTCATCGCCGACGCGCACCGGGGCGCCGTCGGCATACACCGCGCCCTCGCCGGCCGCCTCGACCGAGCCCGCGAGGTCGCCGCCGATCCGGCGGGGGAACGGCGCAGTCGACGCGATCGCGCCGCTCAGTACTTTCGAGTCGTAGGGATTGAGGCCCGCTGCCCGCACCCGCACGGCGACCTTCCCGGGACCGGGCGCCGTGTCGGTGACCTGCCCGATGTAGAGCACGCGCGGGTCCCCGACCTCGTCGTACATCGCCGCCCGGCTCATGGATTCTCCTCCCCGTGCGGTGCACCCTGGTCAACCCCCGATCGTACTCGCCTGCGCGAGTAGGCTGACGAGGATGTCGATCCAGCCCGCTCCCGCACGGCTCCCGGCCGGAGTCGCGCTGGGCGGGGCGGTCGTCGTCGGGATCCTGACGGCTCTGCAGGCGCGGATCAACGGGCAGCTGGGGCTCCGCCTCGACGACGGCTTCGTCGCGGCCGTGATCTCGTTCGGCTCGGGGCTCGTCGCGATGATCGTGCTCTCCGCTGCCCTGCCCGCCGGGCGCCGCGGATTCCGGTCGCTCGTCACCGGCATCCGCGAACGCACGATCCCGTGGTGGATGCTCGGCGGCGGCGCCGCCGGCGCGCTGACCGTGGCGACTCAGGGGCTTGCGGTCGGGTTGATCGGCGTCTCGCTGTTCACAGTCGGTGTCGTGGCCGGGCAGACCGCAAACGGTCTTGTGCTCGACCGAGCCGGCTATGGGCCGGGCGGGGTGGTCGCGGTGACCGTGCCACGGATCGCGGGCGGAGCCCTCGCGCTCCTCGCGGTCGGGATCTCGCTCCAGGGCGGCGTGCTCGAGCGGGTGCCGGTGTGGATGCTGGTGCTCCCGGTGCTCGCCGGCGTCGGCATCGCGTGGCAGCAGGCCACGAACGGGCGCCTGCGGCAACGCGTCGGCACACCGCTCACGGCGACGTTCGTGAATTTCCTCGGTGGGACGGCGATCCTCGCCGTGGCGGCGGTCATCCACGTGTCGATCGTCGGCGCGCCGCGGGCGCTTCCCGCCGGCGGCTGGCTGTATCTCGGAGGGATCGTCGGCGTGAGCTACATCTTCTTGTCCGCCGCGCTCGTCGTGCACACGGGGGTCCTCGTGCTCGGGCTCGGGGCTGTCGCCGGGCAGCTTCTCACGGCGTTCGCGCTCGACGCGCTGTGGCCCGCCGAGGCGGGTCCCGGGTGGATCATCGAACTGGTGATGGTCGTGGTCGCGCTGCTCTCGGTCGTCGTCGTCGCCGTGCCGCCTCGCCGCCGGCGGCGCTGACCGGGATTGCGGCGTCCGCAGGCGGACTCACGGCACCCGGTTCGCTCTACCGGGGTCGCTGCTCGGGAGCGAACGACAGCGCGAGCGAATTCATGCAGTAGCGGTCGCCGGTGGGCGTGCCGACGCCGTCGGGAAACACGTGCCCCAGGTGCGAACCGCACCGCGCGCACCGCACCTCGGTGCGCTGCATGCCGTGGGAGCTGTCGTCGATCAGCTCGACCGCCTCGGGGCGCACCGACTCGTAGAAGCTGGGCCATCCGCAGTGCGAATCGAACTTCGTGCCGCTGTTGAAGAGCTCCGCGCCGCACGCCGCACACGCGTAGAGTCCCGCCCGCTCTTCGTTCAGCAGCGCTCCGGACCAGGCGCGCTCCGTCCCGGCTTGTCGCAGCACGGCGTACCGGTCGGGCGACAGCTCGGCTCGCCACTGCTCATCGGTCTTGTCCACGGGATGGTTCACGAGGTCTCCTCTGCGTCACCGCCATTCAACCCGAATCCGCGGGCGGGTGTTCCCCGACAATGGGAGAGTGGAACTCCCGATAGTCGACGTCGCCGAGCGCTTCGGCCGTTTCGCCCGCGACGAGGCCCCCGGACGATCCCACCGGTACGCGCAGTGGGCCTCCGGCATCGCGGCGGATGCGGTCGTGCAGAGGGTCCTCGCGCGTATCCCCGCAACACATCGGCAGCCGCCGCTCGTTTTCGCGGTGACCCGGATGCTCGGATCCGGCGAGCCGGACTTCGCCGAGTGGCGCGAGTGGCTCCTGTCCCACGCCGATGCGGTGGTCGCCGAATGCGGGCGGCGCTCGCTGCAGACCAACGAGCCGCTGCGGTGTGCGGCGCTCCTTCCGGCGCTCAGTCGTATCGCCGGGCCGATCGCGCTCCTCGAGGTCGGCGCGAGCGCGGGCCTGTGCCTGTATCCCGACCGCTACTCCTATCGCTACTCGGGAATCGCGGGCACGCTCGCGCTCGACCCCGCATCCGGTCCCTCCACGGTGGTGCTGGAATGCGAGGTGCGTGGGCGGCGGATGCCGGAGGTCGCTGTTCCCGAGATCGTCTGGCGCGCCGGCATCGACCTTCACCCGCTCGACCCCGCCGCCCCGGACACGGCCGCATGGCTGTCGGGGCTCGTCTGGCCGGGCGAGACCGGTCGCGCGCGCCGCGTGGTGGACGCGCTCGCGATCGCGGCCGCCGACCCGCCGGTGATGGTCGCCGGCGACGCGGCCGACCTGCTCGCGGAGGTGGCGGCATCCGCCCCCGCCGAGGCGACGCTGGTGATCCAGACCCCGGGCGTGCTCGCCCACGTGCCGTGGTCCGGGCGACGGCGCGTGATCGACCGAGCGCGGGCGGCGGGGCGCTGGCTCACGATCGATGCACCGGGACTGCACGACGGGTGGACGGCGCCGATCGATCCGGCGACCTGGCCGGGCGGCTTCGCGGTCGCGCTCGACGGTCAGGTCGAGGCGGCGGCCGACCCGCTGGGCGGATGGTGGAGTTTCCGCGATGCCTCCGAGTGGCGGCCGAGCGCGGAGGGCATCGGCGGTTAGCGTGGAAATGTGACCCTCTCCGACCGTGATCTGGCGCTCCTGGAGTTCGAAGCCCGGTGGCAGCAGCACGGTGCGGCCAAGGAGGAGGCCATCCGCAGGGAGCTGGCACTCAGCCCGGCGCGGTACTACCAGCTGCTGAATCGGCTGATCGACACGGCGGATGCGCTGGCCCACGATCCGCTGCTGGTGCACCGCCTGCGCCGCCTGCGCGAGGTCCGCGCGCGCGAGCACGTCATCCGGGCGACGGCATCCGCAGGTCCGGCCCGGTAGCATTCACTGGTGCCGAAGACCCGCCCGCCCCAGGACCGCTTCGACGACCTGCCCGTCGACAGCCGCCGGATCGGCGCACATCGGGCAGAGAACCCCCGCATGCGCGGGAGCGTGGTCTTCCTCTGGTCGGCGATCGCGACGGTCGCACTCGTGGCGATGGGGATCTTCGGTACCCTGATCGCGACCGGCCGGATCACGGTGTTCCCGGCGCCGGCGGTCACAGAGGCCGGCAGCCCTCCGGCTGCGGCGATCATCGACACGACCTACAAGGTCACCGTGCTCAATGCCACACCGCAGTCGGGTCTGGGTGGTCAGTTCGCCGACACGATCATCGCGGCCGGATGGAACGCGGCCGACGTCACCGCCGGCGCGGCGGGATCGGACGCGTTCGAGACCACGACCGTCTTCTACGCGATCCCCGCCGACGAGGGCGCTGCGCGCGGACTCGCGCAGGTGATCGGAGGGGCCGGCGTCGAGCTCACCGGCGCGTACGCCGACCTTCTGGGAGATGAGTCGGTGGGACAGCTGGTCGTCGTGATCGGCCTCGACCGAACGACCGGCACCGCGGGCTGAGGCGTGTGTTTCACGTGTGTGAACACTTCGATGCACACGTGTCAATAGTTGCGGATTCGGCGATTTCGCCCCGCCGTGGCTCGTTAGCATGGCGGGGTCCCACTGCATCAGGAGATCCACAATGAGCGCACAGACCCGCGGCACCGTCAAATGGTTCAATGCCGAGAAGGGCTTCGGATTCATCACGATCGACGGCGGCGAGGATATCTTCGTCCACTACTCGAACATCGAGATGAACGGCTTCCGGGTCCTCGAAGAAGGCCAGGCCGTCGAGTTCACGGTCGGTGCCGGACAGAAGGGCCCCCAGGCCGAAGCCGTGCACGTCGTCGCCTGACGCCCGCTTCCCCGAACGACCTCTGCGCTCCGGCGCGGAGGTCGTTGTGTGTGTGCCGCCGGCCGCGGCCGCAGCTTGCACTCCCCCCTGCCGAGTGCCAGAATGGGTTAGCACTCACTCCACGCGAGTGCTAAAGACTCATCCTCACGTCCGGGAGGGACGACACACTTATGGCAAAGATCATCGCTTTCGACGAAGAGGCCCGACGCGGCCTTGAGCGCGGCCTCAACATTCTCGCCGACGCCGTCAAGGTGACCCTGGGCCCCCGTGGCCGCAACGTCGTGCTCGAGAAGAAGTGGGGAGCACCCACGATCACGAACGACGGTGTCTCGATCGCCAAGGAGATCGAGCTCGACGACCCGTTCGAGAAGATCGGCGCGGAGCTCGTCAAGGAGGTCGCCAAGAAGACCGACGACGTCGCCGGCGACGGAACCACGACCGCCACGGTCCTCGCTCAGGCGCTTGTCCGCGAGGGCCTGCGGAACGTCGCAGCCGGCGCCGACCCGATCTCGCTCAAGCGCGGCATCGAGAAGGCCGTCAAGGCCATCACGGACGAGCTGCTCGCCTCGGCCAAGGAGGTCGAGACAAAGGAGGAGATCGCGGCCACCGCATCCATCTCCGCGGCGGACCCCGAGATCGGCGCGCTGATCGCGGAGGCGATCGACAAGGTCGGCAAGGAGGGCGTTGTCACCGTTGAGGAGTCCAACACCTTCGGCACCGAGCTCGAGCTCACCGAGGGCATGCGCTTCGACAAGGGTTACATCAACCCGTACTTCGTCACGGACGCGGAGCGTCAGGAGGCGGTGTTCGAGGACCCCTACATCCTGATCGTCAACCAGAAGATCTCCGCGATCAAGGACCTTCTCCCGATCGTCGACAAGGTGATCCAGGACGGCAAGGAGCTCGTCATCATCGCCGAGGACGTCGAGGGCGAGGCGCTTGCGACTCTCGTGCTCAACAAGATCCGCGGCATCTTCAAGTCGGCGGCCGTCAAGGCTCCCGGCTTCGGCGACCGTCGCAAGGCGCAGCTGCAGGACATCGCGATCCTCACCGGCGGCCAGGTCATCACCGAAGAGGTCGGGCTCAAGCTCGAGAACACGACGCTCGACCTGCTCGGACGCGCACGCAAGGTGATCATCACGAAGGATGAGACCACGATCATCGAGGGTGCCGGCGAGGCATCCCAGATCGCGGGTCGCGTCACTCAGATCAAGCGTGAGATCGAGAACACCGACAGCGACTACGACCGGGAGAAGCTCCAGGAGCGTCTTGCAAAGCTCGCCGGTGGCGTCGCGGTCATCAAGGCGGGAGCGGCGACAGAGGTCGAACTCAAGGAGCGCAAGCACCGCATCGAGGACGCCGTGCGCAACGCGAAGGCCGCCGTCGAGGAGGGCATCGTCGCGGGTGGTGGCGTCGCGCTCATCCAGGCGGGCAAGAAGGTGCTCGACGCCCTTGAGCTCACCGGTGACGAGGCGACCGGCGCGAACATCGTGCGTGTTGCCATCGAAGCGCCGCTCAAGCAGATCGCGCTGAACGCGGGCCTCGAGCCCGGTGTCGTGGCCAACAAGGTCTCGGAGCTGCCGATCGGTCACGGTCTGAACGCGGCCACGGGCGAGTACGGTGACCTGTTCGCACAGGGCATCATCGACCCGGCCAAGGTCACCCGCTCGGCGCTGCAGAACGCCGCGTCGATCGCCGGCCTGTTCCTGACGACCGAGGTCGTCGTGGCCGACAAGCCCGAGAGCGCCGCCCCCGCGATGGGCGACCCGACGGGTGGCATGGACTTCTGAGTCCGCGATAACCACGGCGAAGGGCCTCTCCGAATGGAGGGGCCCTTCGCCTTTTCGGTGCTGTCTGTCTCGCTGTCCGTCACCCGTGTCCCACCTTCCGTCGCTCCCACTGCCGAAGGTCAGCGGAAAGTGGGACGCGGGCCACCGAAAGTGGGACACGGCGGGGGAGCCCGAGGCGAGCGGGTCAGCGGAAGAGACCGGCGGCCGACATCTCGGTCTGAGCGTACTGGTTGCCCGCGTGCGCAAGCGCCCCTCCGATGTCGCCGAGGGCGGCCTCGAGCTCACTCTGAGCATGGCGCCAGCGTTCGATGACGCCCTGGAACGCGACGGCGGCCGAGCCCGTCCATGATCCCTGCAGCTGCGTGAGCTGCGCGAGCATCGACGCCGTCTCGCCCTGCAGACGGTCGCTGGTCGCGCGGATCGCTGCCGTCGCGGTGAGCACCGCGTCGCTGTCGACACTGAAGATTGCCATGTGAACCCCTTCCGATGGATGTGGCTCCACGCTAGGGAGGGTGACGGCATCCCGAGGCGGAGCGCACACCATCTGGGGAGAGCCGGCCGATCCGGCTGACTGGGGAGGAAGCTGCGGGCCGCGTCACCACTCCCCGCGGTCGCGGTCACTCCTCGACGGCACGGATCCGTGGCAGAGGCTGGGTCTCGATGAGCAGGTGATCGGCGGCATCGCGCACGTGCGCCAGCGGGAACGCCACGCGGAAGGTCGCGCCGCCGCCCGGCGTCTCACTCACGGCAATCGAACCGTGCAGGGCCTCGACGACCGACGCGACGATCGACAGGCCGAGCCCCGAGCCGCCCGTGTCCCGCGTGCGGGAGGTGTCGGCCCGCCAGAACCGCTGGAAGATCTTGTCGCGGATCTGCGCGGGGATCCCTTCGCCGTGGTCGGCGACGCTGATCCATCCCGTGCCGGCCTGCTCATCCACCCCGACACTCAGCTCGATCGGTGAGCCGGCGGGTGTGTAGCGCCGCGCATTGCCCATGAGATTCGCGACGACCTGGCGGATGCGATTCTCATCACCCAGGACGATCGGCAACGGCCCGGTGGCGGCGGTCGAGGAAGGCGGGTCGTCAGATGCCGGGGCACTGTCGTCCGGGAGCGCTCGCGGGCGCCGTCGTAGCAGAGACCGGGTAGCGCCGGCGATCCCCGTGGGGGGCTTTCGCGCAGTGCCGCCGGTCGGAGCAGCGATGGGAGCCGTCGCCGGAGCCCGAACGTGCGCGGGCTCCCGCGTCGCGAACGAGACCTCGCGGTCCGGCGCGGTCGCGCGCGCATCGAGCGCAGCATCCCGAGCGATCGGACGCAGGTCGACGTCGGTGACGACGATGTCGCGGCGCTCGTCGAGTCGTGCAAGCGCCAGCAGATCCTCGACCAGAACCCCCATCCGGATCGCTTCCTTCTCGATCCGCTCCATCGACTGGGCGATCTGCTCGTCGCCCGAGATCGCGCCCATCCGGTACAGCTCCGCATAGCCGCGCACGGTGACCAGGGGCGTGCGCAGCTCGTGGCTCGCGTCGCCGATGAACCGGCGCATCTGCTGCACCGTCGCGTCGCGCTGTCCGAGAGCCTGGTCGATCCGGTCGAGCATCGCATTGATCGCTGTCTTCAACCGGCCCACCTCGGTACGGGGGGAGATGTCGCTCATGCGCTGAGTGAAGTCCCCGGCCGCGATCGACATGGCCGTCGATTCGACCTGACTGAGGCTGCGGAACGCGAGCGTCACGAGCCACCGGGTCGCGAGCGCACCGGCGAGCAGGGTCACGAGCGCCAGCAGTGTGTAGATGCCGATGTACGACGCGACCGTCTGGTTCACCGAGACCAGCGGCAACGCCACGAGCTGCGTGTATGTGTCGCGCACGCCGGGCATGGGCGGGAGGAAGTCGACGCTCGCGTGGAACTCGCCGGGGCCGTCCGCGGACGGCAGCGTGAAGGGTTCTGTGCCCGTCATCAGGGTCTTCTCGAGCGAGAAGGATACCGGGAACTCCGGTTCGTCGCCGTCGCCGCCCGCCGAGGCGATGAACGAGCCGTCCGGCCCGTAGATCGCGATGAAATACTGCGTCGCCGGTCCGCCCTGGTCCGCGAACCGCGGCACGCCGTCGACCACCTCGACATCGAACAGCGCACTCGCGACATCGGTGGTCACGAGCTGGCGAAGATACTGGTCCAGTGCCGCGATCTGCGTCTCGCGCAGGAACACCATGGTCCCGACGCCCGCCGCGAACAGACCGACCGCGAGGACCGCGACCGTCACCCCGGTCACTTTGGCGCGCAGGCTCAAGCCGCGCCACCATGATGTGACCCGGTCGTTCCTCTTCGCGTTCCGCGAAGGGCTCGGCAGAGTATCCATGACGACGGCGGGCTACGCCGTCTTGCCGGCCTTCAGCATGTAGCCGAAGCCGCGCTTCGTCTGGATGAGCGGCTCGCTGGAATACGGGTCGATCTTGCGGCGGAGGTAGGAGATGTAGCTCTCGACGATGCCGGCATCGCCGTTGAAGTCGTACTCCCAGACATGGTCGAGGATCTGCGCCTTGCTGAGCACCCGGTTCGGATTGAGCATGAGGTAGCGGAGCAGCTTGAACTCGGTCGGGCTGAGGTCGATCGACACGTCACCGACGAGGACGTCGTGCGTGTCCTGATCCATCGAGAGCTCGCCGGCCTTGATGGTCGACTCTTCGTCTGCCTGCATGGTGCGGCGCAGGATCGCCTGGATGCGGGCGACGATCTCGTCGAGGCTGAAGGGCTTGGTGACGTAGTCGTCGCCTCCCGCGTTCAGACCCTCGATCTTGTCCTCGGTCTCGTCCTTCGCCGTCAGGAAGAGGATCGGCGCGGTGTACCCGGCCCCGCGCAGCCGCTTGGTGACGCTGAAGCCGTTCATATCCGGGAGCATGACGTCGAGGATGATCAGATCCGGTTCCTCTTCGAGCACGGCCGAGATGGTCTGCGCGCCGTTGGAGACGGCTCGCACCTGGTAGCCGGCGAAGCGGAGGCTTGTCACGAGCAGGTCGCGAATATTCGGTTCATCGTCCACGACGAGGATGCGCGGTGCAGTCATAGGGCCAGTCTGGCACCGTCATCGTTCCTTTTGCTGGATATCGGGTACTGCGCTCGGGGTGATGATGGATACATGACGCTTCCTTCGGATGCCCTCACGGGAGGCCTTGCCTTCCATCGCCTCGTCTTCGCGCGCCGCCGGAGCGGGTGGTGGACCCCGCTCGCAACAGGACTGCTCGCGCTCGCGTTCTACCTCGCCTTCCAGGTGGTCGTGGTCGTCGCGACGGTGCTGGCGGCCTTCGCTGACCCCGGCATCCTCGATCGGTTCCAGGCCATGGCACTCGCCCCGACCTTCGACCTGACCGACCCGTTCCTCGTGTCCTTCCTGCTGGGAGTGATCGCCCTCATGCTTCCCGCGTACGTGCTGGCCTCGCTCATCGTCAACGGCCGCCGGGTCGGGTTGATCTCGTCGGCGGCGGGGCGCCTCCGCTGGCGCTGGATGCTGCTGTGCGCCGCCGCCGCGGCCGTCATCGCGGTCGTGCTCACGGGCTTGTCGCTGCTGTTTCCGGCCGAGGGGACGCCGCTTGCACCGCGGGAGAACCCGCTCTGGGCGGTGACCCTCGTCATCGTGCTCTTGCTGGTGCCGTTGCAGTCGGCGGCCGAGGAGTACATCTTCCGCGGGTACCTGATGCAGACCATCGGGCGGTGGCTGCGGCATCCGGCGTTCGCGATCCTGCTTCCGGTGCCGCTGTTCGTCGTCGGGCACCTCTATGACGTGTACGGGCAGGTGGGGGTCGCGCTCTTCGCGGTCGCGGCGGGCTGGCTCACCTGGCGCACGGGTGGGCTCGAGGCGGCCATCGCGCTGCACGTGGTCAACAACCTGGTGGGATTCCTGTCGGGCCTCGCCAGCGGGGCTGATCCGACGGCGACCGATCAAGGCCCGCTGAGCATGCTGTGGTCGGTCGTTCTGATCGGCGGGTACGTCGCCGTCGTCGAGGTGCTCTTCCGGCGCTCCCGGATGCCGCGGACGCTCGTGCTGACTCTGCCCGCACCATCTCCCTTCGACCAGACGTCCCCGGTCCAGATCCCCGCGGGTCGCCAGCGGTAGGCGGCTCGATCCGCCCGGCGCGCGCCGCGCGCGGGATTGGTCACGCGGCGATGGCGTCGGCATCCAGGATCGTATAGCTGTACCCCTGCTCGGCGAGGAATCGCTGCCGATTCTGCGCGAAATCCTGGTCGACGGTGTCGCGGGCGATGAGCGTGTAGAAGCTCGCCGTGCGGCCGCTCGTCTTCGGGCGCAACAGGCGCCCGAGGCGCTGCGCCTCTTCCTGGCGCGACCCGAACGAGCCCGACACCTGAATCGCGACGGATGCCTCCGGCAGATCGATCGAGAAATTGGCCACCTTCGAGACGACCAGCACGGGAATGCGTCCCTCGCGGAACGCGCCGTAGAGCGATTCGCGCTCGTCGACCGGGGTCGCTCCCGTGATCTTCGGCACCCCGAGAGCGTCGGCGAGCACGTCGATCTGATCGAGGTACTGTCCGATCACGAGGATCTGCTCGCCCGCGTGCCGCGCGACGAGGTCACGCACCACGCGGATCTTCGCCTGCGCGGTCGCCGCCAGCCGGTAGCGTTCGTCGTCGGCGGCCGCAGCGTACTCCAGCCGATCGGATGCCGGCAGGTCCACACGCACTTCGTAGCAGACGGCGGGCGATATGAAGCCCTGCGCTTCGATCTCCTTCCACGGGGCGTCGAAGCGCTTGGGGCCGATGAGGCTGAACACATCGCCCTCTCGGCCGTCCTCGCGCACGAGTGTCGCCGTGAGACCGAGCCGACGGCGCGCCTGGAGGTCTGCCGTGAGCTTGAACACCGGCGCCGGCAGCAGGTGCACCTCGTCGTAGATGATCAGACCCCAGTCCAGGGCGTCCAGCAGCGCGAGGTGGGCGTACTCGCCCTTCCGCTTCGCGGTGAGGATCTGGTAGGTCGCGATCGTGACGGGCTTGACCTCTTTCGCCTGTCCCGAGTACTCGCCGATCTCATCGGCGGTCAGCGACGTGCGCTTGAGCAGCTCATCGCGCCACTGCCGCGCGCTGACCGTGTTGGTCACCAGGATCAGCGTCGTCGTCTTCGTCTCGGCCATCGCGGCGGCGCCCACGAGGGTCTTGCCCGCGCCGCAGGGGAGCACGACGACACCCGATCCGCCCACCCGGAAGATGTCGACGGCCTGCCGCTGATACGGGCGGAGCGTCCAGCCCTCCTCGGCGAGATCGATCTCGTGCGGGGTCCCCGGCGTGTAGCCGGCATGGTCTTCGGCCGGCCAGCCGATCTTCAGCAGCTCCTGCTTGATATGGCCGCGCGCCCACGCGTCCACCACGAACACATCGGGCGAGGGGTGGCCGATCAGCAGGGGCTGGATGCGCTTGTTCCGCGCGACTTCGGCCAGGACGGCGGCATCGTTGGCGCGCAGGATCAGCGCCCCGTCGGAATCGCGTTCGATCACCAGCCGGCCGTAGCGGCCCACGGTCTCGCGGATGTCGGTCGACACCGACGGCGGTACGGGGAAGCGGGACCATCGGTCGAGCGTCGCGAGCATGTCTTGCGCGTCGTGGCCGGCCGCGCGCGCGTTCCAGAGACCCAAGCGGGTGATGCGATAGGTGTGGATGTGCTCGGGTGCGCGCTCCAGCTCAGCGAAGATCGCGAGCTCGTGGCGCGCGCTCTCCGCCTGCGGGTGGGCGACCTCGAGCAGGACGGTGCGATCGCTTTGAACGATCAGGGGGCCATCAGCCATAACGGGAAAGTCTACCCGCGCCGGCTGTGTCCGCTCAGACGGGGCGCACGCTCACGATGCTCGAGATCGGCAGCGTGCGTTCGACATCGGCGCCGCGGTCACGTCCGCGCAGCCGCCCGCCGCCGAGTCCGGTCACCTCGAGCGTCACCTCCCGATCGCTGCCGTCCGGAAGCCGCACGGCGACGATCAGGAGCGCGCGTGAGCGCGCCGCCTGTTCGAGCTCCCGGCCGAGCCAGGCGGCATCGGCGTCGTGCGCGTGCGCGGCGCGCAGCCGCGCCACCAGAGGCGCGTACGCGGCGCCGGCGGGGGCCGGCGCGGCGGGGACGTCGGGCGCGAGCCGGTGGCGGTCGAGGGTACGCCGCTGACCGTCGGGGCCCACCGCCACGACGGGGTACCGGGCATCGGCGAGGAGCCAGAACGCCGTGTCGGGGCTGCTGCGCGTGGCCAATCCCTCGTCGAGGTCCGTGAGCCCGAGCGGGCGAAGCGCCTGGTCGACGGCGACGGTGCGCAGCAGAGAGGTGTCGTCGCTGGTGATGAGTGTCTGACCCGTCGAGTCGGGACCCACCCGGAGCGCGCCGTGCCGGCTCGCCGACCGCTCGATCTCGTACGCGAGCGGCTGCGGCAGACCCGTCAGTGACAGCGCGGTGAGGAACTCGCGCACCGTGTCTGCGGTCTCGCCCGCCGTGAAGGCTTCGGACAGCGTCTCGGCCGTGAAGCGATACGTGGATGCCTGGGCCCGTGACTCGCGGCGCGCCATGAGGCGCAGGCGCATGTCGAGCTGAGGAGCCAGCGGTCCCGGAGCGATCGCCGTGAGATCGTTCTGCAGGTACACGCGGTCCACCTCCGGCGGCAGCCGTGCCTGAAGCGCGCCGAGATCGGCATCGCCACCCGCGGCGAATCGCCGTGCCCAGCCGGCCGGCTCGCCATCGGCGGCCACGACGGCCCACCGTTCGAGTTGTCCGCGCAGGACCGCCGCCCGGTTCGGCCACGTCGGATCGAACGGATAGGCCGTCGGCCACTCGGCCACCGGCATCCACCCGCCCTCCACGGTGCGCACGGCCGAGGGAAGCGCTTCGCGCAGACGGCGCGCCACCGACTCCCACCGGTCGACGGTGCCCAGGCTCATCCATTCGATGCCGGCGCGCGTCACCAGCCAGTGCCGGTCATCGACCGCGAGGAGTCCCGCGCGCTCTGCGATGGCGATCAGCTCGTCCGCGCCGCGGCCGTCCGGGGCGGCTCCGGATTCGACGAGCCGGCGACGGTCGGCCGCGCCCAGCAGACCTGAGCCGATGCGGGAGACGGGCAGGATGAGCGTGGCCTGCAGGATGTCGGCCAGTGCGGCCGAGGCCTCGAACGCAAGCTCGGCCGCGTGGTCATCGCTCGCTGCCGCGACCGGCGCATTCGAACTCGCGGGCCTCGGTGCGACGCGGTTGACGAGCGCCCGACCCGCGGCGACCGAGGCGTAGGGGCGGCCCTCGTCGTCGACCAGTGCGCGTGCGCTCAGTCGATCGCGAGACACGCCGTCCGGGATCGCTCCGCCGCTCTCGAGGGCTGCGTCGAGCGCATCGGCGTCGTCTGCGGACAACTCGATGAGCGCGCGGGAGACGGACGCCGGATCGAGCAGCGCATCGGCCGCGTCGAACGCGTCGGACCAGGCCACCGAGGCCGAGACGCGGCGAAGGGCCAGCATGTCCGTCAGCGTGGGGTCATCGAGCTGTGCGATGCGGCTCGCGAGGGAACGTGCGTCCGAGGCCGCCACGTCAGCGGCCCTTGCTCTCCCGTGCCCTCCGGATGAAGGTCATGATCAGCACGCTCAGCAGCAACAGGAACGCGATGATCGGCGCGACGTACAGCAGCGCACTGACCACCGGCCAGACACCGGTCTGGAAGTCGGAGTACTCGAGGCCCGAGGAGGTGCCGATGATGATCGCGATGAAGCAGATGATCGACAGGACCAACAGCCCGAGCGACATGAAGGCGAGGATGCGGTCGATGCGGCGAACCGGCAGATCGTCGCGTGAGGGGGGAGTCGAGGAGGACATCGGACTCAGCCTACTGCGCATCACGCTTCGCCGCGGTGGCGGTGCCGTAGGCTGGATGTGGTGCCATCCGGCGCCCGTTCGCCGTGTCCCCACGGCCGGATGCCCCCACAGCAGGTACCCGCATCGCGGGTGTCGATCAGCGAGGTTGAGATGCCCACCGGCAAGGTCAGGTTCTACGACGAGGAGAAGGGCTTCGGCTTCATCTCGGGCGACGATGGCCAGGACGTCTTTCTGCACGCGACCGCTCTTCCTGCCGGTACCACGGGTCTCAAGCCGGGGACGCGGCTCGACTTCGGCGTCGCCGACGGCAAGCGCGGACTGCAGGCGCTCGCCGTGCGGGTGCTCGACGAGCCGGTGACCCTCGCCAAGCGCAACCGCATGAAGGCCGACGACATGGCCGTCGTGATCGAGGACCTCGTCTCGCTCCTCGACAACGTCGGTGGAGACCTGCGCCACGGCAACTATCCGAGCCCCGCGCACGGCAAGAAGGTCGCGGCGATTCTGCGCAAGGTCGCCGATGATCTTGATGCCTGACCCGCAGCCGGACGAGCGGCTGCTGGGAGCCCGCGACCTGGCGCTCGCCGCCCTGCACGAGATCACGCCTCCGGGCACCGTCGGAGCCCCTGAAGGGTACGCGGTCGAGCAGGACGGGGTCGTGTCGCTCCGTTTCGCGAACACGCAGCCCGGGTATCCCTCGTGGTTCTGGACCGTCAGTCTCGCCGTGGTCGAGGGGGCCGAACCCACGGTGCTCGAGGTCGAGCTGCTGCCCGGCGACGGCGCGCTCCTCGCGCCGGACTGGGTGCCGTGGGCCGAGCGCCTGGCCGAGTATCAGGCCGCGCAAGCAGCGGCTGCGGCCGGGAACGAGGACGAGGACGGCGGCACCGAGAGCGACGGAGCCCCGGACGACGATCTCGATGAGGACCTCGACGATGACCTCGACGATGACCTCGACGATGAACTGGACGACCTCGACGATCTGGACGCCT
>NZ_WOYQ01000005.1:75317-85250 GCF_011620665.1 Microbacterium sp.
GACCTCGACGATGACCTCGACGATGAACTGGACGACCTCGACGATCTGGACGCCTCGGACTTCGACGAGGACGGCTCGCCGATCCTGCACTCCGGAGACCTGGACGGGGTCGACATCGACTCGCTCGACGAGGATGCCGAGGACGAGATCGGCGAGGACGACGAGGACGAGTTCGGCGGTCGTTGATCGGCATCCACGCCGTCAGCGCCGTCCGCGCGGACGCGCCGGTGTCCCGGCGCAGCGACCTCAGCCGTCGAGGCGCTCGATCGTGTAATCGATCGAGCGAATGAGCTGGCGGACGTCGTCGGGCTCGATCGAGACGAACGTCGCGATGCGCAGTTGATTGCGTCCGAGCTTGCGATACGGCTCGGTATCGACGATTCCGTTCGAGCGGAGACTCGCGGCGACGGCCGCGGCATCCACCGAATCGTCGAAGTCGATCGTGACGACGACCGGTGAGCGGTCGGCGGGGTCGGCGACGAACGGCGTCGCGACGGCTGAGGTCCCGGCCCAGTCGTAGAGTGCGCCGGAGGATTCGGCCGTCCGGGCGGCCGCCCAGCCGAGTCCGCCGTTCTCGTTGATCCACTCGAGCTGCTTGTCGAGCAGGAAGAGCGTCGTGACCGCGGGGGTGTTCAGCGTCTGGTTCAGCCGTGAGTTGTCGACGGCGTTCTTCAGGCTCAAGAACTCGGGGATGTACCGACCGGATGCCGCGATCCGCTCGATCCGCTCGATGGCCGCCGGTGAGACGGCAGCGAACCACAGGCCGCCGTCGGAGCCGAGGTTCTTCTGCGGCGCGAAATAGTAGACGTCGCTGTCGATGACGCGAAAGTTGATGCCGCCGGCGGCGCTGGTCGCGTCGATCACGGTCAGCGCACCCTCATCGCCTGTCACGCGGGTGACGGCGGTGGCCACGCCGGTCGAGGTCTCATTGTGCGGCCACGCGTAGACGTCGACGCCGGCGACCGGCTCGGGTGCGACACTCGACCCGGGTGCCGCGGTGCGCACGTCCGGCGCGTCGAGCCATGGGGCTCCGGCAGCCGCTGCGAACTTGCCGCCGAACTCGCCGAAGACGAGGTTCTGCGCACGCTTCTCGATGAGTCCGAACGACGCGGCATCCCAGAAGGCGGTCGACCCGCCATTGCCGAGGATGATCTCGTAGCCGTCCGGCAGGCGCAGGAGGTCGGACAGGCCCATGCGCACCTGGCCCACGAGGCTCTTGATGGGCGACTGGCGGTGAGACGTGCCCAGCAGAACCGCGCCGGGCCCGGCAAGGGCCTCGATCTGTTCGGGACGGATCTTCGAAGGGCCGCAGCCGAACCGTCCGTCGGCGGGCAGGATGTCGCGCGGGAGCGTCACGTGAGCCATGCACCGAGTCTAGGGTCGGGCGCGCGCTGTTCCGGTCTCCCGACCCTCACAAGCGGATAGGCTGAGACGGCATTTCCGACCCGTGCACCGAGGCCGCCATGACCGATCTGATCGACACCACAGAGATGTACCTGCGTACGATCCTCGAGCTTGAGGAGGAGGGCATCGTCCCCCTGCGCGCGCGCATCTCTGAGCGTCTCGGTCATTCGGGTCCCACCGTCTCCCAGACCGTGGGACGCATGGAGCGGGACGGCCTCGTGATCGTCACCGACGACCGCTCGCTGGAGCTCACGGCATCCGGCCGGCAGAAGGCCGTCGACGTCATGCGCAAGCATCGTCTCGCCGAGCGCCTGCTCAGCGACGTGATCGGTCTGGACTGGGCGTACGTGCACGAAGAGGCCTGCCGCTGGGAGCACGTCATGAGCGAGCAGGTGGAGCGCCGACTCGTCGAGCTGCTCGGACACCCCACCGAATCGCCCTACGGCAATCCCATCCCGGGACTCGCGCGACTCGGCGATGTTCCCGCGAACACGTTCGATCAGGGCGTCGTGGGCCTCGTCCGTCTTCTGCACGAGACCGGCGGCCCGGTGAGCGGGACCGTGCGACGACTGGCCGAGCCGGTGCAGGTCGACCCCGAGCTCCTCGAGCAGCTGCGGGATGCCGGAGTGGTCCCCGGTGGCATCGGAAGCTACCGTTTCAGCGAGGGCTATGTGCTCGTCCAGATGGACGGAAAGGACGACGGCCTCGAACTGCCGGTCGAGGTCGCCTCGCACATCTTCCTGGTGGATGTCCGTCCGCGGGCATGAACAAGACCCTGGCGGGAGGCCCTGCGCCGCGCCGCTGTTCGAAGTGACTTATTCGTTACCTTCCGTTACCCTGGGGAAGTCCGTCGGCGAGAAGCCCGCCACAGGATCGCCGCGCGAGTTGCCTCATCGGTTCGTCATTCGCTCGGTGCACCCGTACATCTGTGCCTGACACTGATTGCCGACGAGCCAGCAGTTCCTTGCTTCACCGGGAGACATGCAGAGGCGCCGGAGGATAATTTGGCTGAACAGCTCGACTCGTCGGCGGAACCCGAAGCCGCTCCGACGCCCCCAGATCAGCGACGACGCGCGCTCCGGAGCGCGTCTCAGCGGCCTGCACGCCGCACGACCGTTGCCGCCGCGAAGATCGCGAAGTCCGCGCGGCCTGCTGGCCTTGCCCGCCCTGCCCGTACGACGGTGCACCCGATGCGCAGTTTCTTGACGGTCACCGCTGTCGCCGGTCTGGTCGCGGCCGTGGGGATCCCGGCTTTCGCCGCGGGCACCGGATCCTCGGCGGAAGCGCTGACGCTGCAGCAGGTCGCGGCAGAGAACGCGCAGTCGCTCGTCGTCGCCTCCGAGGCCACACCCGAGGCGCTCGCCCGTGACAGCTATTCGGCGACGACGCCCCAGGAGATCCAGGCCAAGCAGGACGAAGAAGCCGCGAAGTCAGCTGCGGCCGCACGGATCTCGGCGGCATCGAGCGCCTCGGCGGCCTACAGCGGCGCGATCGCCCTGTCGATCGCGTCGTCCGGTTCGGTGGTGCGTCCGCTGACCTCGTTCAACAGCTTCGGCACGCCCTACGCCGGTCACAAGGGCACGGACTACATGGCCGATCGCTACACGCCGATCTATGCGATGGCCGACGGCGTCGTGATCGAATCGACCGAGAGCAGCAGCGGCTGGGGCGTCTACGTCAAGATCGCCCACAACATCAACGGCACCACCGTCACATCGCTCTACGCGCACATGAGCTACGGCACGCGTCGGGTCACGGTCGGGCAGGCCGTGACGGCTGGGCAGCTGATCGGTCAGGTCGGCGACACCGGACGCGCGTACGGCACGCACCTGCACCTCGAGATCTACGTCAGCGGTTCGTGGGTCAACGCGGAGAGCTGGCTGCAGGCCAACGTCAGCTGACTGTCCTACACTGATCCCGATGCGCATCGCGGAGGGGGATCAGATGGATCGAGTACCGAGCGTTCGGTCAGCGAACGCGATCGGTCGCCATGTCCTTCGGCATCATGTGCACGACTGCCGCGACCGTCGTCGTGGAAAAAAGGCGCTGTCTTCATGACAGTGCCTTTTTTCGTCCCTGCCCGAGAGGACCCCGCATGCGCACTCTGGTTCTGAACGCCGGCTATGAGCCGCTGGCCATCGTCTCCTTCAAGCGAGCGCTCGTGCTCGTCATGAACGACAAGGCGACCATCGTCGAGTGCATCGATGACAACCCGGTGTGGGGTGTCCGCGGGGTCTACGAGCGGCCGGCGGTGATCGTGCTGACCCGCTACGTGCGTGTGCCGGGCAGCAGGCGGGTGCCGCTCACACGACGAGGCGTGCTGCGCCGTGACGGACAGCGTTGCGCGTACTGCGGGAAGAGCGCCACGACGATCGATCACGTGCTGCCCCGCTCGCGCGGTGGCGCGGACTCGTGGGAGAACCTCGTCGCGTGTTGTCTGCGCTGCAACAACGTGAAGGGCGACCGCACCCCGCAGGAGATGGGCTGGGAGCTGCGCTGGGTCCCCCAGCCGCCGCGCGGGGGCCAGTGGATCGTCCGCGGCACCGAGCACGCCGATCCGACCTGGGTGCCCTACCTGTCGCTCGCAGCCTGACGCTCGCCCCCTGCCGGGCGGCCGTGCGGCCGTGCTGCCGTGCGGCCATGTCCCACTTGTGGCTGGTGTTGTCCCACTTGTGGCTGATTCCGGACAGCGAAACCAGCACAAAGTGGGACAAGGTGGCAGTGAGAGAGCGATGTCGGATCTCGAGGATATCTTCGATTCCAATGGGTTGAGTAAGTAGAACAAAAGTTCTAGCCTGTCGGAATGAGGTCGATCGTGGGGAACGCGGCGATCGCGGACGAGGTGACGCGTCTGCGCGCACAGCTCGAGCGCGTGCAGGGGCGTCGACTCGACGCGCCCGTGCTGCCGGTGCACCCCGCTCTGGCTGATCTGCTGCCCGGCGGGGGGCTGCGTGTCGGGTCGGCCTACTCGCTGGGATCTTCGACCTCGCTGCTGTTCGCGCTGCTCGCGCGACCGTCGCGCGACGGCTCGTGGTGCGGTGTGGTGGGGGTGCCGCGCCTCGGAGCGGAAGCGGCCGAGAGCGCGGGGGTCGACCTGTCGCACCTGGTCCTCATCCCCGATCCCGGGCAGCGCTGGCTGGCGGTCGTCGGGACGATCGCCGAGGTGCTGCCGGTGGTCGCCGTCCGTCCTCCCGCACGGGCGAAGGATGCCGAGGTCTCGCGCCTGGCCGCCCGCATGCGCGAGCGGGGGTCGGTTCTGCTCGTGCAAGGGCCGTGGCCGCAGACCGAGGCGATGATCGATATCGCCGATCCCGCGTGGGAGGGACTCGGCGACGGGTACGGATTGCTCGAGCAGCGTGAGCTCACGGTGACGGTCTCGAGCCGCCGCTTTCCCGTTCCTCGACGCGGCCGCATGCTGTTGCCGGATGCCGGGGGCTCTCTCGCCGCGCCCCGAGCCGCACCAGTACCCGTGCCGGCGCCGGGCTGGGACCGGTCCGAGCGCCTTCCGGCGGCGGTGTGAGATGGATACCGCTCCCGTACGCACCCTCGTGGTCTGGGTGCCGGATTGGCCGGTCGTCGCGCTCACCCGCGACGGCGATGATCCCCCCGACCCTGCGCTGCCGATCGCGATCTTCGCGAAGGGCGCGGTCGTGGCGTGCTCGCCGACTGCCCGCGCCGAGGGCGTGCGGCGCGGGCAGCGGCGCCGCGACGCACAGTCCCGCTGCCCGGCGCTGGTGGTCGCCGACGCCGATCCTGTGCGCGATCAGCGGGCCTTCGCGCCGCTGATCGCGCGACTGGAAGAGCTCGCGCCGGGTGTGCAGCTGCGCCATCCGGGGCTCTGCGCGCTACGCGCCAGAGGACCCGCGCGGTACTACGGAGGTGAGGCGGCCGCGGCGACCGTGCTGGCGGGAGTGATCGCCGAGTTCGGACTCCCGGACGTGCGGGTGGGGATCGCAGACGGCCCGTTCACGGCGGAGCAGGCGGCTCGCTCGGGCACGCGTCCCGACGCGCCGGTGCGGATCGTCCCGGCCGGGCAGGCGGCATCCTTCCTCGCGCCGCTGCCGGTCACCGTGCTCGCCGAGGACGACATCGTCGCGCTGTTCGCGCGGCTGGGTGTGCAGACCCTCGGCGCCGTGGCGGCCATGCCCGAGGCGCGGCTCATCGAGCGGTTCGGCGCGCGCGGCGCGCGACTGCACGCACTGGCCGCGGGTGCAGACTCGCAGCCGGTGACGGCGCGCACTCCGCCACCCGAGCTCCACCGTGAGGTGGCGTTCGAGCCGCCCGTCGAGGCGGCCGAGCAGGTGGCCTTCGGGGTGCGCGTGCCGGCGGAGGAGTTCGTCTCGCGCCTCGGCGCTCTGGACCTCGTGTGCACCGAGCTGAGGGTCGTGCTCACCGGTGAGCGGGGTGAGCGAAGCGATCGGGTGTGGCTGCATCCGGGGTCGTTCGATGCCGCGGCGATCGTCGACCGCGTGCGCTGGCAGCTGGCCGAGCAGGGGCTGCACAGCGGCGTCGAACGCGTGCGGATCGAGCCGGAGGGCGTGGATGCCGCGGCCCATCACACGGCGAGGCTTTTCGGCGGGGGGCCGGAGGAGCGGGTCCACCATGCGCTGTCACGCGTGCAGGCGATGCTCGGTCATCGGGCGGTGCTCACCCCGGTGATCGGGGGTGGCCGGTGGCTCGCCGAACGCCAGGTGCTCGTCCCGTGGGGGGATGCGGTGACGAGCACGCGCGATCGCGCACGACCGTGGCCGGGGAGTCTCGTGGGCCCGCTGCCGGCGACGGTGTTCGCCGAGGCGCTGGCGGTCGAGGTGATCGATGCGGACGGTGACATGGTCGCCGTCGACGGCCGCGGCGAGCCGACGGGAGAGCCCGCCGTGCTCGTGGCCGCCGGCCGCGGCCGCCGCATCCGCGGGTGGGCGGGACCCTGGCCGATCGTCGAACGCGGGTGGGATCCGGCGCGTGCCCGTCACGCGCACCGGTTCCAGGTGCTCGACGACGACGAGCGCGCCTGGCTGCTCGTCTGCGAAGAGGGTGCGTGGCATGCCGAGGGGGTGTACGACTGATGGGCTTCCACAATCCCTCGGTCACGTGGTCCGAGATGGAGCGGCTGCTGAGCGGCCGTCCCCCCGACGGCGGCGACGGCCCGGCGTTATCGCACAAGCGCGGCTCATACGAACCCCCGACGATCGAGCGTCCCGACGACCCGGTGCCCTATGCCGAGCTCCACGCCCATTCGTCGTTCTCGTTCCTCGACGGGGCATCATCGCCGGCCGAACTGGCCGAGGAAGCCGAGCGGCTGGGACTGCACGCCCTCGCGATCACCGATCACGACGGGTTCTACGGGATCGTCCGGTTCGCCGAAGCGGCCGAGAAGTTCCGGGTGAAGACCGTGTTCGGCGCCGAGCTCTCGCTCGGCCTGACTGCGCCTCAAGCCGGTCAAGCCGATCCCGCGGGATCGCACCTGCTGGTGCTCGCCCGCGCCGAAGAGGGGTATCACCGCCTCGCCGCGGCCCTCACTCACGCGCAGCTGGCCGGCGGCGAGAAGGGGCGCCCCCTGTACCGACTGGACGAGCTGGCCGCGCAGGCCGAGGGGCACTGGGCGGTCCTCACCGGATGCCGCAAGGGCGCCGTTCGCCAGGCGCTCGCCGCCGGAGGGCCCGCGGCGGCCGCGACCGAGCTCGATCGGCTGGCCGACCTGTTCGGGCGTGGCAGCGTGCACGTCGAACTCATCGATCACGGCGGTCCCCGAGACACGCGCGACAATGACCTGCTCGCCGCGCTCGCCGCCGAGCGCGGCCTGCCCGTACTCGCCACGGGGAACGTGCATTACGCCGTGCCCGAGAAGGTGCATCTGGCCGCGGCGGTCGCCGCCGTCCGGGCCGGCCGGGGACTGGACGAGCTGGACGGCTGGCTTCCCTCGCACGCCGGGGCGCATCTGCGCTCGGGTGCCGAGATGGCCCGCCGGTTCCGCCGGTACCCGGGGGCGGTCTCACAGACCGTGTCGCTTGCCGATGAGCTGGCCTTCCCGCTGCGGCGTGCCAAGCCCGCACTGCCGAAGATGACGGTGCCGGGCGGTCACACGCCGATGTCGTGGCTGCGGCAGCTGGTGTGGGATGCCGTGCCGCGCAAGTATCCCGATCTCGACGATGACGGTCGCGCGCGCATCGACCGCGAGCTCGCGGTCATCGAGCAGAAGGATTTCCCGGGCTATTTCCTCATCGTGCACGGGATCGTGCAAGAGGCGCGGCGGCGCGGCATCCTGTGCCAGGGGCGGGGCTCGGCCGCCAACAGCGCCGTCTGCTACCTGCTGGACATCACGGCGGTCGACTCGATCTTCTACCGGCTGCCGTTCGAGCGGTTCCTCTCGGCGATGCGCGACGAAGAGCCCGACATCGACGTCGACTTCGACTCGGGGCGCCGCGAGGAGATCATCCAGTGGGTGTACGCGCAGTACGGGCGCGATCGGGCGGCTCAGGTGGCCAACGTCATCCAGTACCGGCCGAAGAACGCCGTGCGCGACATGGCGAAGGCGCTCGGGCATTCGCCGGGGCAGCAGGATGCCTGGTCGAAACAGGTCGAGCGGTGGGAGGGGCCGGTGCCCGGCTCCCATGACATCCCCGAACGGGTGCTGGCCTACGCGGGGGAGCTGCTGAAGGCGCCGCGGCACCTCGGCATCCACTCCGGCGGCATGGTGCTCACCGATCGCCCCGTCGGGGAGGTCGTGCCGATCGAGCATGCGCGGATGGAGAACCGCACCGTCATCCAGTGGGACAAGGACGACGCGGCCTGGATGGGGCTCGTGAAGTTCGATCTGCTGGGGCTCGGCATGCTGGCGGCGATCCAGTACTGCTTCGATGAGATCGCGGATGCGACGGGGGAGCGCTGGGATCTCGATGCGATCCCCAAGGAGGAGCAGGCCGTCTACGACATGCTGTGCCGGGCCGACTCGATCGGCGTGTTCCAGGTCGAATCACGCGCGCAGATGGGATTGCTGCCGCGCCTGCAGCCGCGCCGGTTCTATGACCTCGTGATCGAGATCGCGCTCATCCGCCCGGGGCCGATTCAGGGCGGGGCGGTGCATCCGTACGTGCGGCGCAAGCTCGGGCAGGAGAAAGTGACGTACGCGCACGAGAAGCTCATCCCGGTGCTGGAGCGCACTTTCGGGATCCCGATCTTCCAGGAACAGCTGATGCAGATGGGCATGGCCGTCGGCGACCTGACGGGTGAGGATGCCGATGTGCTTCGCCGGGCGATGGGTTCCAAGCGCGGTATTGAGCGGATCGAGTCGGTGAAGGCGAAGCTCTACGCCGGGATGGAGCGCAATGGCCTGGTCGGGGGCGTCGCCGATGACATCTACGCGAAGATCCAGGCATTCGCGAACTTCGGCTTCGCCGAGAGTCACTCGCTGTCGTTCGGGCTGCTCGTCTACGCATCGTCGTGGCTGAAGCTGCACTATCCGGCGGCGTTTCTGGCGGCACTCCTGCGTGCGCAGCCGATGGGCTTCTATTCGCCGGCGACGCTCACCGCCGATGCGCGCCGTCATGGCGTGCAGGTGCGGCGCCCCGACCTCCACGCGTCCGGAGTGGATGCCGGCCTCGAACCGGTCTCCGACGAGCACCGCGACGGGCGAGGAGAGCCGACCGGCCTGCCCTCGTGCACCGACCGCCACCAGCCGCCGGTGCCGGACTTCGATTCCACCGCCCCCGATGTCTCGGCCGCGCATCGCCGCGACGGCGCGTTCGCGGTGCGGCTTGGGCTGGCCTCGGTCACCGGCATCGGAAAGCCGCTCGCCGAGCGGATCGTCGCCGAGCGGACCGCGCGCGGGCTCTTCCGCGATCTCCGCGATCTCGTGCGCCGCACCGGGGCGACGGCCGCGCAGATCGAGGCGCTGTCGACCGCGGGTGCGTTCGAGAGCATGGGAATCTCGCGGCGCGAGGGCATATGGCTCGCGGGCGATGCAGCCCTGGACCGCAGCGAGTATCTCGCCGGGTCGCTGATGTCGGTGCAGCCGCCGCTGTTCGGCGATCAGTCCAGCTACGATCTGCTCGCCGCCGACCTCTGGGCCACGGGCATCTCGACCGACGATCACCCGCTGGCTCACTACCGAGCGTCGCTCGATGCGCGCGGTGTGCTTTCGTCGCACGAACTGCGCGCGCACGAAGAGGGACGGAGGGTCGAGGTGGCGGGACTGGTGACGCACAGGCAGCGGCCGGCGACGGCATCGGGGATCACGTTCATCAATCTGGAAGACGAGCACGGCCTTGTGAACGTGATCTGCTCTTCGGGGGTGTGGAACAGGTACCGCCGGGTGCTGCGCGACAGTCCGGCGCTTATCGTCCGGGGCATGCTGGAACGATCGCCGGAGGGGGTGACGAACCTCCTCGCCGATGCGTTCGAAGACCTGAAGGTGGGGGTTCAGCACCGCTCGCGCGACTTCCGCTGAGGCGCGGCGCGGCCTGCGGCGCGGGATGCGCACAGGATGTCAGCGTCGCGCGGTGTCGAACCGGTGTCGAAACGGTGTCGAAACGG
>NZ_WOYQ01000005.1:85350-86893 GCF_011620665.1 Microbacterium sp.
CGGTGTCGAAACGGTGTCGAAACGGCGTCAGAACGGTGGCGGATCGACACCGACCGTCGCGCCCGTCGGCGTGGTCCAGCGGAGGGCGCCGGAGCCGGAGTCACGATCGAGGTGCCACAGCGTTTCGTCTTTGACCGGATGGTGAGGACCGCATTCGGGCTCGATGTTGATCGAGGACGTGGCCCCGCCGTCGGCCCAGCGTTTTCGATGGTCCATGTCGCAGTTCGCGGAGGAACGGGTGCAGCCGGGGAACACACAGGTGGGGTAGCGGATGCCGATCCACCTGCGCAGATCGGCGGGCACGCGGTAGGCGCGGCGTTCCACATCGAGGACGGTGCCGTCGAGCGGATGCGTGAGCACCCGGAACCAGTCGGATGAGCCGGAAGCCAGGCGCTTGGCGGTCTCGAGCGGAATGGGCCCGTATCCGGCGAGGGTCGCGGGCTCGTCGGATTCGCCCAGAAGTGTCATCGCGGGGATCGTGATGTTGACGGTCGCCGTCACCTTCGATGCCTCGTCGGAATTGCGAGTGAGGAGGTCGACCAGCACGTCGGCGCGGAGCTGGGCGAGCGTGCGCTTTTCGCCGTCGGCTGCAGCGAGGTGACGAGCATCCCCTTCCACACGGTTCTCGATCGCGGCTGCGTCGCTGGCAGGGACGAGCGCGCAGATCTCGGCCATCCCATCGAGTGAGGGGTCGAACGTGACCCGACGGTCGGCGGCGGCTCGCGCGTGACGAACAGACAGCGATTCGGAGTGCGCGCGTTCGCGAGCGGCACGCGCACGTTGCCGGAACCGGCCGGGCGCGAGCCGGCACGCGACCTCGACGAGGGCCGCATCGAACCTTGACCACGATTCGGGGTCGTCGCCTGGCAGCGTCGCCGCGAGTTGTGCGGCGAAGGCCATGTTCTGTTCGGCGATGAGCCCGAGCAGGCAGTTCTGCCAGACGAACGGCAGGCGGGTGGAGAGCGTCTCGGCGCGATGCGCGCGAAGCCTGATCTGGTTGTCGGACAGACCCACGCGCACGCCCAGATCGGCCGCCGCGGCACGAACGCCCAGCATGCTCCGATCGGCGCGGACTTCGGCCGTTGACCGCCCGCGCGGGTCGCTCCAGGTGAGGTCGAGTGTGGGGTCGGGGCCAACCCACGGATCAGGCTCGGCGAAGGCGCGCACGAGCATCCGGTGAAAGAGAAGATCTTGTTCGGCGCTCGCCGAGCGCGCCCGCTGGACCGTGCGGTCGATGTCGGCGAGATCATCATCGAGCGACGAGCGGGGTTCGAACGCCGACGGAGGGAAGCCCTCGTCGTCATCATGCTCGGGCGGTGCACCCGCACTCATGGCGAGTTCCCAACGCGCCTCGCGCAGTTCGGGGTCGTTCCGCAGCGGATCCCCGTCGGGGCCCATCGGGGTGAAGAACGTCATAGCTGCACGCTACGCCGGGGTTCCGACATTGCCCCGCGCGGTTGAGCGGCTGTGGACGTCTAGAATCGGGAGGCCAGCCTCTGTAGCTCAATGGAAGAGCAGTTCCGTCCTAAGGAAACGGTTGGGG
>NZ_WOYQ01000059.1:0-10375 GCF_011620665.1 Microbacterium sp.
ATCACCCGAAGTCACCCGGGGCCATGTCCGTGAAGCGCGAGAAGTGGCCCTGGAACGCGACGGTGATCGTGTCGGTGGGGCCGTTGCGGTGCTTGGCGACGATCAGGTCGGCTTCTCCGGCGCGCGGGCTGTCTTTCTCGTACGCGGCTTCGCGGTGCAGCAGAACCACCATGTCGGCATCCTGCTCGATCGAGCCCGACTCGCGAAGGTCAGAGAGAGCCGGCTTCTTGTCGGCGCGCTGCTCGGCGCCGCGGTTCAGCTGGGACAACGCCACAACGGGCACATCCAACTCCTTGGCCAGCAGCTTCAGCGCACGCGAGAACTCCGAGACCTCTTGCTGACGCGACTCGACGCGCTTGCCGCTCGTCATCAGCTGCAGATAGTCGATGACGACCATCTTCAGCCCGACGCGTTGCTTCAGCCGCCGGCATTTCGCGCGGATCTCGACGAGTGTCATGTTGGGGCTGTCGTCGATGTAGAGCGGTGCGTCGTTGATGCGGCCGCGCGTCGCGGCGATCGTCCGCCAGTCGCGCGAGTCCAGCGTGCCCTTGCGCATGCTCTGCAGCGGCACCGCTGATTCGGCGCTCATCAGGCGCATCGCGATCTCGCTCCTGCCCATCTCAAGAGAGAAGAAGATCGTCGGCATGTCGTGCTTGATGGCCGCGGACCGGGCGAAGTCGAGCGCGAGGGTCGACTTGCCCATCGCGGGACGCGCCGCGATGATGATCATCTGACCGGGGTGCAACCCGTTGGTCAGCTGGTCGAGTCCGGAGAAGCCGGTCGGGATGCCGGTCATCTGACCGTCACGGCCGCGCGCGATCTCGATCTCGTCCACCGCGGCGTCGACGGCGATCTGCAGCGGCACGTAATCCTCGGCACGCTCGGCCCCGGTCACCGAGTAGATCTCGGCCTGCGCGGTGTTGACGAGGTCGAGCGCTTCGCCCTGCCCGTTGTAGCCCATCTGCACGATGCGGGTACCGGCCTCGACCAGGCGGCGCAGCAGCGCGCGCTCGTTGACGATTGACGCGTAGTAGCCCGCGTTGGCCGCAGTCGGCACGATCGAAGTGAGCGAGTGGAGGTAATCCGCGCCCCCCGCGCGCTGCAGATCGCCCGTCTTGATGAGCTCGTCGGTCACGGCGACGACGTCGGTGGGCTCTCCGTGCGAATAGAGCGAGTAGACCGCGTCGAAGATCAGCTCATGCTTGGGAACGTAGAAATCGGTGCCGCGCACTGTCTCCATGACGTCCGCCACGGCATCCTTCGACAGAAGCATGCCCCCCAGCGCACTCTGTTCGGCGAGCAGGTCGTGCGGCGGCATCCGCTCAGGACCACGCCCCGAGCCGCCGAGGCGCTCGTCCGAAATGTCCGCTATCGACATGCGCGCCCCGCTCTCCCCGACTCGACCCCCAAGCCTCAGGCAACGCTAGGCATGGGCACCGACACCCGCAAACCGGCCTGTGGATAACCCTGTGGACCGATCTGACGAAACGCCGGGTTGCCTGTGCACAACGCCTGTGGAAAACTCCCGATTCATCGGACGCGGTCCCGGATTAAAATGCTGTTGATCTGGGTTTTTATGATTCACAGGTTGTGGAGAAGGAATGTGATTGAAGTCACCCTTGAAGGTTGCGTCCACTCGAACGGAGCTGGGGACAAATCCGAAACCTGAAAAACGCCTATGAGCGGTTTGTCAAGCCCTGCACCTGGAGTTTTAAGAGAAGGAAACAAACGACGGATGCCGTGAACCCGCCAGGTCCACGGCATCCGTCGTTGCAGACGCGAAACTACTTCGCGGCGACCACCTCGAGCGTGATCACGGCGGTCAGATCGTCGCGCAGACGAATCGTGGCCTCGTGCTCACCGAGCGCCTTGATGGGCGAGGTGATGTGGATCTTGCGCTTGTCAAGGTCACCGAGACCCGCGTCCTTGACGGCGTCGGCAACATCCGCGGTCTTGACCGAACCGAACAGGCGACCTTCCTTGCCGGCCTTGACCGCCAGGCGCACCTTGGCGGCCTCGATCGAGTTCTTGAGTGCGACGGCCTCTTCGTGATCGTGGATCGCGCGTGACTCGCGGGCGGCGCGAATCGACGCCACCTGCTTCTCGCCACCGCGGCTCCAGGCCACTGCGAAACCCTGGGGGATGAGGTAGTTGCGGGCGTACCCGTTCTTGACCTCGATGACGTCACCGGCGCTTCCGAGCCCGGCGACCTCGTTCGTGAGAATCAGCTTTGCCATGATCGTGCCCCTCAGCGGCCAGCGCCGGCATAGGGCAGGAGCGCCATCTCGCGCGCGTTCTTGATCGCCGTGGCGATCAGACGCTGCTCCTGCACCGAGACACCGGTGATACGACGGGCGCGGATCTTCCCGCGCTCCGAGATGAACTTGCGAAGTGTGGCGACATCCTTGTAGTCGATGACGCCGACGTGGATCGCCTTCGCGGGGGCGAGGGTCTTCGCGCCCTTCCGCGGCTTGCGGCGATCGCCGGTAGCCTTTCCAGCCATTGTTCTTCCTTACGGGTGAGCGGATGCCTCAGCATCCGGAAATGTGATCAGAATGGGGTGTCGTCGCCGTAGGACGTGCCCGGAGCGCTCCACGCGTCCGGTGCCGCTGAGCCGGGCGTGGACCACGGCTCATCCTGCTGCTGAACGCCCTGAGGGCGCGACTGGCCGCCGAAGTTTCCTCCGCCGGATGCCGCACGCGTGACCTGAGCCGTCGCATACCGTAGCGAGGGGCCGATCTCGTCGACCTCCAGCTCGATCGCCGTCCGGTTCTGTCCCTCGCGATCCTGGTAGGAACGCTGCTTCAAGCGACCGGTCGCGATGACACGGGAACCCTTGGTCAGCGAACCGGCGACGTGCTCGGCGAACTCGCGCCACACGGACGCGCGCAAGAACAGCGCTTCGCCGTCCTTCCACTCGTTCGCCTGACGGTCGAAGGTGCGCGGCGTCGACGCGATCGTGAAGTTCGCGACGGGCAGTCCGGACTGCGTATAGCGCAGTTCGGGGTCTGCCGTGAGGTTTCCCACGACGGTGATGACGGTCTCGCCGGCCATCGTCGTTACGCCTTCGCTGCCTTGCGGGCGGCCTTGGCGTCGGCGCGCTCCTTCTCGGCGGCGACGAGGGCGATCGCCTCTTCGGCGCGCAGGACCTTGGTGCGCATGATCTGCTCGTTCAGCTTCAGCTGACGGTCGAGCTCCTGCGTGGCTGCGCTCGTGGCGGTGAAGTTGACGACGGCGTAGATGCCCTCGTTCTTCTTCTGGATCTCGTACGCCAGGCGACGCTTGCCCCAGATGTCGACGTTCTCAATCGAGCCACCATCGTTGGTGATGACCTTGAGGAACCCGTCGAGCTTGGGGGCGACCTGACGCTCGTCGATCTCGGGGTCGAGGATGACCATGAGCTCGTACTGGTGTGAGTGCGTCACTAACCCACCTCCTTCGGACTAGAACGGATGCCGGGCACTTCCCGGCATCAGGAGGGTTGATGCACGTGTCGGGACTCATTCGGACTCGGCCGATGCCAGACAACCTCCGTATCCTACCGGATCCGCGATCTCCCACCCAATCGATGCTCTGCGGCGCGGGCCCGGGTAGCGTGGCGACATGGAACGAGGCGAACCGACGAGGCTGCCCTTCGACGCCCGGCCGCTCACCGAGCCGGCGGATCGCGCGGCGATCCGATCCCACGTGCGTCAGCTGCGCCAGAGCGGACGCGTCGCCCCGGCCGGGACCGCGAAGATCGTCATCGGCGTCGTGGTCGGCGCGGTGTTCCTGGTGATCTTCGGTTCGACGTTCGTCTCGATCATCTCGAGCCTCTTCCGCATGGGGGCATCGGGCGGCGGGGGCCCGCTCTTCGTGATCGTGCCGATCGTGATGCTGCTGGCCGTCGCCGCTGTCGCCGTCGTCCTCGTCACGCGCCTCGTCCGCGGGACCAAGGGTGAGCGCTGGTGGCGCCTGGATCGGTTCGCGCAGGCGAACGGGATGACGTGGTACCCGAGCGCTCCGAAACCGCCCCTGCCCGGCATGATCTTCGGCCGGGGAAGCGCGCGTGAGGCCACGGACGTGCTGCGCGGGACGACGCCCCGCTTCGTCGAGTTCGGCAACTACCGCTACACGACGGGCTCCGGGAACGACCGGACCACGCACCGCTGGGGTTACGTCGCCGTCAAGCTCTCCACCCCGCTCCCGCACATCGTGTTGGATGCCACGAGAAACAACGCGCTGCTCGGCTCGAACCTGCCGGCATCTTTCGACAAGGACCAGCGTCTGAGTCTCGAGGGCGACTTCGACCAGCACTTCACGCTGTACTGCCCCGAGGGGTACGAGCGCGACGCACTGTACCTGTTCACGCCCGACATCATGGCGCGGTTCATCGACAGCGCCGCGGCGCTGGACGTCGAGATCGTCGACGACTGGATGTTCCTCTATGGCAGGCGCGAGTTCTCGACCCTCGACCCGGCGACCTGGGCGTGGCTGTTCTCGGCCGTGGCCGCGGTGCTCGACAAGTTCGCCCAGTGGGAGCGCTGGCGCGATGACCGCCTCGCCGGCTCGCAACCCGAAGCCGCCGACACCCCTCTGCCCTTCTCTGCTCCGGCCGACGCCCTGCGGCCGCCACCCGGGGTCGCGCCGCAGGGTCGACGCCTCAAGAGCGGAGTGCCCTGGGCTGCACTGATCATCGTCGGCGGGTTCGCGCTGTTCTGGCTGTTCGGCGAGGTGAGCGACCTCTTCCGCTGAATCAGACGGGCTCTTCGTCGCGGTGCGCCTCCCACACGGCGCGGCGCGCCGCCTGCTCGGCGGGGTCCGGCACCGGCAGCGACGCGATGAGCTTGCGCGTGTATGGGTCGCGAGGATTGCCGAGCACCTCGGCGGTGGTGCCCTCCTCGGCGATCTCGCCCCGGTGGAGCACGACGACGCGATGGGCGAGCATGTCGACGACGGCAAGGTCGTGCGTGATGAACAGGGTCGCGAACCCGAACCGCTCCTGCAGTTCGGCGAACAGCTCGAGCACGCGCGCCTGGACCGAGACATCCAGGGCGCTCGTGGGCTCATCCGCGATCAGCAGCTTCGGATCCAGGGCGAGTCCGCGCGCGAGCGACGCGCGCTGGCGCTGCCCTCCGGACAGCTCGTGCGGGAATCGGTCGCCGAACGCCTTCGGCAGCTGGACGGCCTCGAGCAGTTCATCGACCTTGTCGCGAGCATCGGCGGCATCCCTCGCCCCGCCGTGCACGATGAGCGGCTCGGCGACATTCTGCGCGATCGTCAACAGCGGATTGAAGCTGGTCGCGGGGTCCTGGAAGACGAAGCCGAGGTCCTTGCGGTGCCGGCGGAAGACACGCTCTCTCACCCCGAGCATTTCGACGCCCAGCACCTGAAGCGACCCGCCGCTGACCGGCGTGAGCCCGGCGATCGCACGCCCGATCGTGGTCTTCCCCGACCCGCTCTCACCGACGAGCCCCAGCACTTCTCCCGGCACGATCGAGAAGCTGACCCGGTCGACGGCGCGGAAGGCCGGTCTGCCGAGCCGGCCGGGGTACTCGATGACGAGGTCGTCGGCGACGACGACCGGCGGCGCGGATGCCGCGCCCTCGGGCAGTCGGCGGTCGACGATCTGCACGCGCGGGACGGCGGCGAGCAACCTCCGGGTGTACTCGTGCGCGGGCGCGGCGAACAGCTCGGCGACGAGTGCGGTCTCGACGACCTCACCATCGAGCATGACCGCGACCCGATCTGCGAGATCGGCCACGACCCCCATGTTGTGGGTGATGAGAACGATCGCCGTGCCGTCCTCATCACGCAGGCGCCGGAGCAGATCGAGGATCTCGGCCTGAACCGTGACATCGAGGGCGGTGGTCGGCTCATCGGCGATGATGACGGTCGGATCCAGGGCGAGAGCGGTCGCGATCACGATGCGCTGCTTCTGCCCGCCCGAGAACTGGTGCGGGTAGTCGTCGACGCGTCGCTCGGGCTCGGGAATGCCGACGCGCGCGAGCATCTCGATCGCCTTGGCGCGCGCCTGCTTCCGGCTGTATCCGCCGTGGGCCCGGAGGCCCTCGGCGAGCTGCCACCCGACCGTGAACACGGGGTTCAGGGCGGACGAGGGCTCCTGGAAGATCATCGCCGCCTTCGTGCCGCGCACGGCCCGAAGGCCCTCGGCATCCAGTCCCACGACGTCGATGCCGTCGAGCAGCACCGCTCCCTGGGTGAGCGCCGTCTCGGGCAGCAGGCCCAGGATCGTGCGAGCCGTCACCGTCTTGCCGCTGCCGGACTCGCCGACGATCGCGAGCACCTCGCCGCGGCGGACATCGAGCGACACGTGACGCACGGCGTGCACGTCACCGCCGTCGGTCGCGAAGGTGACGTCGAGTCCCCGAATGTCGACGGCGAGGGACGTCTCGGATGCCGTGCTCATCACTCGACCTCTCCCATGAACTCCCGGCGGGCGGGCTGAGTGGCCGCGAGCGCGTCGGCGGGTGTCTGCTTCGTCGCGCGCCGGCGCGCGCGCAGACGCGGATCGGCCAGATCGTTGAGACTCTCGCCGATCAGGGTGATGCCGAGGACGGTCATGACGATCGCGAGGCCCGGCGGGATCGAGGTCCACCAGATGCCGGCGGCCACGTCGCTGATCGACTTGTTGAGGTCGTAGCCCCACTCGGCCGCCGAGGTCGGCTCGATCCCGAACCCGAGGAATCCGAGCGCCGCGAGGGTCGAGATCGCCTCAGAGGCGTTGAGCGTGATGATGAGCGGCAGCGTGCGTGTCGAGTTGCGCAGCACGTGGCGGAACATGATGCGCGACGTCGAGGCGCCGATGACCTTCGCGGACTCGATGAAGGCCTCGGACTTCACACGCACCACCTCGGCGCGGACAACGCGGAAGTACTGCGGGATGAAGACGACCGTGATGGATGCTGCGGCCGCCAGCACACCGGACCACAGCTGCGACTGGCCGCCGCTGATCGCGATGGCCACGACGATCGCCAGGAGCAGCGTCGGAAAGGCGTAGATCGCGTCGGCGACGACGACGAGCATCCGGTCGACCCAGCCCCCGAGGTAGCCGGAGACGAGTCCGAGCAGGATGCCGACGAACACCGAGAGCACGATGGCGACGATCACGACATAGAGCGCGGTCTGCGCACCCCAGATCACCCGCGACAGCACGTCGTACCCGCCGACCGTCGTGCCCAGCAGATGTTGCGCGCTCGGCGGCTGCTGCGCACCGAAGTTGCCGTCGGGTCCGCTCAGCTGCGCGAAGCCATACGGCGAGATGAGCGGGGCGAAGACGGCGCACAGCACGAAGAGTGCGGTGAGGACGAGCCCGGCCACCAGCATCCCGCGCTGCAGCCCGACGCTCTGCCGCAGCTGGTGAAGCACCGGCAGACGGTCGATCAGGCGAGGCTTTGCCATGTCAATACCTCACTCGCGGATCGATGAAGGCCGCGATGATGTCGACGGCGAAGTTCGTGAGCGCGACGATGATCGCGATCATCGCGACGATGCCCTGCACCGCGACGAAGTCTCGCGAGGAGAGGTAGGCGGCCAGCTGAAAGCCGAGACCCTTCCACTCGAAGGTCGTCTCGGTCAGCACGGCGCCACCGAGCATGAGCGCGATCTGCAGTCCGATCACCGTGATGATCGGGATGAGCGCGGGCTTGTACGCGTGCGTGCGGACGAGGCGTCCCTCTCTGACGCCGCGCGAGCGGGCGGCGTCGATGTAAGGCATGTTGTAGGTGCCGATGACGTTCGTGCGGACGAGACGCAGGAAGATCCCGGCCGTCAGAAGGCCCAGCGTGAGCGCCGGGAGCACGGCGTGCGCCAGGACGTCCTGGACATAGGCGGGGTTCCCCGAGGCGATCGCGTCGATGAGGTAGATGCCGGTGCCTCCGTCGCGGTTCAGCGCGATCTCGGTCCGCACGTTCGCGCGACCCGAAACGGGGAGCCAGCCGAGCCAGACGCCGAACACGAGCTTGGCGACGAGGCCCGCGAAGAACACCGGTGTGGCGTAGAAGAGGATCGCGCTCACGCGCAGCAACGCGTCGGGCCAGCGATCCCGAAGGGCCGCCGCGACGAGCCCGAGCGGGATGCCGACGATGAAGGCTACGACCAGGGAGTAGAGCACGAGCTCGAGCGTCGCCGTGCCGTAGGTGGCGATGACCTCGATGACCGGCTGGTTGTCGGTGATGGTGGTGCCGAAGTCGAACGTGAACACCTGACCCAGATACTCGACGTACTGGATGAAGATGCTGCGGTCGTATCCTGCCTCATGGATCCGCTCGGCCAGCTGATCGGCCGGCAGGCGGCCTCCCAGCGCCGCGGTGATCGGGTCGCCGGTGAGGCGGATCAGGAAGAAGACCAGCGTGACCAGGATCAGCACGGTCGGGAAGATCAGCAGGAACCGCACGAGGATGTAGCGGCCGAGCGTCGACCCCGACCCCCTCGTCCGTGGGCGCGGGGCGGCGGGCGTCTCTGCGACGGCGTCGGCGTCGATGGTCATGGATGCCTACCTTACGCAGGGGGGCGTTCCGACTCGGCACTGCGTGCCTCAGCGAGTCGGAACGCCCCGTGATCGTGCGAGGTTACTTCGTGATCGGCGCGAACCGCAGCTTGAACGAGGCGTCGAGGACGACCCCCTTCACGTCCGCCCCGGTCACGGCAACCTGTGCGCCCTGCAACAGCGGAACGGTGGAGAGGTCCTGAGCGACGAGCTCCTGGATCTTCTCGATGTCCGCCGTGCGGGTCGCGGCATCCGTCTCCACCGCCTGCTTCAGGATGAGGTCGTTGACCTCCGCGTTGGAGTAGTGGTTGCCGAGGAAGTTGTTCTCCAGGAAGAACGGCGCCAGGTAGTTGTCCGCGTCGGAATAGTCCGGGAACCACCCCAGCTGGTATGCCGGGTAGACATCCGCCGTGCGGTCCTTCGAGTACTGGACCCACTCGGTGGACTGCAGGTTCACCGTGAACAGCCCGTCGGCCTCGAGCTGCTGCTTCACGAGTGCGTACTCGTCACCCGACGAGGGACCATAGTGGTCCGGGCTGTACTGCAGGCTCAGCTCGACCGGAGTCGTGACGCCGGCGGCTTCGAGGGCCGCCTTCGCCTTCGCGGCATCCGGTCCGCCTTCACCATCTCCGTAGAGACCCTTGAGCGCTTCGGTCGCGCCGGCAAAGCCCTCGGGAACGTAGGAGTACAGCGGGGTGTACGTGCCCTTGTAGACCTGGGTCGCGATCGTGTCGCGGTCGATGAGGTCGGCGACGGCCTGACGGACGGCGAGCGCCTTGGCGGCATCGGCGTCGGCGGTCGTGGCGCCGTACGGCTGCGTGTCGAAGTTGAAGACGATGTAGCGGATCTCTCCGCCGGGACCGTCGACGACCGTGACCTTCTCGTTGCTCGAGAGGTCTTCGACATCCGTGGCCGACAGGCTGCGATATGCAACGTCGACGTCGCCCTCCTGCACGGCGAGCTTCAGGTTCGAGGACTCGGCGAAGTAGCTGAGGATCACGCCGGAGTTCTCGGGTGCAGCCAGCAGGCCGGTGTACTCCTCGTTCGGGGTGAGCTCGACCGCCTTGTTGAAGTCCCACGAGGTGATCGCGTAGGGGCCGCCGAACGCGTCGGCATCCACGATGTCCTGATCGGGCGTGATCGCGTCGGCCGAGAAGACCTCTTCATCGACGATCGCGCCCGGGAAGCTGGTCAGGATGAACGGGAACACCTGATCGTTGTCGGTCTTCAGAGTGAACACGACGGTGGTGTCGTCGGGGGCCGCGACACTGTCGAGGTTGTAGAGCAGGCTCGAGGCGCCGTTGGGGTCGGCGATCTTGAGGTTGCGGTCGAACGAGAACTTGACATCGGACGACGTGAGGTCGTTGCCGTTGGCCCACTTCAGCCCTGCCGGGAGCGTCACGGTGTACTCATTCGGCGCGGTGAACTCCGCCGACTCGGCGAGGTCGGGCACGACCTCGGTGCTGTTGTAATCGGTGTTGACCAGGTAGGGGAAGACCTGTGTCTGGACGGCCAGAGAGCCGTTGTCGTACGACCCGGCCGGGTCGAGCGTGGTGACCTTGTCGGTGGTGCCGACGATGATCGGGTCGCCGGAGGCGCCTCCGCCATCGGCGCTGTCGGTCGTTGCGCCGCCGGCGCAACCGGCCAGGAGCAGCGCCGAGACGCCGAGCGCCAGGGTCGCGAGGCCGGCGCGGCCTCGGGTGCTGTGATGCAGTGCCATGGGTATTACCTCTGCTGTGTGAAGGTCGGCCTCGTCGGTAGAGAGGCCCGATTCGCAATCTTTCCCCCGCTCGGGCCATCAGAGGGCACCAACGGCCATTTCGTAACGAGACCGAAACCCGCGCCCCGTCCCGCTCGCCGCGGCCCTTGTCCCACTTTGTGTCGCCC
>NZ_WOYQ01000059.1:10475-24021 GCF_011620665.1 Microbacterium sp.
CCTTGTCCCACTTTGTGTCGCCCTGCGCGGTCGGGGACGACACAAAGTGGGACAAGGCTCGCCGAGAGTGGGACACACGGGCGGCGCGCAGGCGGCGCGGCGGCGCGGGCGGGCGGCGCGGGCCGCGCCACTCAGGGGTGCTACAGGGCCGCGTCTACCGCGCGCGTGAGCGAGACGAAGCGGGCGATCTTTGCGAGATCGTCCAGCAGGACGGGGTGTCCCTCACCGTCGGCGAGGGGCACCTGCCAATTCGGATACTCCTTGTCGGTGCCCGGCTGATTCTGCGTGCGGCGCTCGCCGACGGCGTCCACCAGAGCGACGCCGAGAAGCTGCGAAGGGGATGCCGTGATCAGCACGTTCAGTGCCTCGATCACCTGCTGCTCGGTCGCCGCCGCCGTGAGCAGGCCGCGTTCGCGGAGCATCGCGAGCATCGCCCCGCGCTCGGCTTCGGCCTCGGCGAGCTCCTCCTCGACCGGTCGGGTCAGCAGCCCGAGCCGCGCCCGCAGCGCGACATGCTCGTCGGCCAGGTACCCCGCCGTCGGCGGCAGATCATGCGTGTTGACGGTCGCCAGCAGGGCCTCACGATACTGCTCCGGCGGACGGAACCCCTCGCCCTCCCGCTCGAACCAGAGCACCGACGTGCCGAGGACCCCACGCGCCGACAGATAGTCGCGCACCCAGGGCTCGACATTGCCGAGGTCTTCGCCGATCAGAACGGCTCCGGCGCGCTCCGCCTCGAGCGCCAGCACGCCGATCATGGCCTCGTGATCGTAGCGGACGTACGTGCCGGCCGCCGGGCTGTGGCCGGCCGGAATCCACCACAGGCGGAACAGGCCGATCACGTGGTCGATACGCAGGGCGCCCGCATGCCGCAGAAGAGTGCGGATCATGTCGCGCAGCGGGGCGTAGCCGGCCTCAGCGAGCGCGGGGCCGAGCCACGGCGGCTGATTCCAGTTCTGGCCCTGCTGGTTGTACATGTCCGGCGGCGCGCCGACGGTCATGCCCGGAGCGTACATGGAGCGCAGCGACCAGGCATCCGACCCCTGCGTATGCACGCCGACCGCGAGGTCGTGCATGACCCCGATCGTCATTCCCGACGCCTTCGCGGCGGCCTGCGCGCGCTCGAGCTGCTGGTCGGCGATCCACTGCAGCCAGCTGTGGAAGGCGACCCGCGGCGCGAGGCGCTCACGGAGCTCGGCGACGATCGGAGAGGTGATGTCGGCGATCTCGTCGGGACGCCCGGCGCCGTCAAAGTGCTCCTCGAGGGCGCACCACAGGGCGAAGTCCTGAAGCGGCCGGCCCTCGCGAGCGACGAACGCCGCAAGCTCGGCGCGCCGACCGGTGCTCAGTGGCACGGCGAAGATCGTCTCGAGGGCCGTGCGCTTCGCAGCCCAGACGGCGTCGCGGTCGATGCGGTCCGGGTCGTCACCACCCGCGGCGACCGGTGTGCGTGCCGCCTCGACGACGGCGCGCCCCGTCTCGGTGAGGTAGCCGACCTCGCGGATGTCCTCAGGACGCACATACAGCGGTGCGAGAAACCGTCGCGTCGCCGGGAGATACGGCGATGGTTCGATGGGGCTCGTGACCTCGGCCGCGTGGACCGGGTTCACCAGCAGGAAGTCGGCCCCGCGCCCACCCGCGATCGCGGCGAGATCGCCGAGATCCGCAAAGTCACCCATGCCCCATGAAGCGCGCGACCGCACGGAGTACAGCTGCGCCATCAGGCCCCAGCCGCGGCGCCGGCCCTCCCGCGTCGGCGGGGCGGGCAGGCGCTCGGGGGTGATGATGAGCGGGGCGGATGCCGTGCGATTCGGCTCGCCGCCGAACGGGCGCTGCCAGGCGTGCACCGTGTGCCATCCGAGCGGAAGGTCCGCAGGCACCGGAATCTCTACCCGCCACACGACGACGCCGTCGACCGAGCGAGAGTTCGCCTCCTGAGGCGGAACGGGAAGGTCGCGCCAAGAGCCGTCCTCGAGCGCGATCGCCAGGGTGAGGTCGCTGCCGTCGGCGACGTGTGCGAGCAGAACGCGCGCACCGGGGCGCGACACGAGCGACGCCGGCAGCAGCCGCCGCCACGGCGCGTCGTGAGCATCGGCGAGCGCCGCGGTGGCGGCGGCATCCGTTCCGGCATCCACCCCCATCGACGCGAGCACCGCGCGGAGGGTTCCGGCGGGAACCGTGATCCGGTCGCCGAAGAACGACCAGTACTCCGTCGCGACACCGTGCGCCTCCGCGAGCGCGGCGAGCGCGGGGGTGGGAGTGTCGTCGGTCATGTCTTCCTCCGTCACGATCATCCTGCCAGCAGGACGGCGACTGGCGGCACCGTGGCGTCGCCTGTCTCAGCCGCGCGCGGCCCACCACTCCCGCAGGCGCTGCTCTGCGGCCGCGGGTCCCAGCACGCCCTCGTCGAGCCGGAGTTCGAGCAGGAACCGGTAAGCCTCGCCGACCTCGCGCCCGGGTCCGATCCCCAGAACCGACTGGATGCGGTTGCCGTCGAGCTCCGGCCGGATCGCATCGAGCTGCTCCCGCTCGGCGAGCTCGGCGATGCGCCGTTCGATGTCGTCGTAGGCGCGGGCGAGGCGCGCGGCCTTCTTGGAGTTGCGCGTGGTGACGTCGGCGCGGGTGAGGATGTGGAGCCGCTCGAGCTCGTCGCCGGCATCCCGCACGTACCGGCGCACCGCCGAGTCGGTCCAGGCCCCCTCTGCGTAGCCGAAGAAGCGCAGATGCTGCTCGATGAGCTGGGCCACGGACGCCGTCGTGTCGCCGTCGAACCGCAGCGCGGCCAGGCGCTTGCGGGCCAGGCGCGCACCCTTGAGGTCGTGGTGGTGGAAGCTCACTCCGCCGCCGGGTTCGAGCGTCCGCGTGGCCGGCTTGCCGATGTCGTGCAGAAGGGCCGCAAGGCGCAGAGCGACATCGGGTGCCTGACCGGGATGCCGAGACTGCTCCAGGCTGATCGCCTGGCGCAGAACCGTCAGCGAGTGCTCGTAGACGTCCTTGTGGTGGTGATGCTCATCGACCTCGAGCCGCAGCGCCGGCACCTCGGGGAGGAACTCCCCCATGAGTCCCGTCTCGACCAGCAGCCGGATGCCGGGGTCCGGCGCCGCGGTCTGCAGCAGCTTGACGAGCTCGCCCTGGATGCGTTCGGGACTCACGATGCGCAGGCTCTCCCGCAGCTCGCCCATCGCCCGAAGCGTTTCGGGTGCAATCGTGAAGTCGAGCTGTGCTGCCAGGCGCGCCGCGCGCAGCATGCGCAAAGGGTCGTCTCCGAAGCTGATCGCGGGATCTGCCGGTGTGCGCAGCCGGCGGGCGACCAGGTCTTCCACGCCTCCGGTGGGGTCGACCAGCGCCGGAGTCGGCAACCGAAGCGCCATCGCATTGACGGTGAAATCGCGACGCGCGAGATCAGCCTCGAGCGTGTCGCCGAACTCCACCGCGGGCTTGCGTGTCGTGCCGTCATAGCTGTCGGCGCGGTACGTCGTGATCTCGACCTGGTGACCGTGGATCTTCGCGCCGATCGTGCCGAACGCGCGGCCGATATCCCAGGTCGCCGTGGCCAGCGGCTTCACGATGCGCAGGATGTCATCCGGACGAGCATCCGTCGTGAGATCCAGGTCGTGGGTCGGCCGGGCCAGAAGTGCGTCGCGCACGGGTCCGCCGACGATCGAGATCTCGAAGCCCGCATCTGCGAACGCCGCCCCGAGGGTCGACATCAACGGGGAGGACGCGAGTGCCCCCAGCCGGGTGAGACCCTCGGCCATGTTGAGCATGCGTCGAGCCTACCGGGGGCCGGGATACGTCACTTCTGAGCCCGCGGGGGCTTCTGCGATCGGCGACCCCGCGAACGCGAGAAACCCGGTGACCAGCAGCTCCCGCACCCGCGGCAGCAGATCGGCCGCGAGGGACACGGCGTCCACCTCGAGGAGCTCCGCGATCGCCGCGACGAGCGCACCGACCGGCAGGTCGCCGTCACTCGCCCCGACCAGCGCGGCCAGCGCGGGATCGACCTCGATCGTGCGCGCGAAACCGGCGCCCTGTCGCAGCTCGATCACGCTCGGCGCCTCGGCCCCGGGCAGGTGGTGCCGCGCCTCGGTGACGTCGGCGGCGGTGACGAGCGTCGATGCCGCGAGCTCCGCGTCGTCCATGAGACCCATCCGGCCCCACGCCGTGAGCGCCGCCAGCAGGTGCTCACCCAAGCTCGCCGAGACGGGCTGCGAAAGCCGCTCGTAGCGGGCGAGGGTCGGCGCCCCGGAAGCCGGGCGATGCAGCAGCACGTAGCCGAACCCGATGGCCGTCACGCCGCGGGCGTCGAAGTCGGCGAGCCATGCGCCGACGAGGCGCGCGTACTCGGGTGAGCCGGGGGCGGTTCCACCGTCGCGCACCCACAGTTCGGCGTAGGCGAGCGGGTCGAGCTGCTCGCGCTCGATGATCCAGGCATCCAGCGGCACGGCGGAGTCCGCCACCCAGCCCCGGACCCGCTCGAGGCCGTCAGCGCCGACCCGATACTCCCAGTTCCCGAGCAGCTGCGCGACGCCACCCGGGGCGAGCACCGCGCCGACCTGTGCGACGACCGCCGCGACGAGATCATCCCCGGCCATCCCGCCGTCACGGTATTCGTACGCGGGCACGTCGGCGAGGCGCGGAGTGATGACGAACGGCGGGTTGGACACGACGCGATCGAACAGCTCACCTCTCACGGGGGCGAACAGGCTGCCGAGGCGGGTCTCGATCCGGTCACCGGCGCCCGCCAGAAGCGCATTCAGTCGAGTGAACTGCAGCGCGCGCTCGGAGACATCGGTCGCGACGACGGAATCGGCGTATCGGAGCGCGCGCAGCGCCTGGATGCCGCATCCCGCACCGACGTCGAGCACCCGGGCCGCGTACGACGGCAGCTGGAGACCCGCGAGGGTCATCGAAGCGCCGCCGACACCGAGCACGTGCCCGGGCGGCAGTGCGCCGCCGAGCGCCCCCTCGTCGAGGTCGCGCGCAATCCACCAGAGACCGGAGCCCGCGGCGTCCGCGAACTCCTGCGGCCGGACGAGCGCTCTGGGCACGACCCGCTCGTCTTCCACCGCTGCCAGACCGAGCCCCGCCAGGCCCGCCGAGCGCAGACGGGGAAGCGCGGCGTCGACGTCGGCGACCGGCGCGGTGACCCCGAGAAACAGCACTCGCGCGAGAACGGCGAGCGCATCGGCGCGCTCCCCCAGTGCCGTGAGCGCCGGACCGGTCAGCCCGCGACCGATCGCGTCATCGGCGAGGGCGCCCCACGCCGCGCGCAGAGCGCTCGCCGTGAAACCTGCGTCCCGCAGATCTTCGCGCAGCGCGGCGCACAGGTCGGGATCGGCGGTGACATCCACGGCAGTGTCCAATCGTCGTCATCGCGGCTCGTCACGGGCCGCGCACAGAACCGTCACCCTAGACTCGCACCTGATCGTGCGGTCGGGGATCGCACAGGAGCTTCATCCCATGACCATGACCTCTTCCGCAGCCACGCCCGCGCGCCGCCGTCGGGTGCGCCTGGCGCTGCTGAGTGCGCTCGTGCTGGCCGCCGCGCCGGCGGCCACGGCCGGCGCGGCGGATGACCCGCTGACCTCGCCCGGAGTGACCTTCGTCGCAACACCGACCGGCGACGCTGTTCTGGCCGAGGGGCAGCCGCTCACACTGGCGCTGCACGCGGAGAACGCCACCGGAACCCCGGTGGCGTCTGGCAGTGTGAGCATCGCGGTGACCGACACGGCGCTCTCCACCCGCGAGGCGCTGCGGGAATGGCTCGCCGACGCCACGCCCGACGCGGCTGCTCGGGAGATCGGCACGGCCGTGATCGGTGAGCTCGACCCCTTCGCTCAGCGCACAGAGATGGCCACGGTCGATCCCGACGCGACCGGCCTTCGGCAACTCCCCCCGGGGGTGTACCCGCTCACCGCGACGTACGTGTCGGAGCGCGGAGATCTCACGGCGGGCAGCGTGCTGGTCGTGCCGGATGCCGCCGCCTCGGCATCCGTCGGCGTCATCGTACCGATCACGACACCGGCCCGATCGGTCGGCCTGCTCACGAGCGACGAACTCGCCGCCGCGGTGGGCCCGGGGGGCGATCTGCGCGCACAGCTGGATGCGGTCACCGGCACCGCCGCGATACTGGCGGTGGATCCGGCGATCGTCGCCTCCATCCGGGTACTCGGTTCCTCGGCACCCGCGTCGGCACGCACATGGCTGGGCGAGCTGATGTCTCTGCCGAACACGCGATTCGCCCTGCAGTTCGGCGATGCCGATCTCGCCACGCAGTTCGGCGCCGGCCTCAGCGCACCGCTGACCGTGACGACGCTCGACCCCGCGATGTCGGCGAGCGACTTCAGCGCGAGCACACCCGCCTCGCCTCCGCCGACTCCGCTGCCGACTCCTTCGCCGACCACCGATCCCGAGTCCGCCCTTCCGGCCCTCGAGGTGCTCATGGACATCGGCAGCGCCCGCGACGGCCTGTACTGGCCGGCCACGGGCACGGCGGGAGCGGCCACGGCCGCGGCCGTGGCCGCGCTGGGGTCCGATGCGGCCCCCGCTGTCGCACTCGTGCCGTCATCCGTGGCGGCGGGATCGACCTCCGGTCGAGCGAACGCGGGTGTCGCACAGCTCATCGTCTACGACGCCGATGTCTCCAGCGCCCTCCGGTCCGTTTCAGTGGCGAGCGGCACCGTCGATCGGGCGCGCGCGCGCGCCGCGGCATCCGCCTTCACCGCTCTGGCGAATGCGCAATCACCGGGTGCCGGACTGCTCGTGACGATCGACCGCGGTGCGGACCGGTCCGCCGCCGCCCTCCGCGACGCCGTCGGCGCAGCGTACAGCCTCCCCGGGCGCACGCCGGCCGGGCTCGACGCCTTTCTCGACGCCGCGCCGTCGGCGGTGACCCTCAGCGACGTGGCCGCGGACCCTGGCCGCGTGACGGCGCTCACGGAGCTCCTCACCGATGAGGCCGCACTGGGAGCGTTCTCGTCGATCCTCACGGACCCGAGCGTCCTCACGGGGCCCGAGCGCACCTCGATCCTCCAGCTGATCGGCAACGCGTGGCTGCCGGATGCCGACGAGTTCGCCGATGGCGTCACCGGGCATCGGGCGACGACGCGGTCGACGCTGAACGCCGTCGCACTCATCCCGCCCTCGGGACTCACCCTCGCTGCCTCGAGTGCGTCGCTCGGTTTCACGATCCGAAACGATCTGCCGTGGCCGGTGTCGCTCGTGGTGATGACGACGCCGAACGACCCCCGGGTCATCGTCCAGAACGCGACCCCTGTGGAGGTCGGCGCGCAGCAGAACTCCCGCGCCGAGGTCCCTATCGAGGCCCGGGTCGGCAGCGGCGAGTCGAACCTGACGGTGCAGGTGCGCAGTCCCTCCATGGTCGCGATCGGCGACCCCGTCTCAGTCGACGTGTCGGTGCGCGCCGAGTGGGAATCGGTCGGAATCATCGTGCTCGTCTCGCTCGTCGCCGCCATGCTCATCCTCGGCGTGATTCGCACGATCGTGCGCCGCCGGGCGGGCGCTGCTGCGGAGAGTGCGGATGGCTAGTCTCGGCCGGGCGAGCGCCATCATCGGCGCCGGCACCCTCGTCTCGCGGCTGACCGGCCTGCTGCGCTCGGTCGTGCTGGTCGCCGTGGTCGGGTCGTACGGCAGTCGTGCGGCGGATGCGTTCACGACGGCGAACATGCTGCCGACGAACATCTACGAGCTCGTCGCCGCGGGGGTGATCACCGGCATCATCGTGCCGCAGATCGTCAAGGCGGCGGCCCACACCGACGGCGGATCGCGCTTCGTCTCGAAACTGCTGACTCTCGGGACCGTGCTGCTGTTGGCGGCCACCGTCGTGATCATGGCGCTCGCGCCGCTGCTCATCTGGCTCTACGTTCCCGGTTATACGCCCGAGCAGAGCGCGCTGGCGCTCTCTCTCGCCTACTGGTGCCTGCCGCAGCTGCTCTTCTACGGCCTCTATGCCCTGCTCGGGGAGGTCCTCAACGCTCGCAGGGTCTTCGGCCCGTACAGCTGGGCACCCACCGTCAACAACCTCGTCTCGATCGCAGGCTTCGGCGTGTTCCTCGCCGCCTTCGGGGGTCCCTTCACGGAAGTATCCGACTGGAACAGCACGATGGTGACGCTCCTCGGGGGAACGGCCACGCTGGGGATCGCCCTCCAGGCGGCCGTGCTCATCTTCTTCTGGCGTCGCACCGGATTGCACATCCGTCCCGATTTCCGCTGGCGCGGCATGGGGCTGCGTCACATCGGAACCCTCGCCGGGTGGACCTTCCTCACGGTCGTCGTCGGGCAGGTCGCCGGCCTCATCCAGTCGCGTGTCGTGTCGGATGCATCCGGATCGGCCGGTATCACCGTCATCGTCTACGCGTGGCTGATCTTCATGCTTCCGCACTCGATCGTGGCGATGTCGATCTCGACGACCTACTTCACGCGAATGTCCGAGCAGGTCGCCGCCGGCGAGTTCGATCAGATCGGCCCCAACCTCGACGAATCGATCCGAGCGCTCAGCGTCTTCGCGTTCGGCTTCATGGCGGCTCTCGCCGCAGCATCGGTCCCGCTCTCCCGGATCTTCACGAACAGCGCTTCCGGCGCGGTCGCGATGGCATGGGTGCTTTGCGCCTACCTGATCGCGCTCGTGCCGTTCGGTGTGCTCGTCATCGTCCGGCGGGCGTTCTTCGCGTTCCAAGACACACGGACGCCGTTTACCTTCGCCGTCGTCCAGGCGGTCCTCGCCGCAACGGGTGCGCTTCTGGCCGCGCTCGCCGTGGGCGCCGGGTGGCTGCCGCTCGCTTTCCTCGCTGTCGCGGTTGCTCTGACCCAGTCCGTATCGACCTTCGTGCAGCTCCCGGTCGCGCTGCGCCTCTTGCGCCGTCACACCGGGCGCCTGCGACTCGGCGCGACCTGGCGTGCCCTCGGCCGCTTCACGCTCGCTTCCGTGCCGAGCTTCGCGGCCGGGTGGCTGACGTTCCTGCTCCTCGGCGGCACGGAGGGCTGGACGGCGACCGATCGTGTGCCCGGAGCGGTCGGCGCGGCCACCATCGGCGCCGCCACCCTGGTGGTCTACGTCGCCATGCTCGCTGTGCTGCGTGCACCGGAGCTGGCGATCGCCATACGCACTGCACGGCGTCTGACCGGCCGCTGAGAATCGACCGCCTCCGTATGGTGATGGAATAGGCCCCGGTTACCATGGGTTGACTGCGGTGAGGCCCGCCCGGCCTCTCTCACCAAGGAGGATTCGCGTGCGACAGGTCATCATCATCGGCTCCGGCCCGGCGGGTTACACGGCGGCCATCTATGCGGCGCGCGCGAACCTGTCTCCCCTCGTCATCGCCAGCTCGGTCGAAGCCGGCGGTGAACTCATGAACACGACCGAAGTCGAGAATTTCCCCGGCTTTCCCGAGGCCATCATGGGCCCGGACCTCATGGCGAAGATGCAAGAGCAGGCCGAGCGCTTCGGGGCAGAGGTCGTCTACGACGACGTCGTCTCACTCGATGTGTCCGGCGCAGTGAAGACGGTCACTCTGGGGTCCGGCAAGGTCCACGAAGCGGATGCCGTCGTCTACGCCACCGGATCGGCGCCGCGCAAGATCGGCATCGAGGGAGAAGCGAGACTGTCGGGGCGGGGCGTTTCGTACTGCGCAACGTGCGATGGATTCTTCTTCCGAGACCGCGTGATCGCGGTGGTCGGGGGCGGCGATTCTGCGATGGAGGAGGCGACCTTCCTCACGAAGTTCGCCTCGAAGGTCTACATCATCCACCGTCGCGGCGAACTGCGCGCGTCGAAGATCATGCAGCAGCGCGCCGAGCGAAACGAGAAGATCGAGTTCGTCTGGAACAGCGCGATCGTCGACATCCTGGGCGAAGAGGCCGTGACCGGCGTCGTCCTCGAGGACACCGTCGATGGCTCGCGCCGAGAGTTGGCGCTTTCCGGTGTCTTCGTAGCGATCGGCAACGACCCGCGCACGCATCTCGTGCACGGCGTCCTCGATCTCACCGACGCGGGAACCGTCTGGGTCGATGGACGGTCATCGCGAACCTCCGTTCCCGGAGTCTTCGCCGCGGGCGACGTGATCGATCCGACCTACCGCCAGGCCGTCACGGCGGCGGGCAGCGGCACCGTGGCCGCACTCGACGTCGAGCACTACCTCGCCGCGCTGGGCGAGGCGGGAGCACCGGCCGACGACGCGTCGGAGATCGACGCACTCCCCACCGTCTGAGTGGGCGCCCCGCCGGGGAACAATCCCCGGCATCCTGAGGTTCTACGAAACGAACACTTCTGTAAGGAGAAGAACATGACTTCGAAGGCCACGAGCGAGAGCACCTGGAAGCAGGATGTCATCGAGGCCGACGGCCCCGTGCTGGTTGACTTCTGGGCCGCCTGGTGCGGACCGTGTCGCATGGTTAGCCCGATCCTCGACGAGATCCAGGCGGAGAACGGCGAGAAGATCACCGTTCTGAAGCTCAATGTCGATGAGAACCCCAACCTCGCGATGCAGTATCAGATCACGTCGATCCCCGCGATGAAGGTCTTCAACAAGGGCCAGGTCGAGAAGACGATCATCGGCGCCAAGCCGAAGTTCGCGCTCGAGCAGGACCTTGCGGCTTACCTCGCCTGATCACCAGGCGAAAGCCCCTGACCCGATGATTCGGGTCAGGGGCTTTCGCGTTCCATCGGCTCGGTTCGCACCCCCACGTCCCACACACGATGCAGCTCACCACCGAGGAGACTCCACACCGCAGGCGTGAGCTCGGGATGTTGCAGCGCAATCTGACGCAGGACGCGATAGTTGCGCGCGTCGGTCGGACGGGCGCCACCGTCCGACGTGATGTTCTCGGCGCGAAGCGTCAGCACGACGAGCTCATCGACCGACGGCAGGTCCTCCATGAAATCCCACGGATCCTCACCCGACCGTACGCGCTCCTCGATCAGGACCGACAGCTCGTCCGACGCTTCTGCACGCAGCAACTCGAGACTGGCACGGCGCGGGAGGCTGAATTCGTCCGTCACTCATCCAGCCTACGACGACCGGGGGGGCCTGTCGTCAGGGGGTTCCGTACCCGGTCTCACCGATTTCACCGAGGATGCGGTTGAGATCCTGCACTGTAGCAAAATCAATGTTGATCTGGCCTTTTCGAGAGCTCAAGGTAATCTTGACCTTGGTGTTCAAACGGTCACCCAGACGCTCGGCAACCTCATCGAGATGAGCCCGACGCGCACCCGCCTTGGGAGCAACCGGACGTGGTGAACCGGCACCGGTCATCTTGGCGGCCGCCTCGGCCGCGCGCACGGACAGATCCTCGTTGACGATCTTGTCGGATAGTCGCTGCATGGCACCGACATCCTCGAGGGACAGGATCGCGCGGGCATGGCCGGCGCTCAGCACGCCGGCGGCAACACGCTGCTGCACCGGAACGGGAAGCTTCAGCAGCCGGATGGTGTTGCTGATCTGCGGACGGGACCGGCCGATGCGCTGGGATAGTTCCTCTTGAGTGATCGAGAAGTCATCGAGGAGCTGCTGGTACGCCGATGCCTCCTCCAGTGGATTCAGCTGGGAGCGGTGCAGGTTCTCGAGCAGCGCATCGCGGAGAAGGTTCTCATCCGAAGTGTCGCGGACGATCGCAGGGATGGAGGACAGGCCGGCCTCGCGGGCCGCACGCGTGCGGCGCTCGCCCATGATCAGTTCGTAGTCGCCGCCGTCGTTCATGCGCACGACGACCGGTTGGAGCACGCCGAACTCCCGCACGCTGTGGACGAGCTCGGCGAGGTCATCCGCGTCGAAGTTCGTCCGCGGCTGGCGCGGGTTGGGGACGATGTCGTGGGGGTTCACGTCGATGAGGCGCGCTCCGGGCACGACGACCAGATCGGTCTCCTGCTCCGGCACCCGTGCGCTGTCCGAGAGGGAGGCTCCGGGGAAGAACACGTCGACCGGCCTGGCGTCGGACGATTCATTCGTCGGGATGAGTGCTCCGATGCCCCTCCCGAGTCCCGTTCGCTTTGCCATCAGTGAGCTCCCTTGCTATCTGTGTTCGTCAGCCCACGTTGTGCAAGCTCGACCGCGGCTTCGCGGTAGGCGACGGCGCCCGCGGAGTCACCGTCGTAGGCGATGACGCTCTGCCCGAAGCTGGGCGCTTCGGAGACACGCACCGACCGCGGTATGACCGTGGCGAGGACCTCCTGGGGAAAGTGGGTCCGCACTTCATCGGCCACCTGCTGCGCGAGGCGCGTGCGACCGTCGTACATCGTCAAGAGGATCGTAGACAGATGGAGATTCGGGTTGAGGTGTTTCTGGATCATCCGCACGCTCCCCATCAGCTGGCTGAGCCCCTCCAGTGCGTAATACTCGCACTGGATCGGGATGAGGAGCTCGTCTGCGGCCGTGAACGCATTGATGGTGAGGAGCCCGAGAGATGGCGGGCAGTCGATGAACACGAAGTCGAGGGGTTCCTCGAGGCCTCTGATGTAGTCGTCGAGTGCCGCACGAAGACGATGCTCTCGCGCGACTTGCGACACGAGCTCGATCTCGGCGCCCGCGAGGTGAATGGTGCTGGGTGCGCAGAACAACCGGGGTGACTCAGGGCTCACCTGCACGATGTCGGCCAGTGGGAACTCGTCGATCAGCACGTCGTAGACACTGGGAATGTCTGCCGTGTGCGGCACGCCGAGCGCCGTCGAGGCGTTCCCCTGTGGGTCGAGATCGATGACGAGCACCCGGGCGCCCACTGACGCGAGCGCCGAGGCGATGTTCACCGCCGTGGTCGTTTTCCCCACCCCGCCCTTCTGGTTCGAGACCGTCAGGATGCGTGTATTGCCGGTGAAGTCGATCTCCAGAGCCGCGAGAGCCTTGCGACGAGCGGTCAGATCAGCGAGTTCTCGTGCAATGGGACTGTCGGCCAGGAGGGGTGCGGGAGAGTTCGCGTTCTCCGATTGCTGCACCATCAACTCCTGTCTTGCCGGGGGCTCTCCCACTGTAGTCGGTGTGGTTTCGATACGGCGCCTCCGGCGCCTACTCAACCACCGAGGCGGCGCGCCCCGGTGATCGAGATCACCCAGACTCCCCATCCCCTGCATCGAGATCAGCCATGCGATCCCCGAACTTCTTTCGACTGAGCCCGGGAAGGTTCTCACCCTCAAACGTGATCAACGCCATCCGCTTGGCGCGACTCCAGCCCTGCACTTGCTTCTCGCGCGCAAAGGCGTCGTGGACGTTGTCATACTTTTCGCTGTAGACCAACGTCACCGGACGGCGGCGCTTGGTGTATTCCGCGCCTTCGCCGATGTCGTGGAGCCAGACCCTCTTGTCGAGATTGCGACAGCTGCCGACATAGAAGCTGCCATCGGAGCACTTCAGGATGTACATGTAGGGCATTCCAAGAGGATGCCGCAGCACCTATCGTCGAGGGTCCTTCGACGCCCCAGCTGGGGAAACCAGCACATCCGCCACCTTGTGGAGGAAGCAATGAGAGCATGCGCGGGTGAGGTGAAGTGAGCCGTGGTTTCAATACGGCGCCTCCGGTGCCTACTCAACCACCGAAG
>NZ_WOYQ01000065.1 GCF_011620665.1 Microbacterium sp.
CAGTGGCTGTTCCTGGCGTGCCTGACCCCGAACTTCTTCATGAAGGCGTTCGAGGTGCTCGACCTGCTCGACCTCTTCGCCGACCCGAGGCTCGAGGGCGACCCGATCGCGATGCTGTACCCGCAGAACGTGCCGTGGGTGCTGGAGCGGTTCGCGGCCGCGTTCGCCGCTCGACCGCGTGCCGAGTGGCTCGCCATCCTGGCGGACAACGGTCTTCCGGCCGCCCCCCTGCAGGATCGCGACGACTGGCTCGATGAGGAGCAGCTCGCGGCGATCGGGATGCGGCTCACCGTCGACGACCCTGCGCGCGGGAAGGTCGTGATGCCCGGCATCCCTCTCGTGCTCAGCCGCACTCCCGGCGCGGTGCGCGGCCCGGCATCCCTGCCGGTGCCTGCTCTTGAGGTGCCCCCGTGGGATCCGCGCCCCGCCGAGGTTCTGACCCCGGCCGGCGGATCGGGGGCCACAGTTCGCCGCGGCGGCCCTTTGGAGGGCCTGCGGGTGCTCGACCTGGGATCGATCATCGCCGGCACCTACGCCTGCTCGCTGCTGGCTGAGCTCGGTGCCGATGTGATCAAGCTCGAGCCGCGCTCCGGTGACGGGCTGCGCGGAATGATGCTGGGATTCGCGGGCTTCCACAAGGGCAAGCGCGGTCTGGTGCTCGACCTTCAGAAGCCGGAGGGACACGAGGCCTTCCTCGCCCTCGTGCGAGACGCGGACCTCGTCATGGACAATTACCGGCCCGGTGTGCTGCAGCGGCTGGGCATCGACTATGAGCGGCTCAGCGCGGTGAACGCCCGCATCTGCACCGTCTCGGTCACCGGGTTCGGCGAGGGCGGTCCGCGCGGCGCCGACGCGGGCTTCGACCCGGTCCTGCAGGCGCTCAGCGGAATGATGACCGCGCAGGGCGGTGATGATGATCCCGTTTTCCTCTCCATCCCCGTCAACGACGTCGCCTCCGCCGCAATGGCCGCTCTCGGTGCCGTGCTGGCGCTCCATCACCGCGGTCGGACCGGCGAAGGGCAGCGGGTGTGGACGTCGCTGGCGGGGCAGGCCGCTCTCATGCAGGCCGGCGAACTCGTGCGCTTCGACGGACGGGTGCCCGCGCAGCGCGGCGCGCAGGATTTCGCCGGACCCTCCGCTCTCGACAGTCTCTATGCCACCGCTGACGGCTGGCTACGGCTGCAGGCGAGCGCGGACGTCGCCGCATCCGCTCTCGCGGGAATGCTGGGGGAGTTCCCCGACGACGATGACGCGCGAGCGGTGATCATCGCCGCCGCGTTCGCGGCGCGTCCGACCGAACAGGTCCTGGCTGCCCTCACAGAGGCGGGCGTCCCCGCGGTCGCGGTGCGCTCGGTCATGGACCTCCCGCTCGACGCAGCCCTGCGGGCGTCCGAAGTCGTGCACGAGACACCGGTCGCGGGAGCGGCCGGGTCGCTGTGGACCCAGGGCAGAATGGCGCGCCTGAGCCGCACGGAAGCGCGGGGCGTGCTGCTCGTGCCGGGCCTCGGCGAGCACACGCGCGACGTGTTGCGCGAAGCAGGACTTTCCGAAGAGGCGATCGATCGGATGCTGGAAACAGGCGTCGCGGTCGCCGGCGACCCCTACCGCGTGTAGGTGCAGCTCCGCTGCAGCAGGGGAGGCTAGATCCAGCCCGGCATCCAGTTGTGCAGACGATAGAAGTCGTACGGCACCTGAGTGGCAGACCACAGCGGGTACCAGAAGATCGACAGCGCGACCGCGAAGCCGAGGAACACCATCACGACCCTCTGACCGGCCAGCCGCCGATCGGTGGGCGCACGCGCCGGCCCCGCGACATCTCGAAGCGCGAACGTCAGCGCCAGCAGCAGGAACGGCCACATGACGATCGTGTAGAACTGGAAGATCGTGCGCTCCGGGTACATCAGCCAGGGCAGCCACGTCGCCGCGATCGCCACCAGTACGACCGCATATCGCCAGTCGCGCGCCACCACGAAGCGGTAGATCAGGTAGATCAGGGCGGCGATGCTCGCATACCACAGCAGCGGATTGGGCATGCTGTAGAGGATCTCCAGGCATCCAGCCGCGCCGCCCGTGCAGCCGTTCTCGCCGTCGGTCGCGCTGCCCGCGTACATCGACGTGGGCCGCCACAGGAGCGGCCAGATCCACGCCGGGCTCATGTAGCTGTGCGGCGAGCTCATGCCGGTCATCGAGGTGTAGATGGTCTCGTGATAGTGCCAGAGGCTCTGGAGAGACAGTGGCACCCAGCTGAAGATGCCCGTCGCGGGGCTCGCATCGGCCGCATGGCGGTCGTAGCCCCCGTCGGTCGTGAGCCAGCCGATCCACGACCCGAGATAGACCATGAACGCCACCGGCACGAGCAGGAGGAAAGACGCCGCGCCCTGGCGAACGGCATCCACCGGCCAGAAGGTCACGCCGAGGCGGCGCCGCTCCAGCGCGTCGGTCACGACCAGGTAGAGGCCGATTCCGGCCAGCACCCAGACGCCCGACCACTTGACGGCCGTCGCAGCGCCGGCGGCGGCACCGGCCGCGATGATCCACGGGCGATTCCACAGGATCACGCCCCAGGCGGGACGATCGTCGCCGCGGCTGCGGCGGACGACCGCCGTGGCCAGTCGGTCGAGGTGTCTCCGGCGGTCGAGGACGGTGAACCAGAAGGCGAGCAGCACGAAGAAGGTGAGGAAGATGTCGAGCAGCGCCACCCGACTCATCACGATGCCCAGACCGTCGATGGCGAGCAGGAGCGATGCCACGCTCGCGAAGACGCCGGAGTCCGTGAGTGCCTTGGCGAGGAAGAACAGCACGAGCACACACGCCGTGCCGAACACGGCCGCCGCGATGCGCCAGCCGAACGAGGATCCCGGGCCGAAGATGGCCATGCCGGCGCCGATCAGGTACTTGCCGAGCGGCGGGTGCACCACGAAGCTCGCTGCGGTGGTGAAGATGTCGGTCTCGCCGGCGGCGAATCGCGCATCGGCGCCCTCGGGCCACGTGGCGGCGTAGCCGAGGTTCCACTGACTCCAGGCATCCTTCACGTAGTAGGTCTCATCGAAGACGAGCGTGTGCGGATTGCCGAGGTTCCACAGTCGCAGGATCGCGGCGAGAAGAGTGATGACGACGGGCGCGAGCCACGCGTACAGTCGCTGCAGGCGTGGCTCGACGGCCAGTCGCCCGCGCCAGCCGTCGTATCGGGAGAGCCGCTCGGCGGGTAGCAGCGGCGGGGCGATGCTCGTCACGACGACCAGCCTATGCTGGGGCGGTGATCATCCTTGCGGCGACTCCCATCGGCAATCTCGCCGATGCGTCCGGACGCCTCCGCACGGCGCTGGAGAGCGCGACGGTCATCGCCGCGGAGGACACGCGGATGACCCAGCGCCTGCTGCAGGGGCTCGGCATCGGCAACCGTCCCCGGTTGATCGCGTTGCATGATCACAACGAGAAGCAGCGCGCGGCGGAGCTCGTGACTCGTGCGCGTGAGGAAGACCTGCTCGTGCTGAGCGACGCGGGGATGCCGACGGTGAGCGACCCCGGATACGCGCTCGTCGTCGAAGCCGTCGCGCAGGGGGTCACCGTGACGGCGCTGCCCGGACCCAGCGCCGTCATCACGGCGCTGGCAGTCGCGGGGCTGCCCACCGACCGGTTCACGTTCGAGGGCTTCCCGGCGCGCAAGCCCGGAGAGCAGCACCGGCTGTTCGTCTCGCTCGCGTCCGAGCGCCGGACGATGGTCTTCTTCGAGGCGCCGTCGCGGCTCGCCGCTACGCTCGAGACGATGGCCGGCGCGTTCGGGCCGGAACGTCCGGCGGCGGTCTGCCGGGAACTCACCAAGCTGCACGAGGAAGTCGTGCGCGGATCCCTCGGCGAACTCGCCGCGTGGGCGGCGGGCGGAGTGCGCGGCGAGATCGTCGTCGTGGTCGGCGGGGCGCCGGCGCGGGACGTGTCGGCCGCGGATGCCGTGGCCCAGGTGCAGACGCTCGTCAGCGGCGGCATCCGCCTGAAAGATGCCGCCGCGGAGGTTGCAGCCCAGACCGGCCTGTCCAGCCGCGAGCTCTATCAGGCGGTGCTCGCGGCCCGATGAGCGCCGCCCTCCCGCCTGAGCGGGCGAGTCACACGACCGTGACCCGCGCGCGCCCCCGCCTAGAATCGACGGGTGAGCACCGGCCGATCTTTCTACATCACGACACCGATCTACTACCCCTCGGACGTGCCCCACATCGGGCACGGGTACACGACGGTCGCTGTCGATGCCCTGGCGCGCTGGCACCGCCAGGCGGGCGATGACACCTGGATGCTGACCGGGACGGACGAGCACGGTCAGAAGATGCTGCGCGCCGCGTCGGCGAACGGCGTGACACCTCAGGAGTGGGTCGACAAGCTCGTCGAAGGATCGTGGTTCCCATTGCTGGAAACCCTCGAGGTCGCCAACGACGACTTCATCCGCACGACCCAGGCTCGTCACGAGGAGCGCGTTCAGCAGTTCGTCCAGGCACTCTATGACCGGGGCTACATCTATGCCGGTGAGTACGAGGCGCTGTACTGCGTGGGCTGCGAGGAGTTCAAGCCCGAGTCCGAGATCGTCGACGGGACCGGCCCGTTCGAGGGTCTGAAGGTCTGCGCCATCCACTCGAAGCCACTGGAACTCCTGAAGGAGAAGAATTACTTCTTCAAGCTCAGTGAGTTCACCGGACCGCTCCTGGATCTCTATAAGAACGAACCCGACTTCGTGCGGCCCGAGTCGGCGCGCAACGAGGTCGTCTCGTTCGTGAAGAGCGGGCTGAAGGACCTCTCGATCTCGCGCTCTGCGTTCGACTGGGGCGTGCGTGTGCCCTGGGACGACAGCCACGTGATCTATGTGTGGGTCGATGCGCTCTTGAACTACGCCACCGCGGTCGGGTACGGAACGGACCCCGCCCAGTTCGAACGGCGATGGCCCGCGTTTCACATCGTCGGCAAGGACATCCTCCGCTTCCACGCCGTCATCTGGCCCGCCATGCTGATGGCCGCCGGTCTCGACGTGCCGCGCGGCGTCTTCGCTCATGGGTGGCTGCTCGTGGGCGGCGAGAAGATGTCGAAGTCGAAGCTGACCGGCATCGTCCCCACCGAGATCACGGACGTGTTCGGTGCGGATGCCTACCGATTCTATTTCCTGTCGGCGATCGCCTTCGGGCAGGATGGCTCGTTCTCGTGGGAAGATCTCTCGGCGCGGTACCAGGCCGAACTCGCCAACGGATTCGGCAATCTCGCTTCGCGCACGATGGCGATGATCGAGAAGTACTTCGGGGGATCCGTCCCGCCGCCTGCCGAGTACTCCGACGGCGACCGGCGGATCCAGCAGATCGTCGCGGATGCCGCGGCCGAAGCCGACGCAGCGATGGATCGATTCCGGCCGGATGAGGCGGTCGCGGCGATCTGGACGATCGTCGATGCCCTCAACGGATACATCACCGAGAACGAGCCGTGGGCGCTCGCGAAGGATGCCGCGCAGCGCGCTCGACTCGGCACGGTCCTGTACACCGCAGCGGAAGGGCTCCGGGCACTCGCGGTGCTGCTGAGCCCGTTCATGCCGCACTCTACGGGCATGCTCTGGTCTGCCCTCGGGATCGCCGGACGGCTGGTCGACGAGCCGATCCGCGCGGCGGGAGCGTGGGGGCGCCTCGCGCCGGGCAGCGCCGTGGGTGCGCTCGCCCCGCTGTTCCCGCGCATCGACCAGTGACCCACTCCCGCGTCCCCCGCGTCCCCCCGTCCCCCGCGTCCCCGCCGCGCCGCGTGTCCCACTTTCTGCGGTGTGTGTCCCAGAATCGGCTGGTCCAAGGCCTGAGAATGACCGAAAGTGGGACACATGAGTGATCTGGGCGACCCGTCGACGTATGTCCGGGTGCGAGAGAAGGGGACGCGAGATGTCACGTACCCCGCGGCGCCCGAGCCGCTGCCGGTCCCCGTTTACGACAATCACACGCATCTCGAGATCCAGGACGGCGCTTCGGGGGACGCGGATGCCGGGAGCCTGACGCTCGATGATCATCTCGCGCTCGCGCGCGCCGTCGGAGTGGCGGGCGTCGTTCAGGCGGGGGGAGACATCGATTCGAGCCGCTGGTCCGCTTGGGCCGCGGCATCGCACCCGCGCGTGCTCGCGGCAGTCGCCATTCACCCCAACGAGGCTCCGGTGTATGCCGAGCGAGGCATGCTCGATGATGCGATCGCCGTGATCGACGACCTGGCCGCGCAGCCGCGTGTGCGGGCGATCGGCGAGACCGGCCTCGACTTCTTCCGGACGGGCGAGAACGGCTTTCCCGCCCAGATCGAGAGCTTCGAAGCGCATATCGCGCTCGCGAAGAAGCACGCGATCGCGATGCAGATTCACGACCGCGATGCGCACGACACCGTGCTCGAGACCCTCGCCCGCGTCGGTGCGCCCGAGAAGACCGTGTTTCACTGCTTTTCGGGCGACGAGGCCATGGCCCGGCTCGCCGCCGACCGCGGATACTGGGTGAGCTTCGCCGGCAACGTGACGTTCAAGAGCGCGCAGAACCTGCGCGATGCGCTCGCCGTCACGCCGCTCGAGCGGGTGCTCGTCGAGACCGACGCGCCGTTTCTCACTCCGACCCCCCTGCGCGGGCGGCCGAACGCCCCCTACCTCATCCCGGTGACCGTGCGCTTCATGGCCGCCGAACTCGGGATCGATCTCGCGGAGTTCTGCACGCAGCTCGCGGCGAACACGCGTGAGGTCTACGGAGAGTTCTGAACGGCGTCATGTCACCGAGCGACAATCCCCGGTCACCCTGGATTCCGCGTCAGCGGGTCGTGGAGCCGCGAACCAGCTCCCACGGCAGATCTACGACGCGGGGGTCAGACCCGGACACGTCGCCCAGGCAGGAGAACATCGTCTCGGCGGCCCACTCCGGATGCACGCAGACGTGGGTGATGCCCAATCGGTCGTTCAACGCGCAATCGGTCGTGCACAGCGCGACGAGCTGCAGGTCGCGGGGGATCACCTGGCCGGTCGCCTCGAGCTGCAGGTAGATTTCGGGTCCCTCTTCGCAGAAGGAGAAGATCGCGTCGGCCCCGGCATCCAGCAGCGCCCGCACTTCGCGGGCGAGGCGGCGACGGCCCGGGTCGACGCGCGCCACGATCGGCGAGCGACCGTGCACCGTGGACCATGCGAGGTAGGCACTCTCGCCGATCTGGTCGCGGGGCACCTCGCTCTCGTCGACGAGAAGCCCGATCCGCTCCGCACCGGCCTCCGCAAGGAGGATCAGCGCGGCGCGTACGGCCGAGTCGTAGCCGGTCCGGATGCTGAGGCCCGCGGCCCCGGCGATGTACAGGTCGTTCGCGACAACCGGCACGCCGCGGGCGACTGCTTCGCGAAGCACGGCGCGGTCGTCGGCCGGATCGGGGAAGTAGAGCACGTCGATCTGCGCGCTGTGGACGAGGTCAGGCCGTGAATCGGGGAGGACGGTGACCGCGAAGCCGTGCGCGGCAGAGGCCCGCACGAGCGCGTTGAGCTGACGCGCGCGGCGGAGCGCCCGCCGCTCGGCGGCGGCGTCGCCGTCGGTGCCGTCGGCCATGACGAAGCCGACCGACATCGTGCGGCCGCCCCGAAGCGCCGCCGCGGACCGATTGGGTGAATACCCGAGCTCCGCAGCGACCGCCTTGATGCGCGCACGGGTCTCGGGGCGCAGATTGCCGCGCTCGTTGAGCGCCTGACTCGTCGCGGCCGTCGACACGCCGGCGCGTTCGGCGACGTCGCGCAACGTGACCGCGCGCGGCGCCGTGGGGGTCATGACGCGTCCCGGTCGGCGGGGTCGAAGACGGTGGCGACGGCGTCGGCCCACGCAGCGCCCGATCCGGATGCCGCCTGCGCGTGGCCGCGCGAGATCAGCGAGTGCAGCAGGGCACCCGAGAAGTGGCGGAGCGCCGCCTCGGTCTCACCGCTCGCGCCGCGGGTACGCGCACGTTCGATCTCTGCATCGAGCACCCTCTGCACGTGGGATCGGAGGGCGACGACCGCGGGCGAGACCTCGTGCACGCGTCGTGCGGCTGCGTGGCGCTGTGCAGCCGTCGCGACGATCAGCTGTGCCTCACCGAGCGTCGCGAACTCATCGATCGGCGCGTGAATGCGGATCGTGTCGAGGTCGAGCAGGTCGATCCCGGGGAGCGCGCGCACTCCTGGATCGACATTGCGCGGCATGCCCAGATCGATCACGAGCTGATCGCGCGGGTGCTGGGCGCGCGCCGTGCCGTGCTCTTCTGCCGTGAGCGCATACGTGTCGGTGACCGTCGTGCAGGTCACCACGACGTCGGCCATGGCCGCCTCGGTCGCATAGTCGTCGGCGGTGACTTCGCGCAGGTGCTCGCGCTGGGCGAAGCGGCTGTGCCCCGACCGCGAGTGCACGCGGATGTCGCGGGCGCCGACGTCGCGCAGGGCGGCGAGGGACGCCGCGGCGTAGCGTCCAGAGCCGACCAGCAGCACGCGTGCGTCCTCCCACGACGAGATGCGTGATCCCGCGAGTTCGACGGCGAGTCGCACCAGCGACCGGCCCGACTCGCCGATGCGCGTCGAGTTCTTGACGGCGCGCGAGGTCTCGGTCGCACGCTGGAAGAGGTGCTCGAGCGCGGAGGTGGTGAGGCCCTCGCGGCGAGCGGCATCGAGGGCGCGGCGCACTTGCCCGGAGATCTCGTCCTCGCCGAGGGCAACCGAGTCCAGCCCCGACGCGACGGCGAACAGGTGGTGGGCGACGTGGTTGCCGTGGGCGAAGTCGACCGTCTCGCGCACCGCGCGAAAGGGCAACTCGGTCAAGTCCGCCAGCTGTTCCATCGCGGCGTCCATCGCCGGCACGGGGGACTCTTCGGCCAGGTCGAAATACGCCTCGAACCTGTTGCAGGTCGACAGCACGACGGTGCCTCGGATGGACTCGTGCGCTGCGCGCAGTCGGGGTGCGACGTCGTCACCGATCACTGAAAGTCGCTCGAGGGAGGCGAGCGGAGTCGTGCGCTGATGGGCGGACAGACAGACGAGCATGCGCAGGACACCTCCGGGGATCCCCGCTAGTATAACGATTAACCGGTCCGCCAGGTTTCACCCGAGGAGTCCATCATTCCGGCACTGCAGCATCCTTTCCACGCGGACGACACCGGGCGGTCGCGCCTCGTGAGAGCGCTCCGCGGCGAGCGGCCTGCCCAGACCCCGGTGTGGTTCATGCGCCAGGCCGGTCGGTCGCTTCCGGAGTATCGGGCGCTGCGCAGCGGGGGCAGCATGCTCGACGCGTGTCTGGATCCGGCGCTCGCGAGTGAGATCACGATGCAGCCCGTGCGACGTCACAAGGTGGATGCCGCCGTCTTCTTCAGCGACATCATCGTGCCGCTGGCGCTGCTGGGGATCGACGTGCAGATCGCGCCGGGCCGGGGCCCGGTGTTCACCGAGCCGGTGCGCACCGCGGCGCAGATCGCGGAGATCATCCGCATCGATCCGTCGCTCGTCCGGGAACGCGGCGGCGCGGTCGCCGAGGCCGTCACGCGCACGACGGTGATGCTGGCGGAGGAGTCCGAGGCGCGCGGCGAGCCGCTGCCGCTCATCGGATTCGCCGGTGCACCGTTCACCCTCGCCGCCTACCTGGTCGAGGGGGGCCCATCGAAGGACCACATGGTCGCGCGGAGTCTCATCCATACCGAGCCGCACGCGTGGGCCGACCTCACGATGTGGCTCGCCGAGGTGACCGGGCAGTTCCTCGCGCTGCAGGTCGAGGCAGGCGCGAGCGTCGCGCAGCTGTTCGATTCCTGGGCCGGCGCGCTCGCCCCCGATGACTATCGTGAGGCGGTGCTCCCGGCATCGGCCGCGGCACTGAGACCGGTGCGCGCGTTCGAGGTGCCGATCATCCATTTCGGTGTGGGCACAGGTGAGATCCTCGCGGACATGGCGTCGATCGGCGTCGACGGTCTGGGCGTCGACTACCGCGTGCCGCTCGATCAGGCCGCAGCCCGCGTCGGCCGCGGTGTGACCCTTCAGGGCAACTTCGACCCGGCGCTGCTGTTCGCGCCGGCGGAGGTGCAGCGCGCGGCCGCCCAACGCATCCTCACCGAGGGACTCGCCGCGCGCGCACACGTCTTCAACCTCGGCCACGGCGTGCCGATGGATGCCGACCCCGCCGATCTCACGGCGCTCGTCGAAACGGTCCACGCCTGGCGGGCACCGTGAGCAGTGCCGATCTCGACGCAGATCTCGTCATCGTGGGGGCGGGCATCGCCGGTCTCGCGATCGCGCACGATGCAGCGCGAGCGGGTCAGCGGGTCATGGTGCTGGAAGCCGCGGATCGCGTCGGCGGGCTCGTCCGGCGCGCCGAGGTCTGCGGCATCCCGTTCGACATCGGTGCGGAATCGTTCGCGACCCGCACCTCGGGCGTAGCCGATCTGATCGCGGATGCGGGTCTTCCACTCACTCTTGTCGCGCCGGCGCCGGGAGGCGCTCACCTGGTCACGACGGGCGAGACCGGAAGCTTCCCCGCGCCGCTCCCGCGACGGACCGTGCTGGGAATCCCCGCTGACCCGCTCGCGGCGGACGTCGTGCGGATCCTCGGCCCGGACGGATCCGCCCGCGCCGCCGCCGAGCGGATGCTGCCCCCGCTGCGCGCTGCCGACGAGCCCTCGCTGGCCGCGCTCATCACCGAGCGGTGCGGACCGGTGCTGCTCGCGCGGCTCGTCGACCCCCTCTGCAGGAGCATCTATTCTCAGCCCGCCGATGCCGTCCGCCTCTCGCGATTGCACCCGGTGCTCTGGCGCGAAGCCGTCGAGCGCGGCTCGCTCCTGGCCGGGGCCGTCGCGTGTGCGACCGATGATCGTGCCGGCGCCGCGGTCGGCGGAATCGTCGGGGGCATGTGGCGCCTGGCTGCAGAGCTCGCGAGTGCGGCAGCCGCACGCGGAGCCCGCATACGCACCGGCGCGCCCGCGCTCGCGGTGAACCCGCACGGTGATCGCATCGCCGTTGACACCGCCGACGGTCCAGTGCGCGCGGCGCGAGTCGTCGTCGCGACGGGCACGTCGGCCGCCCGCGCGCTCCTGGATCAGACCGGCCGGCGCGGCAGCGACAGCGAGACCGACGCCGACGCCGCGGGCGCTCTCGCCGTGCGCGTCGTCGCCGCGCTCGTGGCCGGTGCCGCGTTCGACGATGACCCCGTCGGTTCCGGAGTCATCGTCGCTCCGGGCGTGCCTTCGGCGGCGAAGGCGCTGACCCACGCGAACGCGAAGTGGCCCTGGCTCGCGGACACCCTCCCGGCGGGGCGCCACCTGTTCCGACTGTCGGCCCGCGATGCCCGTGCGCCGGGCCTCGAGACCCCCGCCGATCTCGCGCACGAGATCGCGCTGCTCACGGGGATCCCGCTGGATGCCGCGGACGTCCTCGCCGTGACCTCCGCCGTCTATGCGGATGCGGTCGCGGGCGCGCCTGTCGACGACCGGCGCCGCCGGGAGCTCGCGGGGTCGGGAATCCACCTGGCCGGCGCCGCCGTGGCCGGCACAGGTCTCGCGTCCGTCGTTCCGCACGCTCGCGCCCTCGCGGCGTCTTTCTCGTCCACCTCTCACTCAAGGAGCATCGCATGAGCGACCAGAATCCATTCGGCTACACCCTTTTCGCCATCCTTGCCGGCCCTCGTCCCCGTGTCGGTGCGCCCGCAGCCGGCGACCTCGACGAGCTCGCGGACCTCATCGCGAGCCTCCCGGCGAGGGGGGTGACCGTTCGCGGCCTCTACGACGTGACCGGCATGCGCGCCGATGCCGATCTCATGGTCTGGCTGCACGGCGAAGACCCGGCGGCGCTGCAGGCAGCGCTTCGGTCGATCCGGCGAACCCGGCTCCTGGGCGGCTACGCGAACATCTGGAGCGCTATGGGCGTGCACCGCGAAGCGGAGTTCAACAAGCGCCACGTGCCGGGCTATCTGCGCGGCGAGCACGCGCGGAAGTGGCTGTGCCTGTATCCGTTCGTGCGGAGCTACGAGTGGTACCTGCTGCCCGAGGATGAGCGGTCCGCACTGCTCATGGAGCACGGTCGCAAGGGCGCCGCGTTCACCGATGTCGTCGCGAACACCGTGTCGACCTTCGGGTTGAGCGACTACGAGTGGCTCCTGCCGCTCGAGAGCGATGAGCTCACCAGCCTCGTGGACATGATGCGGGACCTGCGCGCCACCGGCGCGCGCCGCCACGTGCGCGAAGAGGTGCCCTTCTACACGGGCCGGCGCGTCGAGGTCGCCGAGCTCGCCGAGATACTGAGCTGATGGCAGAGAACATCGGGCACGCCTTCCGGCCGAAACCACCTCGCGCGACGCGCGCCGACATCGCCGACGGATGCTGGGTCCCCGGGGCCACGGACGCGACGTGCGCCGGGCCCCCGCACGCGACCACGCCGCAGACCTACGATGCTGTGCTCCTTCTCGGATTCGGCGGGCCGGAGGGCCAGGATGACGTCATCCCGTTCCTCCGGAACGTGACCGGGGGCCGGGGCATCCCCGACGAGAGGCTGGAAGAGGTCGCCCATCACTACCGGCACTTCGGTGGTGTCTCACCGATCAATGCGCACAATCGCGAGCTGAAGGCCGCGCTGGAGGCCGAGATGTCGGTGCGCGACCTCGGGCTCCCCGTGTACTGGGGCAACCGCAACTGGACGCCGTACATCGCCGATGCGCTGCAGCAGGCATACGACGACGGGCACCGGCGCTTTCTGGCGATCGCGACGAGTGCGTACTCCTCGTATTCATCGTGTCGCCAGTATCGCGAAGACCTCGCGGATGCCGTCGAGTTCACCGGCCTCTCAGCGCAGGTGCAGATCGACAAGGTGCGGCCCTTCTTCGACCACCCCGGCTTCGTCGCCCCGTTCGCCCTCGGGCTTCGCTCGGCGCTCGATGAACTGGCCGCCCGGGGGGTGGATCCGCGCACCGAGGTCGAGATCCTCTTCTCGACCCATTCGATCCCGAACGCGGATGCCGACCGGTCGGGTCCGCCCGCCGACGGTCTCGGTCCCGGCGGAGCGTATGTCGCTCAGCACGCGGCCGTCGCCGAGCAGATCATGGACCGGATGGATGTGGATGCGTCCTGGCAGGTGGTCTTCCAGAGCCGCTCCGGACCTCCGCAGGTGCCGTGGCTCGAGCCCGACATCAACGACGCGATCGAGGAGCTGCCCGCCCTCGGCCGCAGGGCGGTCGTGATCGTGCCGCTGGGCTTTGTCAGCGACCACATGGAAGTGCTCTGGGACCTCGACACCGAGGCGATGCACACCGCCGGACGTCTGGGACTCATCGCCCTGCGCACACCGACACCGGGGACGCATCCGGACTACGTGCGCGGACTCGTCGACCTGGTCGAGGAACGCATCGCGGGCACGGCTCCCGCCGACCGCCCGCACGTGACCGAGCTCGGTCCCTGGTACGACGTGTGTCGTCCCGGATGCTGCGAGAACAAGCGTCTCGGCTTCCAGCCTGCTCTCGCGGGGCTCGTCCAGTGACAGCGCTGCGACTCGGGACGCGCGCGAGCCTGCTCGCGACGACCCAGTCCAGCCATGTCGCCGACGCCCTCCGCGCGGCTACGGGCCGCGACGTGGAAATCGTGCCGATCACGACGGCCGGCGATGTGCTCACGGGGTCGCTGGCTCAGCTCGGCGGGACCGGGGTGTTCGTCGCCGCGCTCCGCGACGCACTGCTGCGGGGCGACTGCGACCTCGTCGTCCACTCCATGAAGGACCTGCCGACCGGCGACGTGTCGGGACTGCGGATCGCGGCGGTTCCCCCGCGCGCATCCGCGCGCGATGCGCTGTGTGCGCGTGACGGCTTGAGCCTCGATGCGCTGCCGCGCGGCGCGCGCATCGGCACCGGGTCGCCGCGACGGGTCGCGCAGCTGCTGCGGCGCCGTCCCGATCTGCAGGTCGTCGGCATCCGGGGCAACGTCGACACACGGCTGCGCAAAGTGGACGACGCGGAGTTCGACGGGATCGTCTTGGCCGAGGCGGGCCTCACGCGGATCGGGCGGGCGGGGCGCATCACCGAGCTGTTCGCGGGCGACTCCTGGCCGACCTCGGCAGGCCAGGGGGCGCTCGCCGTCGAGGTGCGCGAAGGTGACGCGGTCGGCGACGCCGTGGCGCGCATCACCCACGCCGACTCCGCCGAGGTGGCTTTGCTGGAGCGCGCGGTGCTGCGCCGGCTCGAGGCCGGATGCGCCGCTCCGGTGGGGATCGGCGCGCGTCACGTGCCGGCCGCGGCGGCTACTCATCCGTCGCAGATCACCGGAACAGATGCTGTGAAGTCCACATCCGGTCCGGACGAACCAGGCGGAATCGCCTCGGCGCCTGCAGGGGTCGTGCTCGTCGCGGAAGTCTACGCGCTCGATGGTGGCCGGACGGTCCGTGTCGAGCGGACCTTCGCCCGCGCCACCGTCGCCGACGACGAGGGGCGCGCGGATGCCGCGGACGCGGTGGTCGCCGAACTCCTGGAAGCCGGCGCGGGCGACTTGGCGGACCTGGCCGGGAGCGGCCGGTGACGCCGAATGGTGAGGGATTCCGGTCCGGGGGGCTCACCGGCGCCCGCGTCCTCGTTCCGCGCGGCGGCGCCTGGGGTGAACGTGTCAGCCGCGAGATCGAACGTCGTGGCGGTCGCGCTGTCGTCGCGCCCCTGATCGCCTCGGCGCCTCCGCGTGATACCGCCGCGCGAGACCGTGCGTTCGCCACGCTCGCGGCGGGGGAGTACGAGTGGCTCTTCGTGACGAGCGCGGCGGGAGTCGAGCAGCTCGTCGCGCAGGGGATCTCGGTGCCGCGGGAGACACGGATCGCCACCGTCGGTCAGGGGACGGCCAGCGCCCTCGCCGAATCGGGCGCGAGCGCCTCGTTCGTTCCGGCCGGCGCTTCATCCGCCGCCGCGATGATCGCGCAGTGGAGCGTCGGGCGATCGGCGGCCGCGACGGGCCGCTGCCTCGTGCTGCGCTCTGATCTGGCCGCCGCCGTCGTCAGCGACGAGCTGGAAGCGCAGGGGTACGGCGTCGATGTCTGCATCGGCTATCGCACCGTCGGCCTCGACCTTTCCGCTGCAACGGCCGAGGCTCTGCGCACCGGAGCCATCGACGTCGTGCTGCTGACGTCGCTGAGCGTCGCGCGTGAGCTCCGCCGCCAGGTCGGCGCGCTCGATTCGCGTACTCTGGTCGCGTCGATCGGACCGGGTACGACGAAGGATGCCGAGCGTCTCGGCTTCCAGGTCGGCTACACCGCACAGACGCAGACCGTCGATGCACTGCTGGCCGAACTCGACGCCCGGGTCCCCAGAATCGACCCCGGATCGGAGGATCCTCGATGACCGCTTTCCCCACTCGGCGCCTGCGACGGCTGCGGAGCACCCCGGCGCTGCGCCGTCTCGTCGCCGAGACCGACCTCACCGCGCGCCGACTCGTGCTGCCGGTGTTCGTGAAGGAGGGGATCACCGCGGCGCAGCCGATTGCGACGATGCCCGGCGTCCATCAGCATCCGCTCGAGGACGTGCCGGCGCTCGTGGAGGCCGCGGTCGCAGCCGGAATCGGGGGGATCATGCTGTTCGGCGTTCCCAGCCACCGCGATGCGACGGGCTCCGGGGCGACCGACCCGGCCGGCATCCTGAACCGTGCCATCGAAGTGGCGGCACGGGCGGCTGTCGGGCGTCTGACGGTGCAGGCCGATCTCTGCCTGGATGAGTTCACCGACCATGGCCACTGCGGAGTGCTCGGAGCGGACGGTGCGGTCGACAACGACGCGACGCTCGAGATCTATGCCCGGATGGCGGTCGTGCAAGCGCGGGCCGGCGCCGACATCCTGGGCCTCTCGGGCATGATGGACGGCCAGGTTGCGGCGTGCCGTGCGGCGCTCGACACCGACGGGCGCACCGACGTCGTCTTGCTGGCCTACTCCGCCAAGTACGCCTCGGCGTTCTACGGGCCCTTCCGCGACGCTGTCGAGTCGACCCTCACCGGCGACCGCCGGGCCTACCAGCTCGATGCGGCGAACGCCCGCGAGGGCGTGCAGGAGGCCCTCGCCGACATCGACGAGGGGGCCGACATCGTCATGGTCAAGCCCGCCGGGACCTCTCTGGACGTGCTCACGCGCGTGAGAGATCTCTCTTCCGTCCCGGTGTGGGCCTATCAGGTCTCGGGAGAATACGCCCTGATCGAGCACGCTGCGGCATCCGGACTGATCGACCGCGGTCGCGCGATCGGTGAGAGTCTCCTTGCGATCCGGCGCGCGGGCGCAGAAGTGATCCTGACCTATTGGGCGATCGAGGTCGCCGGATGGCTGCGCGCCGGACGGGACCTGGCGTGACCGCGACGAACGAAGAGCTGTTCGCCCGTGCGCGGGCGGTGATCCCGGGCGGCGTCGACTCGCCCGTCCGCGCCTACGGATCGGTGGGCGGCACGCCGCGGTTTCTGGTGGAAGCATCGGGTCCCTACGTGACGGATGCCGAGGGCCGACGCTACGTCGACCTCGTCGCCTCGTGGGGACCGGCTCTGCTCGGGCACGCGCATCCCGAGGTCGTCGCCGAGGTGCAGGCGGCTGCCGCGCGCGGGCTCTCGTTCGGTGCGCCGACGCCGGCCGAGGCGGAGCTCGTCGAGGAGATCATCGCGCGGGTGCCGTTCGTGGAGCGCGCACGCCTGGTGTCGACCGGTACGGAAGCCACCATGACGGCGATACGTCTCGCCCGCGGGGCGACCGGCCGTGACCTGCTGATCAAGTTCGCCGGGCACTACCACGGGCACTCCGACGGGCTGCTCGCGGCCGCCGGATCCGGCTTGGCGACCTTCGCCCTGCCGGGATCGGCCGGTGTGCCCGAAGCCGTTGCCGCGCAGACCCTCGTCGTGCCCTACAACGACCGCGCGGCGCTCGAGGCGGTCTTCGCTGCGCACCCGGGGCGCATCGCGGCCCTCATCACCGAGGCTGCAGCGGCCAACATGGGCGTCGTGGCGCCGGCAACCGGCTTCACGACCTTCCTCGCCGAGCTCTGCCAGCGCGAGGGCGCGCTGCTGATCAGCGACGAGGTGCTCACCGGGTTCCGAGCCGCGCGCGGCGGATACGCACAGGTGCTGCGCGAGGCAGGCGAGACGGTGACGCCCGACCTGGTCACGTTCGGCAAAGTGATCGGCGGCGGACTTCCGGTGGCGGCGGTCGGCGGCCGAGCCGACATCTTGGAGCTTCTCGCGCCGATGGGCCCGGTCTACCAGGCCGGAACGCTCAGCGGGAACCCGGTCGCCGTCGCGGCGGGCCTGGCGACGCTGCGGCTTGCTGACGATGCGGTGTACGCGCGGCTGGCAGAGGCCTCGGAGGTTGTCTCCGGCGCGGTGTCTGCCGCGCTGTCGGCGGCCGGTGTGCCACACGCCGTGCAGCGCGCCGGGACCCTGTTCAGCGTGTTCTTCGGCGACGCGGTCGCCGGCGGAGTGGCCGATTATGCGACGGCGCAGCGGCAGGATTCGGCAGCGTACGGGCGCTTCTTCCATGCGATGCTGGATGCCGGCGTTTCTCTCCCTCCCTCGGCCTATGAGGCATGGTTCCTCACGGCGGCGCACGACGAGGATGCACTGGGCCAGATCTTGGCGGCGATGCCCGCCGCCGCCCGCGCCGCCGCCGGCTCAGGAGGCTGAGCGCATGCCGGTGACCCCCCTCGGCGCGTCGGAGATCCGTGCGCTGGCCGCCGAACTCGACGTCATCCCGACGAAGAAGCTCGGTCAGAACTTCGTCGTCGACGCGAACACCGTGCGCAGGATCGTGCATGTCGCGGAGGTCACGGCATCGGACCGAGTCGTCGAAGTCGGGCCCGGCCTCGGCTCGCTCACTCTGGCGATCCTCGAGACGGGAGCCGGCGTCACGGCGGTCGAGATCGATCATCGCCTTGCGCAGCGGCTGCCCGCGACCGCGCGCGCGCATGGTGCGCGCGCGGACGCTCTGACGGTCGTCGACGCGGACGCCCTTCGGATCACGGAGCTTCCGCGGGACCCGAACGTGCTCGTGGCCAATCTCCCCTACAACGTGAGCGTGCCGGTGCTTCTTCACTTCCTCCAGCACTTTCCCGGCCTCCAGCGCGGTGTTGTCATGGTGCAGGCGGAGGTCGGCCAACGCCTTGCCGCCCCACCGGGGTCGAAGGTGTACGGCGCTCCGAGTGTCAAGGCCGCCTGGTACGGGCCCTGGCGCCTCGTCGGCACTGTTTCCCGGCAGGTGTTCTGGCCGGTGCCGAACGTCGACAGTGTTCTTGTGGGCTTCCATCGCGACCCAGAGTCGCGCGGCACCGAAGCGGAACGCCGGCGCACGTTCGCGATCGTGGATGCTGCATTCCAGCAGCGCCGCAAGATGCTCCGTCAGGCCCTCTCCGCTGTGCTCGGGGGATCGGCCGCGGCCGCGTCGGAGATCATGATCGCCGCGGGTGTCGATCCCACAGCACGCGGCGAGCAGCTCACGATCGAGCAGTTCGTGGCGATCGCCCGCGCCGCGGTGTGAGATCCCGCCGTGAAGGTGACATCGACAGGTTGTGTCGCGTTCACTCGGCGTTCCGAAACATTTCTGTAACATATGCTCATGCGTATGGCCGAGCACCCGGCTCCCGAACGGGTCCTACTCCACCTCAGCGACACCCATCTGCGAGCGGGAGATTCGCGCATCTGGGACGCCGTCTCCGGTGCTGAGCACCTCTCCCGTGCGCTCGGCGCGATCGACGCGTCGGGCGTCGCGCCCGACGCGATCATCGTCACGGGCGACCTCGTGGACCTCGGCGAGCGCGCAGCCTACGCCGACCTCCGCGCGATGGTCGACCCTTTCGCCGCGCGGCTGGGTGCTCCCGTCGTCTGGGTCATGGGCAACCACGACGACAGAGCCGCGTTTCGCGCAGAGCTCTGGGACGACCACTCCGCTGACCTTCGCCCGATCGATCGTGTCGATGAGTTCGACGGCCTGCGCATCGTCACGCTCGACACCTCGGTGCCCGGTCAGCACCACGGTGAGCTGTCGGACGGCCAGCTGGCGTGGCTCGCCGACGTCCTCGCCACGCCCGCGCCGCTCGGCACGATCCTGGCGATGCATCACCCTCCCGTTCCGAGCGTCCTCGCGCTCGCCGCCACGGTGGAACTGCGAGATCAGCGCCGCCTCGCGGGAGTGCTCCGCGACACCGACGTGCGCGCGATCATCGCGGGCCACTTGCACTACTCGACGTTCGCGACATTCGCCGGCATCCCCGTCTCGGTCGCCTCATCGACCTGCTATGCGCAGGACCTGACGGTGCCGGTGGGCGGCACGCGACCTCAGGACGGAGCGCAGTCGTACAACCTGGTGCACGTCTTCGACGACACCGTGGTCCACTCGGTCGTGCCGGTGGACGCACCCCGGATCCTGGAGTACACCGACCCGGCCGCCGCGCGTCTGCGACTCGCGGATGCGGGCATCTCCGGGGTCAGCGTTCAGCGGCTGTCGGCAACGCCGACGCGTTCGCTGCCCGTGCTGCGCTGACCGCATCGCTTTCCCACGGCGCCCGCACCGGGAACATCCGCTCGAGCGTGTCGCGCAGGAGTGCCACGCGCAGCTCTTCGGGCACTTCGGTCTCGCCTCCGTCGTTGAGGCAGAACATGTCCGCGTCGCGCCGGCGTTCGAGTCGCTGCATTGCGCGGAGAGATGAGGCCAGCGTCGTCTGCACGTATCGCACGCGCGGCTCCGTGGTCGACACGGCGCGGCCGGTCATCAGCGCGTAGTAGTGATAGAGGCTGTTGGTCACCGAGATGTCGGTGGCCGAGCGGAACCGGGATGCGGCCGTACGGGCGAAGTCGTCGGCGAAGTCGCGTTCGAGTTCAGCGGCGATGCTGCGGCGGAGGGGCGTGGGGCAGTGCTCGAGGTCGCGGAGGATCGTGCGCCCGAAGCGTTCGCGCAGGAGCGCACGATTGACCCGCAGCGCGTTGTCGTGCCCGGAACGCTCGACCCGTGGTGCCCCGGATCCGATGCGGACTGCACCCTCGACGAACTTCGACAGGCCGGCCGCCGTGAAGAACATCTCCGGAAACACGGGACGACCGAAGAACATGTCGTCATTGGAGTAGAGGAAGTGCTCGGCGAGGCCCTCGATCCGGTGCAGCTGAGCTTCAACGGCGTGCGAGTTGTGCGTCGGCAGGACGGCGGGGTCGGCGAAGAACTCCTCGCTGCGCACGAGCGTCACCCGTGGATGCTCGGCGAGCCACGCGGGGCGAGGCGAGTCGGTGGCGATGAAGATCCGACGCACCCACGGCGCGTACATGTGGACGCTGCGCAGCGCGTAGCGGAGTTCATCGACGTGGCGATAGCGGGCGGGCCCGGCGTCGCCGTCGCCGACGACGTACTCCTCGAGCTGTGCGGCGCGCTGGCGCTGAAAGCTGCTGGAGGACCCGTCGACCCAGGAGAAGACCATGTCGATCTCGGCGGTGACTTCGCCCGGCTGCGGGTCGAACATCCCCTTGATCGTCCGCCAACGGCGCCCATAGCGGTGCACCGTCGCCGGCACGAGATCATCGGCGGTGAAAACGCGACGCGTCAACGCCGTCGGATGCGGTGCGTGCACCGTGCCATCCTCTGTGCGCCACGCCTCCACCCGCACCGATTCGGCCAGGCCGTACCGGAGCGCACCGTTCGTCGTCACACGAGGACGGAAGACCCGGAGCGACCAGGGTGTCAGGGCATCCAACACCGGCAGCTCTGCGGCCGGGTGTGTCGAGCCGCCCCGGAGCTTGGCGTAGATCGGCTCATCCAGAGCGAGACCCGACAACGCGCGGTGCACCGCCGCGGACTCACCGGCATCCACCACGATGACCGGCATGCCTCGGTCGTGACGCATCAGCCGCGGATCGATCCCGGCCTCGGCGAGCGCGTCCGCGATGAGCACGACGTCGGCGACATGCGCCTGTTCGGGTGTCAGGTCGTCGTGGACGATGTGCAGCACGCCCTCCACCCAGCGGAGGTCCTCGCGCGTGGGAAAAGCCGCCTGAGGGTGGGCGTGTGCGGGGAGCGCCTTCAGTGGTGTCATGCGTCCTCCTTTCCGTACTCTGTCCTGGCCACCCTAGGCGGGAATCGTTTCACCGTCGTTTCGCAGGCACCCGAACGTCGTCCGCGCTCGTTAGCCTGGAGGGGTGACAGACACCGACGAACGCCCTCCGCGGCCGCGCGGGCGGGATCGCGGCCACGCGCACGCGGTCGCCCGGACGGTCGAGGCCCCGCAGCGGATTTCGCTTCCGGGCGGATCGCGTAGCGGCCCGGCACTGCAGGGACTTCGTTCGTTCGACCTCGTCGCCGGGCGAATCGGTGACACCCGGGTGAGTGCGGCGTCAGTGTGAGCCTCAGTGGTATGAGAGACCGTCGGGTGCACGCTCGTGCACCCGGGAAGATCAACGTGTTCTTCGCGGTCGGTGACGTCCAGCCCGACGGATATCACGATGTCGCATCGGTCTACCAGGCGGTCTCGCTGTATGAGGACGTCTGGGCGCAGCTCGCCGACGAGTTCTCCGTCGAGGTGACGGGCAGCGTCGACGTCGCCGGCGTGCCGCTGGATGGCCGGAACCTCGCTGTACGGGCCGCACGGCTGGTCGCGCGCGCGACCGAGTGGGAGGGCGGCATCCATCTGGAGATCCGCAAGGGTGTGCCGGTGGCCGGTGGAATGGGCGGTGGGTCGGCGGATGCCGCGGCGACCCTCCTCGCGGTCAACGAGCTGCTCGGCGGAGATCTCGGCCCGACCGTACTGCACGAGCTCGGTGCCGAGCTGGGCGTCGACGTGCCGTTCGCCCTCCACGGGGGTACCGCGGTGGGCATCGGTCGTGGGGACGAACTCGCCCCCGCCCTCGCCCGTGGCCGCTTCGATTGGGTGCTGGTGACGCGCACCGACGGGCTCTCGACGCCCGGGGTCTACGCCCAGCTCGATCGGCTTCGCGCCCAGCCGGACATCCGCCCGCACGTGGCGATGCCGACCGTCGATCCCGCTGTGCTCGCGGCGCTGCGCGCGGGAGATGCCGTCGCCCTGTCGAGCGCGATCACCAACGACCTGCAGCCCGCCGCGTGCAGTCTCATGCCCGATCTGACTGATGTGATCGCTCTCGGGACGCATTCCGGCGCGCTCGCGAGCCTGGTGTCGGGTTCGGGGCCGACGCTTGCCTTCCTCGCCCCGCCGGAGGGCGCCGGCGCCCTCGCCACGGCGATGATCGAAGCCGGCCACACTGCCATCGTGGCGCACGGGCCGGTCGCCGGTGCGCGCGTTCTGGACTGACGCGGGAGCCTGCGATCTGAGCCGGATGAGCGCACGGCGCGGAGCACCTAGTGTCGTGCGCCTGAAGTTCTCTGGTTAAGTTGTAGAATGGGGTATGCCGC
>NZ_WOYQ01000036.1 GCF_011620665.1 Microbacterium sp.
TCACGTCGTGACGGACGCCACGACCGACAGTGCACGCCGACGCCAGGCATTCCCGGCGCCACCGTCGTTGCCCCCTCAAGGAGAGATCACATGACCGGTCTCTCCGAAGCCGACTGGGAGCAGGCGGCACTCGAGACCCTCGCCGAGCCACTCGGCTGGCCACTGCTCGTCGATGCAAATCGCGTGGAATCGGAACTCCCGGAGCCGGGGCGCCTTCTCATCGACGCGCAGCGCCAGTGGGCGGCGCTCGAGTCAGAGACAGAAATGCGCCCGTCGCGGATGTTTGGCGGTTCGAACGACATCGCGCAACCTCAAGAAGCAGGTCGCAGCAGACAGTTTGCGGGCAAAATGCGGGACAAGCCGACGTCGCCGACCTGCGCGGATCCCGCGGGCTCGCGCTGACCGACTTCGTTCCGAAGAGCAGCTACATCGAGCGACTCTCCACTCGGAATGCCGATGCATTGCGCACCGACTCCCGGGTCCGAGCTGTCGCAGAATTCCGCGGCCGCTTCAAAGTGGCATCGCACACCCTTCAGGTCTTCGCCAGTAACGCCGCCGGTGAAGAGGATGATGCACCGGCGCCCATCCCGACGTTCGATGCTGTTCTGTTCTCCGACAGTGACCCCAGCGTGCTCGCCCCTGTCCTCGAGTCACGCGGAGCGCAGGACGTGGTCATCATGGACGACCGCGACATCGGCGGCGGCCTCACACTGCGCTTCGAGCTGCCCGATCTCGGCAGGATCGATGCGATCAGCGATGTGGCGGACGTGCGCTGGCTGGAGCCGGTACCCGAGACCGTCGACGACGGGCCGGCGCGGCAACCCGGGACCGTGACCACCTTTCATGCGCTGGACGGCGAGGGACAGGTCCTCGGGCTAATAGACAACGGCAAACCGGACCTCCGCCATTGCTTCTTTCAGGATCCAGAAGCACCCGGTCCCGATCATCGCAAGGTGCTGCAGGTCCGCAACGCTGTTGGCACTCCGCCCAGCGACCACGCCACATTTGCCGCCGGGTGCGCCGTAGGAGACGACGCGCACCGGCCCGGCGCATCACCCGACCGGGGGATCGCATGGGCCGCGAAGCTCGTGTCCGGCAATAGGCTCGATCTGAAGACCACGACGCTGTTCGCAGAGTTGACTCAAGCCCGTGATGCCGGAGCGAGGGTGCACAACAACAGCTATCACTCCAAACCGCAGGGAAGTGGCAATCCCGCCATCTACGAGGAACGCAGCCGATACGTCGACGAGTTCACCTGGGTCAATGAGGAGCACCTTGTCGTCGCGTCCAGCGGTAACAGCGGCGAGGAACAGGGGCCTCCCGGAACTGCCAAGAACGCCCTCTGCGTCAGTTGCGCTGCCGTCGACCCCGGCGATGCCGTTGGCGACGGCAATCCGGGACCGACTGCCGACGGTCGACGCAAACCGGAACTGATGGGCGTCGCATGTCACGTCCGCTCCGCGGTGAATGGCGCCCTGTGCGAAACAACCGAAGCCGCTGCATGTGCCAGCAGCTATGCCACGCCCCGTGTGGCGGCTGCCGCGCTCATCGCACGCCAGTACTTCGTAGAGGGATATCACCCGTCCGGGGCGAAGCAAGCCGGGGACGCTCTCGTTCCTTCGAGTGCACTGCTGAAGGCAGTTCTGCTGAACGCGGCAGCCTCCACCGGAGGTCCGCGGGACTATCCGAACGACGCTGAGGGCTGGGGGGTCCTCGACGTGGCGGCCCTTCTTCCCCTCGGTGAGCACGCCCGCAATTCATGGGTGTCGGACGTGCGCAACGGGGTCGGGCTAGTGACGGGCGAAAAGCGCGTACACGAGCTCATCGTGGCCGAGGCGGGCATCCCTGTGAAGGTCACGCTCGTGTGGACCGATCCGCCCGGTGCAAGCGGAGCCGATGATCCCGTGGTGAACGATCTTGACCTCGTTGTGACCGCGCCAGACGACTCGGTGTACCTGGGAAACGTTCTGTCGGGCGGCGCCTCCGTCGAGGGTGGGGCTGCCGATCGCATCAATAGCACCGAGATGGTGTTGCACCCGTCCCCGATTGTCGGGCGGTGGACGATCGAGGTTTACGCCCGCAGGGTGACGGAAAGTTTCGGGCGCCAGGGATTCGCCCTGGTTGTCACCGGCGGGCTGACGAAAGCATAGCTACGGCCGAACCAACTCGTCACCCTCCCGAACGGCGGTGGCAGCCGCGAAGGGCATCACCGAGATCTCGTCGCGCACGTATCAAACGATGTCAGCGCCGCCTCATAGGTAACGAGAGCGCCCTGCGTCCGGGACGCGTCCGAGACGGAGTGACACATCATGGCTGGATCCATCAAGCACGCGGCGAACTTCATCACCACACTCGATAGCCGCGCGCTGCAGTACGCCGATCTCACGGTCAACCCCGCGAACACCGCGGCCTCCGCCGTGGAGCGGATCCGCACGATCCTGCGCGAGGCCGCCTCGGCGGCAGACCGCGGCAGACACAGCGCCGCCCTGCGTTCGTACCGCGATGCTCAGGCTAGCTGCTACGCGCTGCTCAATCCCGCGGTCGCACCCGGCCGGGGCTGGATGGATTACCGCGTCACCCTGCCGCTCGGCGTCGCGGTCGAGTCAGCGTTCTCGTCGGCATCCGTGAAGCTCATCGAGGCTCTGCGGCCCGACGTCACCGCTCCCGTCGCACCGATCGCGGCTCGGCCGATCGGCGCGCAGATCGACACTGCTGTCGCCGGCCTGGGGTTCCGCCGTCAGAACGCCGACCTCGTCACCGACATCGAATCGGGCACCCAGCTCATCGCGAAGGGCGATGCCGCCGCCGCGATACCGTTCCTCGAGCGGGCCGCGGCAGGTCTCACCGACGACCAGCCCGCGCTCCAAGCGGTCGCACTCCTGAACCTCTCCACCGCCCTCATCGGCGTGGGTACCAACGATGCCGCTGCGGACGCAGCATTCCGTGCCGCGACAGCCTTCACCGCCGCGGGAGACGACGCGGGCGTCGCGCAGGCGCTCCACGCCTCCGGGCTCGCCGCGCAGCGGTCAGGCGATGCGGCCACCGCCGAGGCGAAATTCGCCGAAGCGAAGGAGAAGCTCGCGCTCTTCACCGGCGTCGCGCCTGCCGTGGTGGATGCCGAGCCGATCGTCGTCGCGCCCATCCGCCGGCGGCGGTTCGGCCGCCAGGACGGCATCGGGCGCTTCGGGGTGGGCGGCCCTGCCTTCGCGAACGTGAGGGAAGCCGCATTCGGTGTCGATCTCCCCGTCGCGCGTGCGGCGGTGCCCGTCCGCGAGTTCCTGCCCGGAGCGGAGGGCGTCACCGACGTGAGCGGTCTGGCCTTCATAGACGCTGCGACAACAACGGTCGCCTCGCTGCGCTGGGTCGACAGCGAGTCCATCGTGAGCCTTCCCATCGACCAGCTCGCGCAGCCGATCACACGTCGCGACACCTGGTCGGTCGGCATCCCCGCAGGAGACGGGATCGCCGATCTGGTGTGGAAGAAGGACGGTCCGGCTCCCTTGGACGATCTCGTCGCGAAGGTGTACGAGCCGCGCAAAGACATCCGGATCATCCGCGATCTCGTCCCCCCGATGAGCTCAGCCGCCGTGACGACCGCGTACCTCACTCACGTCTACTCGTTCGTCATCCCGATGGGTATCGCCGACGCCTATCACTCCCTGGGCGACTATGCGCGTGCCGAAGAGAACTACCTCGCCGCTGCCGGCTATTCGTACCTCAACCCAGAGCTCGAAGCGCCCAGTCTGTGGGTCAAGCTCGCCCGTAATGTGCTCGACTGGGGCGACTCGCTGTACAAGTTCGAACGGGTCGACGAAGCCCGTGCGATCTACGCGAAGGTCGCACTCGCGGATGGGACACCGGATGCTGCGGCCCCCCTTTACGCCACGCCGTCGCTTGCCGCGACCGGCGATGTGGCCAAGCTCGTCCTCGCAACGCCTGACGCGGTGCCCGTGGACGTGAACCCGGCCGTCGCCGAGATCGCCCTGACGGTGCTGGCGCGGTGGGCGTACATCACCGGAGGGCTCGACTTCTTCGGGCTGACCTTCACCCCGACGTTCACGTTTGAGTATCTGCAGCAGGTCGCGAAAGGGCTCGCGCAGCAATCGGTGCAGGCGGAGCGCGAGTACGTCAACTTCACGGTGCAGGCCGAGGCGGAGTCGGCGGCTCGCCGCGACCTCGAGAGCTCCCTCGCCCTCGCGGACACCGAGGTCAAGACGCAGAGCGCGCTCGCGCAGGCCGCGCAGGCCGATGCGCTCGCCGCTGCCCGCTCGGTCGATTTCGCCACGCTCCGGCGTGACAACGCGGCGGATTCGAGGGCCGAGTACGCGTCCGCTGGGTACTGGCAATACATCTCCCAGTCCATCGCGACCGCGCACGGCGCAGGCAAGGACTGGCACGAGAGTGAGATCCGCGGTCTCGCCCAGCAGATCGAGTCGGGCAAGTGGAGCGGTGAGGGCGGCAAGCTCGCCGCCGCCGCGACGCTCATCGGCGGCCAGAAGTCGTACGAGTATCAGCTGAGCCGTCTCGAGGACCAGAAGCAGGAGGCGGCGGCCGCGATTCCGATCGCGCAGGCGCAGCAGGCGGCATCCCAGGCCCGCGCACAGGCCGCCGCGTTCCAGGCGCAGGCGTCGCAGCAGCGCCGCGCACTTCTCGCCGACGCTCTCAACGCCTTCGACGACGAAGTGTTCACCCCCGAACTGTGGACACGGATGGCCGCGATCGTGCGCGACATCGCGCGGACATACCAGCAGTGGGCGATCGCTGCGGCGAAGCTCATGGAGCGGGCCTACAACTTCGAGACCGACGAGGCGATCGCCGTCATCCGACCCGAATACTCGGTTCCCGCGACCGGAGATCTGCTCGGCTCGGATCTCCTCGTCCGCGACATCGACTCGTTCACGTACCACCTGATCTCGGCCGTGGCCAAGAAGCAGTCGTCGGTCAAAGAGGTCGTCTCGCTGCGCAACGAGTACCCGTTCGCGTTCCGGGAGTTCCTCGAGCATGGCGTCCTGAGCTTCGACACATCGCTCTACGACTTCGACCGCCGGCATCCGGGCACGTACGGTCAGCGCCTGCAATCCGTCGAAGTCGAGATCGTGGGGCTGCTCCCGACCGGCGGCGTCCGCGGCACTCTTCGCGGTGGCGGCGTCTCGCACTATCGCACGGCGGACGCCGACCAGCGCACGCGGGTGCACGGAATCGACACGATGGTGCTCTCGGATTACACGATGCGCGGCGACTCCTATCTGTTCCGCGGCGACGCGATCCACCTGGGCCTGTTCGAAGGGCACGGTGTCGCCACGAGCTGGGAGCTGGAGCTTCCTCCGGGAAGCAACAACCTCGACTATCGCCTGATCTCCGACGTGCAGCTCGTGCTGTACTATACGGCTCGCCACAGCGACACGTTGCGAGACTCGATCGTCGCGCTGCCGCTTCGAGACGGTGAAGACATCCACGTCCGTGACTTCGCGCTCCGCTACGACTTCCCGGAGGTCTGGTACGGCATGCTGCAGACCGGCGGCATGACCTGGCAGATGGATGCCGACTCCTTCCCGCGCAACGAGACCGGGCTGCACACCGCGTCGCTCGCCATCGTGCTCGAGGGCGCAGACACCGTAGACCTCTCGGGCATCGCCGTAACGATCGACCTTCCCGGCGAGGGACCGGTGACGCTCACGACGAACGCCGAAGGCACCATCGCGGCCGAAGGCGGCAACGACCTCGCGGACGCGATGGGCGGGGACGTGTTCGGCGAATGGTCGCTCACCCTCGCGCCCCCGGCCGGCAGCCCCGTGCTCACAGCAAGCGGCGGCCTGGATCCGAAAATGCTGCGCGGTGCGTCCGTCGTGCTGCAGTACACCTTCGAGTTGCGGAAGTAGCCGACAATGGAGACCTCCTCCGGAACAGACCTGCACGGCGCGCGCGGCGGCGGCGGCCTGCGCGGCCTCACCGACGCCTTCCAGCCCGACCTCCTCCGGGGCACAGGCAACTACGCGGTGCCCATCGATGCACCCGCCGGTCCCGGCGGAATCCGGCCGAGTCTCGGCATCCGCTACTCCACAGGCCAGGGCAACGGCCCCTACGGCATGGGGTGGCAGCTAACCGGCCTGCTCACGATCACCCGCGGCACAGAGCGCGGCATCCCGAGCTACGACGACACCGATGATCTGCTCCTCGGCGGCGACACGCTCGTGGCAGTCGGCGGCGGCCGGTTCAGGCCGCGGTCCGACACGCAGTTCTGGGACGTGCGCCGCGAAGGCGACGGGTGGCGCATCCGCACGAAGGATGGACACGCCTACGTGCTGGGCAACGCCGCCGCGAGCCGGGTCGAAGATGGCGGGCGAGTGTTCGCCTGGTACTGCAGCTCGGAACAGGATGCCGCGGGCAACACGGTCAGCTACTCCTACCGACGCGACGGCGGGCAGCTCTATCTTGAGCGCGCGACCTGGTCCGTGTTCGAGCTGCGGCTGGCCTACGCCGATCGGGCTGACGCGTACACGACGACGCGTCCTGGTTTCCCGGTGTCGACGCGCCTGCGCTGCACCCACATCGAGCGCCACAGTACGCGCACCGCGCCGACACTGACCGGCGTGCATGAGCTGGGGTATGAAGACGCCGTGCACAGCGACCTGTCGCTGCTGACCACCGTGCGCTACGCCGGCGTCGCCGCCGACGGCGAGAGGACGCCGCAGGTTCCGCTCACCTTCGACTACGCACCGTTCGCTCTCGCTCCACGCCTGGTCCCGATCGCGTCGGACGACGGCGTACTCCCGATCGGCTCGGGCGACGCCGCCCTCGTCGACTTCAACGGCGACGGGCTCCCCGATGTCATGCAGACCGGCGTCACCGGGCATCGATGGTGGCGCAATCGAGGTGGGGGGCAGTTCGACGCCGCCCGCCGCATCGCGCAGGCGCCTTCCGGTATGCGCCTCGGCGCGCCAGGAGTGACCTTCGCCGACCTCGACGGAGACGGCAGCGCCGACCTGATCTCGATCGGCTCGCGCCTCCAGAAGGTCGCCCGCAACCTCGGCGACGGGAGCTGGTCCGACGACCCGCAGGTGCTCGCCGGCCAGATCTCTCTGTCGGTCTCGGCGACGGACAGCCGGTTCGTCGACCTCGACGGCGACGGGATCACCGACCTCCTGCAGACGGGGCCGCACGGTTTCACGCTCTTCCTCGCGGACGGCGACAGATCGTGGGCCGAACCGACGTTCGTCCGGCGGCGCGGCGGCGTTGACTTCCCCGATGTGTCACTCGGCGACACCGCCGTGTTCGTGGCGGACTTCGCCGGCGATGGCATGCGCACAATCGGCGAGATCCGATCGGGATATGTGCGCTACTGGCCGCACCTGGGCAGTGGACGATTCGCTCCGGTCGTCGAGATGCAGCATCCGCCTCACTTCCCCTCGCATTTTCAGGAGAAGAACCTCTTCGTCACCGACTTCGACGGCGATGGGACCTCCGACCTGCTTTACGTCGACGGCGACCGGCTGCTCCTGTGGCTCAATCGCGCGGGGGTGTCGTGGAGCGAGCCCATCGAGATCCCGTACGCCCCCGCGCCGGATGCCGCGTCGCTCGAGCTCGTCGACCTGCTCGGCACGGGAACCCCCGGCCTGCTGTGGCGAAGGATCGGATCTCCTGCACTTCGGATGCTGGAACTGGCCACCGGCAAGCCGTACCTGCTCACGTCAGTGTCGAACGGCAATGGCGCCCAGACCCAGATCCACTATGCGACGACCTCGCAGTCGCGGATCGGCGAGACGGGTGCCGACGACTGGGGCACCTATCTCCCGTTCCCCGTGCACGTCGTGTCACGGCTCATCGACCGCGATCTGATCACCGGCGAAGCTGCGGAGACACGGTTCGGCTACGCGCGCGGATGCTTCGACCCGGCGGCGCGGATCTTCCGAGGGTTCGAGCACGTCGACGTCACTCGCGTGGGCGACGGCTCAACACCGACGACGGTACGGCGCACACTCTTCCACCTCGGTGACACCGGCGGGCCCGCCGGTGTGCGGACGACGGACGTGTCGTCGCAGACGCGGCTGCACGCTCTCGCCGGCTCGATGATCGGCGTCGACGTGTTCGTCGAGGATTCCGCGGGCCTGCGGCATCCGGTCGAATCCACACGGTTCGAATGGCAGGCACGTGACGAGTTCACCGACGACCAGGGTGTGCGGGTGTGCTTCCCGCATCCGGTGTCCGCGACGGCGATCGAGGTCTCGGACGGCGGCCGGAACCGCATCGAGGCTACGTCGTACGCCTACGACGAGTTCGGAAACATCGTCTCCAAACGGCGCCAGCTGAGCTTCGAGGGCGACGCCACGCCGCTCACGACAGTGCAGTCGATCGCCTACGCGATCGACGCCGCGACGTGGCGGGTCGGGCTTCCGGCGCGACTCACGACCCGGGACGGCGCGGGACGGATGCTGGCAGACGAGCGCCTCCGCTACGACGGAGCACCGCTTGTCGGGCTGCCCGAGGGAACGGTCGGACGCGGTCTGCTCACGCGCCGCTTGGAACTCGCGATTCTGGCCGATTCGCTCCCTGCCGGGTACGCCGCGCACATCGCGCCTGACTGGGGACTCCAACGCATCGGCGAGGACTGGTACCGGACGGTCGAAGCGGTCGAGCGTGACAGCGCCGGAAACGTCGTCGCGCAGGACGACTCCGCCACGGGGCGCACGACGATCCAGTACGACGCCGACGGAATCTTCCCGGTGCGCAGTGTCGACGGCCTCGGTCGCGCCTCGACCGCGGCCTTCGATCCACGGACGGCCCAGCCCGTGACGCTCACGACGCCCGAAGGGCTGCGAACGCGCTACGAGTACGACACGATCGGGCGGCTCGTCGCCCAGTTCGACACGACGGACGACGGATCCGAAGCGCTCACGACCTTCGTCATTCACCGCGACCACAACCCCTCGACGCCCGCCACGCCCCCCTGCACGATTCGCATCCTGCCATCCGAACCGGGGGCGGACCCCGCGGTTCTCGCTGCGGCCGATCCGGCATCTCTCACCGGAATGCTCGTGGAGTTCGCCTACACGGACGGCCACGGCGAGCTGCTGCAGAGGTCGGCTCCTGCCGCGGCGCAGGGCGGTGGCTGGGTGCTGGGAGGGCGCGCACGCCGTGTGCCCGGCGCTCGCGCAGCCGAGGAATTCCCGAACGAACTCGCACCGACACCCGAGGTCCGCCCGGCGCCGGTCGGCGGGGCGTCCGTGCGGTTCACGTACGACGCGCTCGGGCGCGTGACTCGCCTCGACCACCCCGACGGCGGCCGGTTCCGCGTCAGCTACCAGGGCGACCGGATCCTCAAATGGGATGCCGAGACGGCCGACGACGGCGACCCTGCGGTCGAGCGGTTCGACCCCAACGGCGCCCTCATCGCGGTCGAATCGCTCCTCGACGGGGAGGTTGTCGCGACCCATTACGCGCTCGACCATGCGGGCCGCATCCTGTCGATCACGGATGCCGAAGGCTCCACTCCGACCACCTACACGTATGCCGGGCCAGGTCCGGCGATCCACATCGCCGACACCACCGCGGGCGAGCGCACCTACTGGCGCGATGCGGCCGGACGGGTGCGCCGTCGCGCTGATGCCCGTGGACAGGTGCTCGAGTACTCCTTCGATGCGGCAGGACGCCAGATGAGCGTCACGGACGTGAGCGACCCGCTGCATCCGCTGGTCATCCGCGAGACCGTCTATGACGGCGCGAGTGTGGACCGGCAGATCGAGGCGGGCGTCGAGACGCGTTATGCCTACGACCGGCTCGGCCGCCCGCTCGAGAAGTCGATCACCTCGGCACCGGGCGAGGCGCCGCTGACCCTCCGGCGCGAGTTCGGTCTGCGCGGGGACGTGCGAGCGACCATCTACCCCGACGGCGAGCGCGTCGAGCACGGCTACCACGCCGACGGCTCACCGCGGAGCCTGGCAGGGATCGTCCAGTCGGTGGACTACGACATGCACGGCCTGCCCGCGCACGTCGACTTCGGCGGCGGCGTCACCGCCGAATACACCCACACCGTCGATCTCAAACGCCTCGTCGGCGTCAGTCTGCGCCATGGAGGGGCCTCGCTGCGCGGACAGCAGTACACCTACGACCGCAACGGCCTGATCGTGGCGGTCGAGGACTCGGTCGCGGCGCCTGGTGGCGGCGCCCCGGAGGTGACGGGGCATCGGTACCGCTACGACCCGCTGCTGCGCCTAGTCGAGTGGCGGACATTCACGGGCGGACTCGGCGGAGCCGAGGCGTCCACTGTGCCGTATCGCTACAACCGCCGCGGCGACCTGCTCGAATCCGCCGAGATGGGCGCCACCAGATTCGAGGCTGACCCGGTGGGCGACCGAGCGATCGCCCATGTAATCAGGGCCGAAGGGATCTCGCACATCGACCGCGACGGCCTCGGCAAAGCGATCGAAGTCGGTGCCGCCCATGACATCAGGTATGACGCCTGGGATCGCATCGAGCGCATGGTGCTCAGTGACGGCACGATCCTGACATTCGCCTACGACGCGAGTGACCAACGCGTACGCCGAGAGGTCACTCGCCCTGACGGCTCGACCGAGACCACCCGCTGGATCGACGGCGCTTACGAGACCGGATCCAGCGGATCGCGGACGAGCTACGCGGTCGGGACGCTCGTGGTCGCGGTGCGCACCGTCAGCGCCGGTGGCGTCGCCACCCTGTCCCGCGTGCTTTCGGACCACCTCGGCTCGGTCATCTGCGCCGTCGACTCGGCGGGCACCGTCGAGCTGCAGCAGGCGTTCACCCCGTTCGGCCTGCCGGTGAATCCCGGAGTCGAGAGCCGGTACGCCGGCGGTCTCGAGGCGGAGGGAGGGATGCTGCAGCTCGGCGCACGCTGGTATAGCCCGGTACTGGGCCGGTTCATCACGCCCGACTGGTTCGTGCTCGAGAATCCCGAGCACGCGCGGCGACTACCGCAGGCACTCAACCTCTACAGCTACTCGATAAACAACCCGATCATGCTGCGTGATCCGTCCGGAAAGTTCTTCGGGCTTGACGACCTCATCGTCGCCGGCATCGGCTTCGTCGTCGGATTCGTGACGGGAGTCATCGTGGGGATCGCCGAGGGACGAAGCTTCGGAGACACTCTGCTGCTGGGCCTGGAGGCGGGGCTGCTCGGCGCCATTGGCGCTTGGCTCGCGTACGCGACGGTGGGGATCGCGACGGCCGCGCTCGGCTATGTCGGTCTCGGCGTCGGATCAGGACTGGCAACGGGGCTCGCCGTCGGCGCCGCCGTCGCCGGCGGCCTCAACGGAGTGATCAGTGGGGCCACCGAGATCTATGCGTGGGACAGCTGGACCGGCTACGCAGCGTTCCTTGCGGACTCCACGTGGGGAATCGCGGGTACAACCCTCGGCGTCCTGGTACACACCGTCAACCTCTTCTACGGCGGCGATCGCAACTACCAGTCGCAACTCAGCAAGCGGCAGAACAGGCACGTGTATGACGGAGGCTTCGGATTCGGCAGCTTCGCGTTCACGCAGGGCAACGTCATCAGCAATCTGCAGGGTCGGCATGGCGATCTTCTCGATCACGAAAGCCTGCATATCCTGCAGAACCGCATCTTCGGGCCGGTGTTCACCGCGACGTATGTCGGATGGATGGTGGCGGGAGCAGTCGTCGGCTTCCTCATCGGACTCGGGCTCTGGGCTGCGGGCAAACAGGGCCTCGGCACCTCGATCAACGACATGGCATATGTCAACAACCCCTGGGAGTCTTGGGCATATCACGTCGGCGGGGGAACCGAGCGCGGAGCGCTCGCTTGGTGATGGGACAGGCCACCCGCCGATCGCGTCGCACAGGCAGCGTGACGGAGAGTTTCGGGCGCAAAGGATTCGCCCTGGTCGTCAGCGGCCGGATGGCAACACCGTAGCCAGTGGCGCACCCCCCTGGACTCCCGCAGCCCGACGGGTGTATTCCTGGTCATGGGGAGCTCTACTGGGGGGTTCAAATGAGAATTCGCAGGAGCATCGAGAATCTCAGTGTCGGCACTTCCGCTGCGGCCCGAGAGGACGCGTGGGATCCGGTTCTCGAAACCTACGCACTCGGCGTCCAACTGATGAAGGACCTCGCCGAGGACACACCGACATCGTGGCTCTGGGCCGCCAACACCCACGGCATGGAAGCGACCCCGCCACCACGCACCACTTGGGGGCAATGCCAACATGCATCCGTGTACTTTCTGCCGTGGCATCGGGCATACCTTGCATGGTTTGAGAACACCATCCGCGAGCTCACCGGCGACCGCGAGTGGGCTTTGCCGTACTGGGACTACTTCGCGGATGCCTCTTCCAGACGTCGAATGCCCGCCGAGTTCCGAGTCCCCACTCGAACCGTCGACGGTAACTCGGTCCCGAATCCGCTGTTCTCTCCGAACCGCTCCGCCCGTCCGGTTCCCGACGAAAATGTCGAGCTAGCACCTGCCCTCAGTCAGCCGCATTATGTGCGGCGGATGGAGTACGGCTTCGGCGGAGTTGAACCCGACGACTATTTCGGGCTTGCCGAGCAAGAGCCTCACAACTGGGTTCACATGGATGTCGGCGGCGACGCAGGTGAGATGCGCTCGCCCGCGACCGCCGGGCGCGACCCAATCTTCTGGCTGCACCACGCGAACATCGATCGGATCTGGGAGATGTGGAGGGTCTTGGACGGCTCTGTCGAGTACGTGCAGTCCCCCATCGCGACAACGGCGATGAAGTCGCAATGGAACTCGGCGGAGTTCTGGTTCGGCGATGAGGCCACCCCGTCGACGTACTCGATGACCGACGTCGAGGACCTCACGACACCTGCGATGGACTACGAGTACGAGTCGGTCGAGCTGCCTGACGAGATCGCCGACGATGTGATGGCGGAGCGCGAACGGATCATCGCAGCAGAGGGAGGAGGCCGCGGATTGGACGAAGCACCCGAGTGGACGCCGGTCGCGGCATCAGAAGATCTGCCTTCCGGCGAAGATCGGGAGATCGTGCTCGCCCAAGGCCGCGGTCTCGACGCCGCTCCGCCATCGCGTCTCATGCTGGATCTCGCGAGCACGACGGCTCACGACCCGCACGCGGCGTACGTCGTGGAGGTGCAGGCCGAAGCAGGCGCGCCAACGCACACTGTTGGCCGGTTCTCAGCTTTCGGGCTTGCCGGAACTTCCGACAGTGAGACACGCAACTACCTGGTGGACGCGTCGAGTGCTCTACCCGCTTTGCTGGCAGAGGGCTGGGATGGCGGCCAGCTAATCGTGCGGGTGGTACCCGAGCCCGGGCGGGCCGACAGCGAAGACGACGGCAAGTCGATCCGCATCGGTCAAGTGACCGTCTACACGCAGCCGTGAGCGCACAGGCGGTCGTCGCGGCCCCGCGCCAGCGGAGTCGATCGCATCCTGAGCTTCCCGGTCGGGTGGTGCTGGCGGGGACTGTCGTCGCCTGGATCTCGGTTCTCCTTGCCTCGCTGGCGGGTGGAATCGGCAGTGGGTCACATCATGGCCCCCACGCTGCCAACCCATCTGGTCTCAAGACCGTGCCAGTCGATGCGCTGTCCCTGGAGTGGATGGGCACCTGGCTGCTGATGACGGCAGCAATGATGTGGCCGCTGCTCGTGCCAGTCGTAGACCGTGTCTCGCGCGCGGTGCGGCCGCGCTGGCGTCCCGCGCTCACATCGGTGGTGGTCATCGTGGCCACGACACTGTGGTTCGCGGTCGGGTTCGCCGGTGCACTCGCCGCGCAGGTCGCGGGCGTTCCGAGCGGGAGCGTGGGGTGGCAGCTCGCTTTCATCGCCGCTGCGGCGATCGCGTGGCGGTCGGCGCGACGAAACCGCCTGCTCGCGCGTTGCGCGAAGCTTCCGCCCATCCCCCCCGCGGGACTGCGCGGGGTCCGTGGCGCCGCACGGGTCGGTTACGTGTCGTGGACCCGCTGCGCCCTACTGTGTGGGCCGCTCATGCTCGCCACGGTCGTCGGACACAACCCGCTCGTGATGATTGCCGCCAGCGCGTCCGTGTGGTGGGAGGCGTGGCATCCGCGCGCTCGGCGCGACCGCGTGCCGCTCGCCTTGATCCTCGTCGCCGGACTCGGCGCCATCGCAGGAGGGGTCCTCAGTTCATGAAGGAACCGTGCACCGTAGTGAGGGTCGAGCTGCTCATCCAGGATGACAGCCTGGGTGACGAAGGCAAGCTCCTGGGAGGCAGGCTGCGCGAGACGAAGGACCTCCCGCTCCGAGCGGGGACGAGCGACAGATTCCTCGACGGCCCCGCGTCGCGGCGCCTCGCCGTCGTGGACTTCGATCCGAATACCGGCGCACCATTGCCCCCGCCCGCCCTGTTCCGTCCGCCGGAGCGCGACGACGCCGAGCGAGGAAGCTACGCGACCCCCGAGGACCTGACCTCAGCTGCCGCGCTGGCCATCAACGCGTTCGGCACCGCGCTGCTCACGATCAACATGTTCGAGGGCGGCGACGCGCTCGGCCGACCGGTCACCTGGGCATTCGACGGGGAACAGCTTCTCATCGTGCCCAGGGCGGGACGGATGGCCAACGCCTTCTACGACCGCAGCACGCGCAGCCTGCAGTTCTTCTGGTTCACCGCCAACTCCGGTAACACCGTCTACACCGCGCTGAGCCGCGACATCGTGGCCCACGAGTGCGGCCACGCGCTGCTGGATGCCGTGGTCCCGTCGCTGTACGACAGCACCACGCCACAGTCGATCGCCATCCACGAGGCCGTCGCGGACCTGATCGCGGTCCTCGTGGCACTCGATAGCGGCTCCCTCCGCGAGGCGGTGCTCGCGCAGAACGAGAACAACCTCGGCGGCGCGAACGCCTTCAGCCGGATCGCGGAGAAGTTCGGCATGTCACGAGTCGGATCCGGCACGGTGCAGCCGCAGCAGCTGCGCGGCCTTTTCAACGAAGACACCATCACGACCCTGGCCGGAGCGAGCCCCCACATCCTCAGTACCCTCCTGTCGGCGATCTTCTACGACACGCTAAATCAGATCTACGACGCCCGCTATGCCCGGTTGATCAAGACGCCACTGGAAAACGGCAAGCTTCGGACCTCCGATCAGGCCGCCAACAAAGCTCTGGGCAGCGCCCACATGTTCTTCCGCAGTCTGCTGCTCCGCGGAATCGACTATCTACCTCCGGGCGAGCTGTCGTTCGCCGACGTCGGGCGCGCCGCGCTTGCCGCGGATCGAGCGATCGTCTCCGACGAAGCGGCCACCGAAGAACGGCGTGAGCGACGCGCGGCCCTCGCAGAGCGGTTCGTGAAACGACAGCTTGTCGAAGACGTGAGCGCGATGCAGAGCGACACGCCCGACGATCTGAACGTCGAGCCGGCTTCCCTCCCTGCGCTTCGTGACAGCGACTATCTCGCATACGAGTACGTCCGGATGCACCGCGACGCGATCGGGATCCCCCATGATGTGCCGTTCACGGTGCTCCCCCGCGTGGACGCCAGCAAGAAGGTCGGCGGCCAGAATGACCCCCTTCAGCGTGAGCTGATCCTCAAGGTCGCCTGGAATCACGTCGAGAGGGCCCACCTCCCGCACGGCGTCGAGAAGAAGCGGCTCGTCCCAACCGGTACGACGGTGAGCTGGCTCTGGGAGACCGGACGCTGTCTCGCTCGCGTCCGAAGCGACATCGTCGACGACGCGCACCAAGCGGACCGAGACCGCTTCCTCGCCCAACTGATCGACGGTGGGCTGCTGGATGTCTCCGCCTCCGCCAGTGCCAACGGCGTCTCGCTCGACGACACGGAGGACTACGTGACGCTCTCACGAAGTCACCGCCTTCTTCACCTCGAGGAGTGGAACCAATGAGCGATCTCATTGTCCGCGCGTACAACGTCGGGTTCGGCGACGCGATCCTCGTGTCGATCCCCGATCGAGCGCCGTCCGGGGTCGAAACCGTCCGCAATATCCTCTTCGACGTCGGAAATCTCCTCGCGGGCGAGGCGAACAAAGACGAAGTGTTCGAGGTCGTCGTGGCGGACATCATTGCGAAAACGGGCGGCGAGGTCGACCTGTACGTCATGACCCATGAGCACCTCGACCACACTCAAGGTCTCCTCACCGCGTCGAACAAGGGCCTCGATCTGCGTGCCAAGCATTCGTGGCTCACGGGCTCTGCGCAACCCGACTACTACGACACTCACCCGCAAGCCAAGAAGAGACGACTTGAAATGGATGCCGCGCTCGACGACGCCGCGCGAACGCTGCAGGCATCTCCGGATGACGAACTCGAGGAACTCCTCTGGAACAACTCCAGCCGGATGGACACCGGTGCGCTCGGACTGAAGACTGCCGATTACATCGCGCACCTGCGAACCATCGCCCCACCCGACAAGACTCACTACATCGACCGCACGACGACGCTCGAAAATCGGCATCCCTTTCAGGAAGCCAAGCTGACCGTCCTCGCACCCGAGGAAGACACGTCCGACTACTACCGCCGACTCCCCGCCGGAGGCAACCTCACAGTTGCCCCGGAAACGACGGCAGGACTGAAAGCACCTAAGCCGGAACGCGCGCTTCCGAATCCCCCTCCCGGCGTTGATCCCGGCGCCTACTTCGACCTCGTGAGGTCGCGGCGCGGAGGAACCAGGGCGAACCTCCTCGAGATCGACGCCGCGAACAACAATACGAGCGTCGTGGTGCAGATCGAATGGCGCGGGTGGCGGCTGCTCTTCTCCGGCGACGCCGAGCTGAGATCGTGGCGCACGATGAACGGTCTCGGCCTCCTGCAGCCCCTGGACGTGATCAAGGTCTCGCACCACGGCAGCCACAACGGCACGCTCGAGGAGATCTTCGACGCCCTCCTGCCGCCACAGGGCCCGGACGCCCGCGAGCGCTACGCCCTCGTGTCGACGGCCGATGACAGTTTCGACTCCGTGCCCGAGCTCGACACGCTGAAGTACTACGCGGATCGGTGCGAGCTCGTCGACACGCGAGACGTTGGTCGCGGTGAGGCGCAGGAGATTGTGCTCGCGGGCTGAGCGCGAGCGATGGCCGGAAGATCGAAGGCCTGCAACCGACCCGTGGCGAGTGGCGGGTTGGGGTATCACGGTGCGCCGACAGACCTCATCAGAGATAGGCATGGACATCGGATCAGCTCAGGGCCGATGGCCGCCGTCTGTGCGGGCCTGCGTGACAGACGCACAGAGAAGCTTGACAATCTTCGGAGGTAGAGACAATGGTCGAACCAGGGCTCTCGTTGGTCCCCACGCCCGCCCGTCGCGTCCTGCGGGCGTTTGCCTTCGACCCGATGTCGACCAGGCTGAATGGCCGCCTTCTGTCGGTCAACATTCGGTTCGAGCCGAATTTGGCTCCCGGTCCGGTCGGCGATCTGGTGCAGGTTGTCGACTATGACGCGTACCGGGACACCTGGTTTCGTCCGGTCGACCTTAACGACCCGTTCATCCTCGCACAGCAGGGCTTGAAGCCGAGCGAGAGCGACCCTAGATCACACCAGCAGATCGTGTACGCGGTCGCGATGAGTGTGATCGAGCGGTTCGAGCGATTCGGCGGCCGACGATTCCGCTGGCTCGGCAAAGACCGACTCGCCCTCGTTCCGCACGCGTTCGAGGGCCGGAACGCCTTCTTCGACCCGGACCGTGGGGCAGTGCTGTTCGGCTACTACCGCGCATCAGCGAAGGAGCCAGGCGCGAACCTACCCGGGCAGCTAATGTTCACCTGCTTGTCGGTGGACATCATCGCGCACGAAGTCACGCACGCGATCGTGCACCGAATCCGGGGGCGCTATCGGGATGCGACGAACGCGGACGTGTACGCCTGGCACGAGGCGTTCGCGGACCTGGTCGCGCTCTTCCACCACTTCCTGTTCCCGGAGGTTGTGGAATTCATGATCGCGAATTCCGAAGGCGAAATGATCAAAGCGACAGCATTGTTCGAGCTGGCCCGCGAGTTCGGTGAATCCACCGGGCGTGGGGAAGCCTTGCGATCGGCGATACGGACTGCGCCGAGCCCTGACGCGTACCTGAACGCTACCGAGCCGCACGAGCGCGGAGCGTGCTTCGTCGCGGCCGTCTTTGACGCATACCTGGAGGTCTACAAGGCGAGCATCGCCCCGCTGCGCCGGCTCGCCACAGGAGGCAGCGGGGTATTGCCGCCCGGTGCGCTTCCCCCGGACCTAGTGAAGCTCGCGACGCGCGAAGCCGTGATCAATGCGGACCGACTCCTCGGGATGGTTGTTCGCGCGTTCGATTTCCTCCCTGTGGTGGACGTTAGATTCGGCGACGTGGTCCGAGCGATCGTCACCGCCGACCGCGCCCTTTTTCCGGACGACACGCTGCGCCTCCGGGCAACATTGGTCGAAGCGCTGCGTCGCCGCGGCATTCATCCCGGTGAAGTCACCTCGCTTGCCGACGAGGCGCTCCTTTGGGAACCGCCCGAGACCCCACTGAACCTTTCCGCGGGGCAAGCGTCAGTCGACCTGAGTCCCCTGATCCTCGAAGCGACGCGTTTCCTCGATCTGACGGACGAGGAAGCCCTGCACATGCAAAGCTTGGGAACCGCACCCGAACGCGAAGACGGTGAAAACGGGCCGATGGCCGCCGCGCTTGAGCAATGGGGACAGCATCACGCGTTAAGCCTGGGTCTGGACCCGGACCTCCCCGTGCGAATCGCAGGGCAGCACGTGGCGTACCTGCAGGCTGCGGACGGGCAGCCGCGCCCCTTCGTTGTCGTGCAATACCTGCAACATCACCCCGAGTTGGAAGAACCGGTCGGCGAAGGTGAACGGCCCGTACAGCTCTATTCCGGCACAACCGTCATCGCCAAAGTCAACGGCGAGGTCGAATATCTGATCGCGAAGCCGCTCCCGATGAGCGGTGACTTCAGCACCCTGGCAGCCAAAGCCGCCCAGGCCGGTGCGACAGAGCAACTCGCCCAGTATTGGCATGGCCTGGGCGGCCTGCGACGCGACCGGCTGCAGGAATGGTTCGAAGATGCGGAGGCGGCCGATGCGATGGCGGCGTGGACCAACGAGCCCGCTGTGCAGCGGATGACATTTGCCCAGTTCCACGCCAACCTCGCCGAAGTGGACTGACTGATGCCTGCCTCCCCTCGCACGACTGTGGCCGTACGCATGTACAACGTCGGCTTCGGCGACGCCTTCCTCATCACGGTCACACAATTCCGAACCGTCTGGCGGATGCTCGTGGACTGTGGCGTCTTCCCCGCCGGCCAGGTCCGACCCATCCGCGAATCCGTCCGACTGATCATCGACGATCTCACCGCCGCCGCCCCCGCAGGACAACCCCCACATCTCGACGTCATCGTCGCCACCCACCACCACATCGACCACATCTCGGGATTCGCTGACCCGGCCTGGGAGAAGGTCGAGGTCGACGAGGTGTGGGTGCCGTACGTCGAAGATCCGCGGGACAGAGACGGGAAGATCCTCCGCGGCCAACTCACCACTGCTGCGCACGCACTCGTCGGCCTCATCGGTGCAGCACAGCAGAGGATCGCCGCGGCCGACGAAGACTCACACGAGCGGCTCCGGGTAGCGAAGATCTTCGCGACCAACTCCGAAGGATCCGACCCGGCAACGGACCGACTCCTGGGCCGCAACGACACGACATTTCTCAACAAGCCGACACCCCGCTACGTCCCCGACCGCGATCCCGCGAAGAACACCATCTCGACCACCCTGCCGGGTGTGACCGCGCATATCCTCGGACCTTCCCGTGACCCGGGCGAAGTGAAGAAGATGAGGCCACCGAAATCGGTCGCGTGGCTCAAGGCAGCTGCCGACGAACGTCCCACGAATGCGGACACCAGACCCCTCTTCGACCACATCCACGCCGTACCACGCGCCGAAGTCAACGTGGCGGTCCCTGAGCGGCTCCGACTGACAGCTGCCGCGCTGAAACTGGATGAGCTCAGCAACGCCGAGGAACTACTCGCGGCCGCCGCCATCTTGGAAAACTCCGTGAACAACACCAGCGTGTACTTCGTCCTCGACGTGCGCGGCACGCGCCTGGTGTTTGTAGGCGACTCGCAGCACGGCGCGTGGGAGCACGTCCTCAACAACCCTGAGTCATTGGCGCTCGTCACCGAGCCTGCGCTCTACAAGATTGGACACCACGGTTCGCACAACGCGACACCAAAGAAGTACGCAAAGTCGATCCTCGGCCGCGAGCACTACGCCATGATGCCCTTCGGCACCGTCGGCCAGTGGCCATCCATTCCGGAAGAGAAATTGATCACGGCCTTGGAAGAAGCGGGAACGCATCTCATCCGCGCCGACAAGCCCGCGCCGGGACCACTGGTCACGGTCGATGCCCACAAACGCTGGAGCGAAGTGCGGTTCACCATCCCGGCCACTCGCCGACGCACGGCCAAGACGCAACCCACGGGGTGACACCATGAGCGATGACAAGCCAGAACCGACCTCGCCGGTGGCGAAAGCACTGCCGGTGGGCAGGCGAAATCTGGTGATCTGCCTCGACGGCACGAACAACGAGCCCGAGACCGGAGTGACCAACGTCGCGCGCCTCTACGAGGTTGCGACGAAGAGCGCCAATCAGCTCGTCTACTACGATCCCGGTGTCGGAACCATGGGCGCCCGCGGAGCCGTCACATCAACGGGCAAGAAGCTCACCCGGTTCGCCGGACTCATCGCCGGGTACGGCGTGAAAGACAACATCGAAGAGGCTTACACCTGGCTCGCCGAAAACTATCACTTCGGCGATCACGTCTACGTGTTCGGCTTCTCCCGTGGCGCTTACACGGCACGCGCGCTAACCGGCATGCTCCGCACCGTCGGACTCCTGCGGCCTGGGGCGAGCAACTTGGCCCCATACGCGCTCAAGCTCTACGCACAGACCAAAGGCGCGAACAGCCCGCGCGCTGATGTTCCCCCCGAGCAGCGCACAGCGGAACCCGCCAAAGCGTCCGCACCCACACGGGCAGCAGATGCCGAAAGAGCATTCTGGAAGATGCGCGACTCATTCACCGATCGGTTCGGAAACCCCGAGTTTCCCAATGCCTTCGACCGCGACCATCCCCAGGTGCACTTCCTCGGAGTGTGGGACACGGTCAAATCCGTTGGATGGCTCAACTGGAAGGCCATCATCGAGCAGGCCAGATGGCCGTTCACCGCACGCATCACCAACGTCGGGGTCGCACGCCACGCCATGTCTATCGACGAGACACGGTTCACCTTCCCGGTCTACCGCTTCGACGGCGACGCCGTCGCGCGCGCCGCCGGAAGATACAAAGAGATGTGGTTTGCGGGAATCCACAGCGACGTCGGAGGGCAGTACGACGACGACCACGGCCTGGCTGATGTCGCGTTTTCATGGATGGTCGACGAGGCAAGAACCGCCGGGCTCCTCATCGACGAGAAGACCTTCGACCGCGTCATGCAACGTCGGCGTGGCCTCGCACTCGAGAAGCGGGCGCTCGGGCTTATCCATAGCAATGGCTGGTATTGGTGGTTACTAGGCGGCTGGCGCGCGCGCATCATCCGCGCCAACGACGAACTGCACGAAAGCGTCTGGAGACGGATCGAGGATGGCGGTTTGGATGCGAAAGGGCGCCCGTACCGTCCCGCTGTTCCCAACGGCTTGACACGGCCGGTCCTCAGCCCATCTCAGACCGGAGCGGACAACGGAGTTTCATAGAGTCCCGTCCACAACGGCCGGCCGGGGTTGTACGGGTCAACCGCTGGCGCCTGCCGAGGCTCCTGGATCCGCACTTCCGGTGCGAGGCCCGCATCACGGGCGCGGGTCATGAGGCGGGTCGCGGTGCTCTGGCTGATCTTGAGAGTGTCGGAGACGAGCTTGAGCGGGGGGTAGCTGATTGCCGTCGCGACGCGATAGA
>NZ_WOYQ01000001.1:0-12466 GCF_011620665.1 Microbacterium sp.
GTTCGCTCCGGTCACGTAGGCCTGGTGGTGCTTGTCATGATGCAGCTGCATGATCTTGCCGCTGATGTGCGGCTCGAGCGCAGCGAAATCGTACGGGAGATCGGGGAGGGTGTACTTCGACATACTGTCTTCTTCCTGTCGGCGCCGCGCCAGCGCGCGGCGAAGGGACGTGAACATCCTATTGACAGGGACAACCCGTTGGGCAGGGGGTTGCTTCCCGACAGCCGACGTGACACGCCGCTCCTGCGAGGGTGGGTCAGTCCTCCATGCCGTCCGGGACGGCGGACTCGGTGCCCGGGACGCCGTCCTGAGCTGCTTTCTTGTCGGCCATCGCCAGGAGGCGACGGATGCGACCGGCAACGGCATCTTTGGTCATCGGCGGATCGGCGTGGTGACCGAGCTCGTCCAAGCTTGCGTCGCGGTGGGCCAGACGAAGCTCGCCTGCCTCGCGAAGGTGGTCCGGCACGTCGTCCGCGAGGATCTCCAACGCCCGCTCGACCCGTGCGCACGCAGCGACGGCGGCTTGCGCGGAACGACGAAGGTTCGCGTCGTCGAAGTTCACGAGGCGGTTCACCCCCGCACGGACCTCTCGCCGCTGCCTCAGCTCTTCCCATGCGCCCGCGGTCCGGGCGGCACCCATCTCTGCCAGCGCGACGCGAATCGCATCACCCTCGCGCACGACGACACGCGGTACTCCACGCACCTCACGGGCCTTCGCTGCAATGCCGATGCGATGCCCGGCACCGACGAGCGCCATGGCCGCCTCCCCGGATGGGCTTCCGATCTCGAGCGCCGCAGAGCGTCCCGGCTCGGACAGCGAACCGGCCGCGAGGAATGCACCCCGCCATACCGCCGCGAGGTCCGGTCGAGCGCCGGTCGTGAGTTTGTTCGGAAGCCCTCGGACCGGCCGGCGACGAGTGTCGAGCAGTCCGGTCTGACGAGCGAGGGTCTCTCCTCCGTCGATGACCCGGACGGCGAAATGACCGCCTGCCCGCCCGCCGGACGCCTGGACGCGGTGCAGCTCGGGGCGCACACCGTAGATCTCCATCAGGTCGCGAGCGACGCGCCGGGCTAGAGCCTCAGACTCGACCTCCGCCTCCACCGCCACGCGTCCCGCGATCGAGTGCAAGCCGCCGGAGAACCGAAGAAGCGCCGTCAGCTCCGCAATACGCGCCGTCGGACGAGGGTCGCGAACACCCGCCAGCTCGGTCTTCACGTCAGCGGTCAGCGACACAGCGATCCTTCAGAGTGGGGCAGGGACGAGAGTCCAGCCTACTCGCGGCCGAGGTCGCGATGTTTCACCCGGACGGCCACCCCTGGGACTTCGGCGAGGCGATCGGCCAGCTCCAAGGCCGTCACGACGGACCGGTGCTTGCCCCCCGTGCAGCCGACCGCGAGGACCGAGTGCCGCTTGTTCTCGCGCTGGTAACCCGCGAAGACGGGCCGCAGAGCGAGCGCGTACGCGTCGATGAACTCGAGCGCGCCGGGCTGCGAGAGCACGTAGTCGCGCACCGGCTTCTCTTCCCCCGTGTGGACCTTCAGCTCGGGGATCCAGAACGGATTCGGCAGAAAGCGCATGTCGGCGACGAGGTCGACGTCCGTCGGCAGACCGTATTTGAACCCGAAGCTCATGACGGTGACCGTATGCCGTGCATCGCCGTCCTCGCCGAAGAGATCGATGATGCGTGTCGCCAGCTGGTGGATGTTGAGGTCGGTCGTGTCGACGATGACGTCCGCGCTCTCTCGGATGACGGCGACGCGGGCGCGCTCGCGCCGGATGCCGTCGAGGATCGTCCCCTCGGCCTGCAGCGGGTGAGGGCGCCGCACCGACTCGAACCGCCGAACGAGAACTTCGTCGGATGCGTCGAGAAAGAGCACTCGCAGAGGGCGACCGTGACGAAGCGACTGTGCCACGGCGGGCAACTCGCCGAACAGATCGCGCCCGCGCACATCCACGACGACGGCGACCTTCGGCAGCGCCTCCCCCGCGAACTCGGTGAGCTCGAGCAGGTGCGGCAGCATCTGCGGCGGAAGGTTGTCGACGACGTACCAATCCAGGTCCTCGAGCGCGTTCGCCGCGGTCGTCCGCCCAGCGCCGGACATGCCGGTGACGATCAGCACCTCGCCCACTCGCTTCTCGTCGGGTGTAGCCACCGTGACTCTCCCCAGGTTCGTCGCGTGGATCGCGGTGCCAGCCTACCGATTCGCGAGGTGGCGATGGACCGCTTCCGCGAGTGCGGGCCCGATGCCGGGAAGCTCCGCGATCTGTTCGGGCGTGGCTTGAGAGAGCTTGGCGACAGATCCGAAGTGCCGCAGAAGGGCTTTGATGCGGATCTGACCGAGTCCCGGCACGTCGCTGAGCACGGTGGTGATGTCGCGCTTGCGTCGTGACCGCTGATGCGTGATGGCGAAGCGGTGTGCCTCATCGCGCAACCGCTGGAGCAGATAGAGCGCCTCGGAGGTGCGTGGCAGGATGACGGGGTATTCCTCTCCCGGCAGCCAGACCTCCTCCAGCCGCTTCGCGATGCCGCACAGCGCGATCTGCGGGCCGTCGGAGTCACGCAGAGCGCGAGCGGCAGCTTCGACCTGAGGTTTGCCTCCGTCGACGACGAGCAGCTGCGGTCGATACGCGAACCGCGGCTTCTTCCGCACCGTCACGACAGGGGCGGCCTCCGCTCCGACGGATGATCCCGTCAAGGGGTCGTCCGCATCGATGTGCGCGAGGCGCCGAGTGAGGACCTGATAGATCGAGTCGGTGTCATCGGTGGTCTCGGGAACGCCGAAGGAGCGGTACTGGTCCTTCCGGGGCAACCCGTCTTCGAAGACGACCATCGACGCCACGACGTTCGTTCCGCCCAGGTGTGAGACGTCATAGCATTCGATGCGCAAGGGCGCCTCCTCGAGCCCAAGCGCCTCCTGCAAGTCAGTCAGCGCCCGCGTCCGCGCCGTGTAATCAGTCGTGCGCCGCATCTTCTGCAACAGGAGCGCCTGCTCGGCGTTGCGGGTCGCCGTCTTCATCAGCTCGGCCTTCTGTCCGCGCTGCGCCACCTGCAGGGCAGCACGGCGGCCGCGCCGTTCGGTCAGCCACTGCTCGATGTCGCCGGCATCGTCCGGCAGCACGGGCACGAGCACCTGACGGGGGATGTCGTCGGCCGATGCATCGCCGTAAGTGCGCTGGAGCACCTGATCAACGAGGTCGGCGCCGGCGATGTCGAGCTCCTTGTCGATCGTCGTCGCCCGCACACCCCGCACACGGCCGCCCCGCACGATGAAATGCTGGACCGCCGCCGACAGCTCGTCTTCTGCGATGCCGAACAGGTCGGCATCCGTGTCGTCGGACAGAACGAGCGCGCTGCGCTGAAGAACGGCATCGATCGACTGCAGGCGGTCGCGGTACAGCGCAGCAGACTCGTAGTCCATCGCTGCCGAAGCCTCGCGCATTCGCTTCGTCAGCTCTCTCGTGAAGCGCCGATCTCCGCCGGACATGAACGCGACGAAGTCATCGACGATCGCGCGGTGCTCTTCCACCGTGACCGTCATGGAGCACGGGCCGCCGCACCGGCCGATCTGACCTGGGAAGCATGGCCGGCCGGTCGCCATGGCCTTCTTGTAGGACGCGTCCGAGCATGTGCGGATCGGAAACACCTTGATCATCAGATCGATCGTGTCGTGCACGGCCCAGATCTTCGGATACGGGCCGAAGTACTTCGCGCCGCGGATGCGGCGGTTTCGGGTCACGATGACGCGCGGCGCCTCATCACCCAGTGTGATCGCCATGTAGGGGTAGGACTTGTCGTCCTTGTAGCGCACGTTGAAGGGCGGCGAGAACTCCTGGATCCACGTGTACTCGAGCTGCAGGGCATCGACATCGGAATCCACGACGGTCCACTCGACCGATGCGGCGGTGAGGACCATCCGACGCGTGCGCTCGTGGAGCGTCTGCAAGGGAGCGAAGTAGTTCGACAGTCTGGCACGCAGGTTCTTGGCTTTGCCGACGTACAGCACGCGTCCTTGCGCGTCGCGAAAGCGATACACGCCGGGCTCGGTGGGAATCTCCCCCGGCTTCGGCTTGTACGGAAGTGCGTCGGCCATCTCAGCCGGCCTTGCGCGCCCTCTGGGCGGCTGCGAGCCTCTTCGCAGGCGCCGGCGCGCGCCCCGCCGCCAGGACTTCCGCCAGGAACACGCCCGTATGGCTTGCCCCGACGCGCGCGACCTGCTCGGGAGTGCCGACCGCGATGATCTCCCCACCGCCGGCGCCACCCTCCGGACCGAGATCGATGATCCAGTCCGAGGATTTGATGACGTCGAGATTGTGCTCGATCACGATGACGCTGTTGCCTTTGTCTACGAGTCCGTTCAATACTTCCAGGAGGCGCGCGACGTCCTCGAAGTGCAGGCCCGTCGTCGGCTCGTCAAGCACATAGATGCTGCGACCGTTGGACCGACGCTGCAGTTCGGTCGCGAGTTTGACGCGCTGCGCCTCGCCTCCGGAGAGCGTCGTGGCCGACTGGCCGAGTCGCACGTACCCGAGCCCGACGTCGACGAGCGTCTTGAGATAGCGATGAATCGCCTGTATCGGCTCGAAGAACACCGCGGCTTCGGAAATCGGCATCTCGAGGACCTCGGCGATGTTCTTGCCCTTGTAGTGGACGCTCAGGGTGTCGCGGTTGTACCGCTTGCCATGACACACCTCGCAGTCGACGTACACATCGGGCAGGAAGTTCATCTCGATCTTGATCGTGCCGTCGCCCGAGCAGGCTTCGCAGCGCCCGCCCTTGACGTTGAAGCTGAACCGGCCAGGCTGATAGCCGCGAACCTTCGCATCCGGTGTTTCGCTGAAGAGCGTCCGGATGCGATCGAAGACCCCCGTGTACGTGGCGGGGTTCGACCGGGGGGTGCGCCCGATGGGTGCCTGATCGACGTGCACGACCTTGTCGAGATTCTCCAGTCCCGTCACCCGCGTGTGCTTACCTGCGACGCGTCGCGCGCCGTTCAGCCGGGTCGCGAGGACTTCATACAGAATGCCGTTGACCAGCGACGACTTGCCCGATCCGCTCACTCCCGTCACCGCGGTGAGCACTCCGAGCGGGAAGTCGGCTGTCACATTCTTGAGGTTGTTCTCTCGCGCCCCGACGACCGACACCATTCGGCTCTTGTCGATCTTGCGGCGCTTCTGAGGCGTCTCGATCCTGCGGCGACCGCTGAGGTAGTCGCCAGTCAGGGAAGATCGATCCTCGAGCAGGCTCTCCAGCGGCCCAGAGTGGACCACATGGCCACCATCGACGCCGGCGCGGGGACCGATATCGACGACCCAATCCGCTGCGTGGATCGTTTCTTCGTCGTGTTCGACGACGATGAGCGTGTTGCCGAGCTCCTTGAGCCGCACGAGAGTCTCGATCAGGCGACGGTTGTCACGCTGATGCAGCCCGATCGACGGTTCGTCGAGCACGTACAGAACGCCGGTCAGTCCCGAGCCGATCTGGGTGGCGAGTCGGATGCGCTGTGCCTCGCCGCCGGAGAGGGATCCGGCCGCGCGCGACAGGCTCAGGTAGTTCAGACCGACCTGGATGAGGAAGTCGAGTCGTGCGCGGATCTCACGGAGCACCGCGGCCGCAATCTTGGCCTCGCGATCGGTGAGATCAAGGGCTGAGAAGTACTCCTGCGCCTCCCCCAGGCTCAGGCGCGACGCATCGGCGATGGAGTGCCCATGCACGCGCACCGCGAGCACCTCCGGCTTCAGGCGGTCACCCTTGCAGACGGGGCACGGCACCTCCCGGAGGTACTCCGACCACCGCTGGCGCTGACTGTCCGACTCGGCCTGCGTGTACTGCCTCTGGATGTAGGGGACGACACCTTCGAAGCCCGACGAGTACCGCATTTCTCGCCCGTAGCGATTCTTCCACTTCACTGTGACCTTGTAGTTCTCACCGCGCAGGATCGCTTCTTGCACCTCGGGCTTGAGGTCGCGCCATGGTGTGTCGAGCGAGAAGTCGAGGTCATCGGACAGGCCGGCGAGAAGCCGTTCGTAATACTGGTAGAGCCCCTTGCCCTGCGTGGTCCACGGGATGATGACACCCTCATTGAGCGAGAGTGCCTCATCGCCGAGCATGAGGTCTACATCCACGGACATCCGGGTGCCGAGGCCCGAACAGGCGGGGCACGCGCCGAACGGCGCGTTGAATGAGAACGTCCGGGGCTCGATCTCGGTCAGCTGCAGAGCGTGGCCGTTGGGGCAGGCCAGCTTCTCGCTGAAGCTCTGCCATGCGCCGTCGCCCTCTTCGTCGACGAAGTTGACCTGTACGACCCCGCCGGCAAGGCTGAGCGCGGTCTCGACCGAATCGGTGACGCGGCTGAGGATGTCGGGCGCCGCAACCAGGCGGTCGACGACGACGGCGATGTCATGCTTGTAGCTCTTCTTCAGCGCCGGCGGCTCGGCGAGCTGAATGAGGTCGCCGTCGACGACGGCGCGTGCATACCCCTTGGCCGAGAGCTCCTTGAAGAGGTCGACGAACTCGCCCTTCTTCTGTGCGACCACCGGCGCCACGATCTGGTAGCGCGTGCGTTCGGGCAGCTCCATCAATTGGTCGGCGATCTGCTGAACGGTCTGCCGCTGAATCTTCGTGCCGCACTCGGGGCAGTGCGGCACGCCGATGCGCGCCCACAGTAGTCGCATGTAGTCGTGGATCTCGGTGATCGTGCCGACGGTCGACCGCGGGTTGCGGTTGGTCGACTTCTGGTCGATGCTGACGGCCGGCGACAGACCCTCGATGAAGTCGACGTCGGGGCGGTCGACCTGTCCGAGGAATTGTCGGGCGTACGCGCTCAGCGACTCGACGTACCGGCGCTGACCCTCGGCGAAGATGGTGTCGAATGCGAGGCTCGACTTGCCTGATCCGGATAGGCCGGTGAACACCACCAGCGAGTCTCGCGGAATGTCCAGATCGACGTTCTTGAGGTTATGAACGCGCGCTCCGCGGACACTGATCTTCGACGAGGCAACGGGAACGATAGGCACCGACCAAGTCTAGGTGGGGGCTCCGACACCGAGTCCCGGGTGCGCTGACGGCGAAGTCCCTGCACACCGAGGCGAACGGATGATGCGCTCTGGGTTGCCGGCAGCGGGTGCTCGCGCCCGTTCAGGCGTGACCGGCGCGCTCCATGGCGCGCAGCTCCTTCTTCAAGTCCTGCACCTCGTCGCGCAGGCGTCCCGCGAGTTCGAACTTGAGTTCTGCCGCCGCCGCCAACATCTGACCAGACAGGTCCTGGATCGTCGCCTCGAGCTGATTGGCGCCCTCGGCCGCGATTCCCTCTCGGCGGAGCTGGGGCGTCGGCGACTTCCCCTTGCCGGACTTGTTCTTCTTCGAAAGCATCGCCTCGGTGTCCGATGCTTCCCGGGAGAGGGCATCGGTGATGTCGGCGATCTTCTTACGCAGCGGCTGCGGGTCGATGGCGTGCTCCAGGTTGTACGCGACCTGCTTCTCTCTTCGACGGTCGGTCTCGTCGATGGCCCTGCGCATGGAATCGGTCATGTTGTCGGCATACATGTGGACTTCGCCCGAGACGTTGCGCGCGGCACGCCCGATAGTCTGGATGAGCGAGGTTCCGCTTCGGAGAAACCCCTCCTTGTCGGCGTCGAGGATCGCGACGAGAGACACCTCGGGGAGGTCAAGTCCTTCGCGCAGAAGGTTGATGCCGACCAGCACGTCATATACACCTTGGCGAAGCTCGGTGAGCAACTCGACCCGACGAAGCGTGTCGACATCGGAGTGGAGATAGCGTACGCGGACGCCGTGCTCACCCAAGTAGTCGGTCAGCTCCTCCGCCATCTTCTTCGTGAGCGTTGTCACGAGCACGCGCTCGTCACGCTCGACCCGCAGCCGGATCTCTTCCAGCAGATCGTCGATCTGACCTTTGGAGGGCTTCACGACGATCTCGGGGTCCACCAGCCCGGTCGGACGGATGATCTGCTCGACCACGCCGTCGGCGATCCCCATCTCATAGCGACCCGGGGTCGCAGACAGGTAAACGGTCTGCCCGATCCGCTGCTTGAACTCATCGAAGCGCAGGGGACGGTTGTCGAGCGCGCTCGGCAGGCGGAATCCGTGATCGACCAGCGTGCGCTTCCTCGAGGCATCGCCCTCGTACATCGCACCGATCTGCGGGACGGTCACGTGCGACTCGTCGATGACCATCAGGAAGTCATCGGGAAAGAAGTCGAGGAGCGTGTGCGGCGGCTCGCCGGGCGACCGTCCGTCGAGGTGACGCGAGTAGTTCTCGATCCCCGAGCAGAACCCCAGCTGCTGCAGCATCTCGAGGTCGAAGGTCGTCCGCATCCGGAGGCGCTGCGCCTCGAGCAGCTTGCCCTGGTTCTCGAGCTCCTTCAGGCGCTCCGCCAGCTCGGTCTCGATCGTCCCGATCGCCCGATGGACGGTGTCGGTGCCGGCGACATAGTGCGATGCCGGGAAGATCGGTATGCTTTCGAGCTTCTGCACGACGTCGCCGGTGAGCGGATGCAGCATGTAAAGCGCTTCGATCTCGTCACCGAACAGCTCGATGCGGATCGCATACTCTTCGTAGACCGGGATGATCTCGATCGTGTCACCGCGCACGCGGAAGTTCCCCCGGGAGAAATCGACGTCGTTGCGGTTGTACTGCATCGCGATGAACTTGCGGATGAGCGCGTCGCGGTCGTACCGCTCCCCCACTTGCAGAGCGACCATCGCTCGCAAGTACTCTTCGGGCGCGCCCAGGCCATAGATGCATGAGACCGTGCTGACGACCACAACGTCTCGCCGGCTCAGCAGCGAATTCGTGGTGGAGTGCCGCAGTCGCTCGACCTCCGCGTTGATGGAGGAGTCCTTCTCGATGAAGGTGTCCGTCTGCGGCACGTAGGCCTCAGGCTGGTAGTAGTCGTAATAGCTGACGAAGTACTCGACGGCATTGTTCGGCATGAGTTCGCGGAACTCGTTCGCCAGTTGCGCCGCGAGCGTCTTGTTGTGCGCCAGGACCAGCGTCGGCCGCTGTACCTGTTCGATGAGCCAGGCCGTCGTCGCCGACTTTCCTGTGCCGGTGGCCCCCAGCAGCACGACATCGGTTTCGCCGGCGTTGATGCGGCCGGCGAGCGCAGCAATGGCCTGCGGCTGATCACCGCTGGGCTGGTATTCGCTGATCACCTCGAAGGGCCGGACGGAGCGCGTGGTCTGCATCACTCCAGCGTAGGCGGAGCCTCCGACACCGGGACGATCGTTCGCCGTCGGCGTCAGGCGTCCTCGTCTTCGCCCGACTCGAAGTCGCCGACAGCGAAGTCGTCCCACTCGATGTCAGGATCAGACTTCCGGTTCGGCTTCCGGGTGAATCCGTGCACCATGACTCCTCTCGACGGTGGAGCTCGAATGATGGTGCAACCGTAGCCGCTGCCGATGAACGGTCCGTTGCGGAGCCGTGTCGGCACGATCTCGACTCTCCGGCATACCCTGAGAACGTGCTGGAGTTCCTCGTCGGATCAGGATTGGCTGCTGCGGCGGGCCTGAACGCCTGGATGCCGCTGTTTCTGCTGGGTGTGATCGATCGCTTCGGCGTCGGCATCGCTCTGCCCGAGAACTGGGCCTGGCTCTCGAGCGACGCGGCGCTGTGGATCACCGGCATCCTGCTCGTCGTCGAGATCGTCGCCGACAAGGTACCCACCGTCGATTCCGTCAACGACGTGGTGCAAACCGTCATTCGGCCGGCCGCGGGGGGCGTGGTCTTCGGTGCCGGCACAAGCGCCGAGACACTCCGCATCGATGACCCTGCCGCGTCCTTCTCCGATAACGGCTGGATGCCGGTGCTGATCGGCGTCGGCATCGCGCTTCTCGTGCATCTGGCCAAGGCCGCCGCTCGTCCGCTCGCAAACGCGGCAACGGCGGGACTCGCGGCGCCCGCGCTGTCTGTGGCCGAAGATGCGTCTTCGTTCGCGCTGACCATCGCCGCGATCTTCGCGCCGATCCTCGCCGGCCTCATGCTCGCCGGCCTGATCGCCGGGCTCATCGCGATGCTGCGCCGGCGTCGCTCGCGCCGTTGGCCGCAGCCATCGAACGGCGACGCACCTGTGTCGTCCTAGACCGCGCCGCGTCGCAGGCGATCCCACAGATGATCGACCTGGTCTTCCGTCTCGGCGAGCGTGCCCGCCGTGTCGATCACCACGTCGGCCACGGCCAGGCGCTGCTCATCCGAGACCTGCGAGGCGATCCGTGCTGTCGCGTCGGCCTCGGTGAGTCCGCGAAGCTCTACCAGCCGCCGTGTCCGGATCTCAGCGGGGGCATGCGCGACGACCACCTGGTCCCACGGGTCGTTCACCCGCGCCTCAACGAGGAGCGGCACGTCGTAGACGACGACGCCCGCGGGGTCATCCGCCACGGCTTGCGCGAGTCTCCGCGCCGACTCTGCCTGGACCGCCGGGTGCACGATCGCGTTGAGCCTGCGCAGCCTGACCTCGTCACCGAACACGAGCGCTCCCAAACCCGCGCGGTCAAGGGACCCGTCGGCCTGGATGATCCCCGTTCCGAACGCCTCGGCGATCTCGGCGAGGATAGGTGAGCCGGGGCTCTGCACATCTCGCACAATCTGATCGGCATCCACGATGACGGCGCCACGATCGGCGAGCAGACGAGCGATTGTGGACTTGCCTGACGCGATACCACCGGTGAGCGCGATCATTGCCATGAGACCACGATGCCATGCCGCGCACGAGAATCAGCCGCGATCAATGGCGTGAGGGCCATAAACCTCGGACTTCTCCGAGGCCCATGGCCCTCACGCAGGTTCAGCTCAGCGACCCGAAAGCTTCTCTCGGAGTGCCGCGAGCGCTTCATCATCAGCGAGCGTCCCGCCGCCGGTGGTGTCCGACGCGAACGACGGCGATGCCGAAGTGGTTTCGGTCGGGGCGTTGGTCTCGGCTTCGAGTGCCTTGGCGACGGTGGCCTTGTGCGACTCCCAGCGACCCTGGGCAGCCGCGTACTCCTGCTCCCACTTCTCGCGCTGGGCGTCGAAGCCCTCGAGCCAGGCACCCGACTCGGGGTCGAAGCCCTCGGGGTACTTGTACTCGCCGTTCTCGTCATACTCGGTGGCCATGCCGTACAGGGCCGGGTCGAACTCCGTGCCGTTGGGATCGACCGACTCGTTGGCCTGCTTGAGCGACAGCGAGATTCGGCGGCGTTCGAGGTCGATGTCGATGATCTTGACGAAGACCTCCTCACCGACGGAGACGACCTGCTCAGCGAGCTCGACGTGCTTGCCAGAGAGCTCTGAGATGTGCACGAGGCCCTCGATGCCGTCCGCGACACGGACGAATGCGCCGAACGGAACGAGCTTGGTGACCTTGCCCGGAGCAACCTGGCCGATCGCGTGAGTGCGGGCGAAGACCTGCCACGGGTCCTCCTGCGTCGCCTTCAGCGACAACGAGACCCGCTCGCGATCGAGGTCGACCTCGAGGATCTCGACGGTGACCTCCTGACCGACCTCGACGACCTCGGAGGCGTGCTCGATGTGCTTCCAGGACAGTTCCGAGACGTGCACGAGACCGTCGACGCCGCCGAGGTCGACGAACGCGCCGAAGTTGACGATCGACGAGACGACGCCCTTGCGAACCTGACCTTTGTGGAGGTTGTTGAGGAACGAGGTGCGCGACTCGGACTGCGTCTGTTCGAGCAGAGCACGGCGCGAGAGGACGACGTTGTTGCGGTTCTTGTCGAGCTCGAGGATCTTCGCCTCGATCTCCTGGCCGAGATACGGGGTGAGGTCACGCACGCGACGCAACTCGATCAGCGACGCCGGGAGGAATCCTCGGAGGCCGATGTCGACGATGAGGCCGCCCTTGACGACCTCGATCACAGAACCGGTGACGACGCCGTCGTCCTCCTTGATCTTCTCCACGTCGCCCCACGCACGCTCGTACTGCGCGCGCTTCTTCGACAGGATGAGGCGGCCTTCCTTGTCCTCCTTCTGGAGAACGAGTGCTTCGACCGCGTCGCCGACCTTCACGACCTCGTTGGGGTCAACGTCATGCTTGATGGAAAGTTCACGCGAGGGGATGACACCCTCGGTCTTGAAGCCGACGTCGAGGAGGACCTCGTCGCGGTCGACCTTCACAACGGTTCCTTCGATGAGGTCGCCGTCGTTGAAGGATTTGATCGTCAGTTCGACCGCGGCGAGGAAGTCTTCAGCAGATCCGATGTCGTTGATGGCGACCTGCTTGGTGGCCGGGGCGGTCGTTGCGGTAGTCATGTAGTGGGTTGTCCTTGTTGGGTTGGGGTGTCGGGCCTCGCGCGGTCAGCGGCTTGCGGACGTCCGAAGACGTACACAAGCCTCGAGCCGAAGCAGTTGGTTGAGAGTGCTCGTCATGAGCGCACGGCGATGCCGTCACACGAATGACACTCAACGATATCAGAACGCCCGCCTCGTCCGGCGAAGCGTCAGTCGCCGTCGACGT
>NZ_WOYQ01000001.1:12566-21457 GCF_011620665.1 Microbacterium sp.
GTCGCCGTCGACGTAGAGCCAACGCCCGGAGAGGTACCGGAAGCGGCTCGTTTCGTGCACGTCGCCGCTGGTCCCGGCGGCCGGATCCCGCCAGTGCGCCCGGAACTCGACCGTGGCGCGAGCGCCGTCCTCGTGGGCGCTGAGAACCTCGAGCCCGGCCCATTCCAGCCCGTCTTCGAGAGTGAGCCGCTCGGGCCGGGTGGCCGGATGCCAGGAAGCTTCGAGATGCGTGAGGTCACCGAGCGCGAAAGCCGCATAGCGCGAGCGCATCAGCGCCTCGGGCGTCGCGGCCGGTGCGCCCTCGAGAACCGGTCCGCAGCATGCACGGAAGCGTGCGCCGCTCCCGCACGGGCAGGGATCTCCGATGGGAATCCGACGCCGACGGCGCGCCGCGGCAGAACCGAAAGACATGGGTTCTCCCTGTGGACAATCGTGACGCCCGAGTGGGCCACTGGCTAGCGTAGGCACATGATGGATCGGATGCGGCAGCTCGCCGGCGCAGCGTGCGGCGCCCTCGCATTCATGCTGCTCGCGACGGGATGCGCACCCGACCCCACCGCGACACCGGCCCCCACCGGCTTCTCATCCGAAGAAGAGGCCTTCGCCGCCGCAGAGGCCACCTACCGCGCTTACGTGGATGCGCTCAACCAGGTAGACCTGAGCGACCCGGCAACGTTCGAATCCGTCTACGCCCATCTTTCAGGTCCCGCCTTAGGCGATGAGAAGCGGTCGCTGACGAAGCTTCACGCAGACGGATGGCTCGTGAGCGGACGAAGTGTTGTTGACGGCTTCTATCGTGTCGATGAAGACGAGTTACTGGCAATCGCCTGTCTTGACGTGAGCGCCGTCTCACTCACAGATGCCTCCGGGGTCTCGCAGGTTGGCGCCGAGAGACCCGATGTATACGCGGTTCAGCTCCGCTTCACATCCTCCAGTGAAGCTTCACCACTTCGCGTAAGCGAGTCAACGGCGATAGAAGATTCACGATGCGCATGATCCTTGTGGTGGCCGCGCTGATAGGAACGCTGACCACGGTTCCCACGGAAGGCTGTTCTGGTTCATCGGCCTGGAGCGGGTGCACGATCTCGAACTCCGGGTCGACGGTCGATATCGGCGCAACGCGGCCGGGCGGCGGACACGGGAACAGTCCGGGCACGGGCGGCGCCCTGCTTTCGCCAACCCCGCCCGCGGCGCCAGGGCCGGACTGCGTCGCGGACCCCCGCGACCCGCGGTGCTACACGATCGTGATCCTGCGTCCCACGCTCACCGACGTCGCTTCGTTCGCGCCGGCCGCGTCTCTCCTGGCGGATGAGCCGGACGGTGTGGGCATCGTCGGCATGCCGATGAACTTCGTCGTCACGGCAACGCCGCATACGGCGACCGGGACGCTTTTCGACCTGCCGGTGACCGTGCGATTCGTCCCGGCATCGTTCGTGTTCGTGCACGGAGACGGATCCTCGCGTACGTCGCCGACCGGTGGCCGCACCTGGGCCGCGCTCGGCCAGGAGCAATTCAGTGCCACCGCCACGAGCCACGCCTACCGAACACGCGGCAGCTACGGCGCTTCCGCGATCGTGAAATACTCGGCAACCGTCGACTTCGGCACTGGCGACGTTAAAGTGCCCGGTCTCCTCGAGGTCCGCACGCCGACGACGGCGATCGACGTCGTCGAGGTGCGGACGGCGCTCGTCGAACGGACCTGCCTCGAAAACCCAAGCGGCCCCGGCTGCTGAACAGGATGTCGCCGGCCGTGGCAGGATGTGCACGTGGCCGACCGGATGATGCTCCTGGACACCGCGAGTCTCTACTTCCGGGCGTTCTACGGGGTGCCCGACACCGTGCGCTCCCCCGATGGGCGTCCGGTGAACGCAGCTCGCGGTTTGCTCGACATGATCGCCAAACTCGTCTCGACCTACGAGCCCACGCATCTCATCGCCTGCTGGGACGACGATTGGCGACCGCAATGGCGCGTCGACCTGATCCCGACATACAAGACGCATCGTGTCGCCGCTGAAATCGAGGCCGGACCCGACGTCGAAATGGTGCCCGATCCCCTCGAGATGCAGGTGGCCGTGATCCGCGAAGAGCTGGGCGTCTTCGGCATCCCCGTTGTCGGGGTGGCGGAACACGAGGCCGACGACGTGATCGGCAGCCTCGCGACCCAGGCGCTGATGGCTGTCGATGTCGTCACGGGCGACCGCGACCTGTTCCAGCTGGTCGACGACGCGCGCGCGGTGCGAGTCATCTATACCGGGCGCGGTATGAGCAACCTCGAGATCCTCGATGACGCCGCGGTCCTCAAGAAGTACGGCGTGCTGCCTCACCAATATGCGGACTTCGCGGTTCTCCGCGGTGACGCGTCTGATGGCCTGCCGGGTGTGGCTGGAATCGGTGAGAAGACCGCGGCATCACTGCTGGCCCTGCACGGCGACCTGGCCGGCATCCTGTCGGCGGCTGAGCGCGGCGAGGGGATGACGGCCGGCATCCGGGCGAGGCTCGGTGCAGCGCGCGACTACCTCGCCGTCGCTCCGCGGGTGGTCAAGCTCGTGCACGATCTCGACATCGCGGACGTCTCCGCGCGCATCACTGCGCCCGATTCCAGAGCAGTCGCCGACCTCGCCGAGCGCTGGAACCTCGGCAGCTCCGCGACGCGCGCAGGTGCAGCGCTGTCGGCGCGCGCCTGACACACACGTCCGCGCCGATCACGAGGCAAAGCGGATCGATCAGGCGCCGACGGTCGCAGCGGCCTCGGCCCACGCGGTGAGCTTGGCAGCGGCGGCACCGGAATCGATGGCATCCGCGGCACGCACGACGGCATCGCCGAGCCGCTCGATGATCGGTCGCTGTACCTGCGCCGCGTCCCGGAAGAGGTCGTACGAGACGATCCCCGCAGCCGCGTTGAGCACCACGATGTCGCGAACTGGCCCCGACTCCCCCTCCAGCACTCGATGGAAGATCGCCGCGTTGTGATGGGCATCCCCACCCCGGAGATCGTCGATCCGCGCCTGCGGGATCCCGAGATCACGAGGGTCAAGGTCGTGTTCATGAACGTCTCCCCGACTGATCTCCCACACGCGGCTGTGGCCCGTGGTCGTCAGCTCGTCGAGTCCGTCATCGCCGCGGAACACGAGCGCCGTCGCGCCGCGCGTGCGGAACACGCCCGTGATCAACGGGACCCGATCCAGATGCGCGACGCCGACCGCGTTGGCCTCGGCGCGGGCCGGGTTGCACAAAGGACCGAGATAGTTGAAGACCGTCGGAACACCGAGCTCGGAGCGGGTCGGTCCGGCGAAGCGAAAACCTGGGTGGAACGCCGAGGCGAACGCGAAAGTGATCCCCACTTCCGAGAGCACCGCTGCGACGCGCTCCGGAGACAGCGTCAGATCGATGCCAAGGGCCCCAAGCACGTCAGATGATCCCGACGCCGAGCTGGCAGCCTTGTTTCCATGCTTGACGACCGGGATGCCGGTCGCAGCGGCGACCACGGCCGACATCGTCGAGATGTTCACCGTGCCGAATCGGTCGCCCCCGGTGCCGACGATGTCGAGAACCTCGGCCGGCACCGGGAGCGGCACGGCTGCTTCCAGGATGGCATCGCGGAATCCGACGATCTCATCGACCGTCTCACCCTTCGCCCGCAGCGCGACCAGGAATCCGGCCAGCTGTGAAGGCGTCGCCTCGCCCGCCATCACGCGACGCATCGCCCAAGTCGCTTGAGACACGCTCAGATCGCTTCGGTCCAGCAGTGCCTCGAGAATGTCCGGCCACGAATAGAGCTCCGCCATGGTCATCGATCCTATCGGGACTCTGACAGCCAACTCGCGGCCGCTTCAAAGGGCGTTCACACGCCTCCAAAAGTGGAGAGCACGGCAGGTTCCGTTCAAAACGACCTTCAGGGATGCGAAAACTCGTCGTCGTTTCCGCCATAATGGTGAACGTGACGAGCACTTCAGCAACGTATCCCCAAGCCTTGCGCTCCGTGAAGCGGCCCGACCCGGTCGCCGTCGGGACGATCGTTTGGCTCGGCAGCGAGGTCATGTTCTTCGCCGGGCTCTTCGCCATCTACTTCACTCTGCGCAATGCGTCGCCCGGTCTGTGGGCCGAGCGCACCGTCGATCTCAACGTCCCGTTCGCCGCCGTGAACACGGTCATCCTGATTCTCTCCTCGTTCACAGCTCAGGCTGGCGTCTTCGCCGCCGAACGCTTCCAGCCGTACCGGAAGGGCTCGTTCTGGCAGTTCCGCCAGTGGGGCATGGTCGAATGGTTCTTCCTCTCCTTCCTGATGGGCGCGGTCTTCGTCTCGGGTCAGGTGTGGGAGTACGCCACGCTGATCGCCGAGGGCATGCCGATCAGCGCGGACTCTTATGCATCCGCGTTCTACATCACGACGGGATTCCATGCCCTGCACGTGACCGGTGGCCTCATCGCCTTCCTTCTCGTCATCGGTCGCGCATTCGCCGTCAAGAACTTCGGTCGTAAGGAAATGACCTCCTCGATCGTCGTCTCGTACTACTGGCACTTCGTCGATGTCGTTTGGATTGTCCTGTTCGTCGTCATCTACTTCATCAAGTGAGAGCGGAGTTGAACACTTCCATGCCATCGAAGACCCCTCGCCGTCACACCGGTCGCCGCAGCAAGTGGGCCGGCGCCGCCCTCATCGGCATCGGCCTACTCGTCACGGGTGGCATCTACGCAGGCGCCACCGCCGCCATGGCAGCGACCGAGCCGGAAACCGCCGCCTCGTCGCTGACCGTCGATGACGGCAAGAAGCTGTTCCAGGCGAACTGCGCGACGTGCCACGGCCTCAACATGGAGGGCACCGTCGACGGGCCCTCGCTGTACGGCGTCGGTGAGCTCGCTGTCGAGTTCCAGATGTCGACCGGCCGCATGCCTTTGCAGGCGCAGGGACCCCAGGCCCCGCAGAAGCCCGCGCAGTTCACCGAGGACCAGATCCTTGCGATCGCTTCCTGGGTCCAGTCCGTCGCCCCCGGGCCGAGCTTCCCAGACGAGAAGATCCTTGACGGCCAGGGTGATGTCGCCAACGGCGCCGAACTGTTCCGCATCAACTGCGCGATGTGCCACAACGTGGCTGCGGCAGGTGGCGCCCTCACCGAAGGAAAGTACGCTCCCGCACTCACCAATACGAGTGCGCTGCATATGTATGCGGCGATGACGACCGGCCCCCAGAACATGCCGGTGTTCAACAACATGACTCTGACGACCGAGGAGAAGCGCGACATCATCTCGGCACTCCTGTTCCTCCAGGACAACGAGTCAGTCGGCGGTCTCTCGCTCGGCTCGCTCGGGCCGGTCTCCGAGGGGTTGTTCATCTGGATCTTCGGCATCGGCACCCTGATCGGCATCACTGTATGGATCACAGCGAAGTCGAACTGATCAACAACGTCACTGACGAGAACTGAAGCAAGGAGCACCATGGCACACGAGGAAGACGCGCTCGGGCACGAGAGGGCTTCGTGGCAGCCCTCCCCGGGGCTCGCTGTGGCCGTCCCGGACCCCGTGCAGAACCCGGGGCTCCCCCCGCACCGCGCGCGGGTCACTGACCGAGACCCCGCCGCCATGAAGCGCGCGGTGCGAACTGTCTACACCCTGTTCTACCTGTCGCTGGCGGGAAGCATCTGGGCAATCGCTGCCTACATGCTCTTCCCCATCGAGAGCGGGCAGATCATCGACATCCGCCACAACAACCTCTTCATCGGCCTCGGCATCGGGCTCGCCCTCTTGGCCCTCGGCATCGGAGCGATCCACTGGTCCAAGGCCGTCATGAGTGACAAGGAGTTCATCGAACCCCGCCACGCGACCCGCGGCCGCGACACGACCCGAGAGGGCGCCGTCGAGGTATTCCGCGAAGCGAACGAAGAGTCCGGCTTCGGACGTCGGACGGCGATCCGCGGCTCGTTGATCGCTGCGCTGGTCGCTTCAATCCTTCCGGGGATCACCTTGTTCCGCGGCCTGGCGCCGGAGAACAGCCCCGCGAACCCGATCGCCGGTGACCCTGTCGCGCTCCTCAGCCACACGATGTGGAAGGAAGGGATGCGCCTCGCGCACGACCCCAGCGGCGAGCCGATCCGGGCGTCGGACTTGACCATCGGGTCCGCCGTACACGTGATTCCGGCTCCCCTTGCGGAGCTCAGTCATCACGAGGGGTACCTCGAAGAGAAGGCGAAGGCGATCGTCCTGCTCATGCGCCTGCTCCCCGAGCAGCTCCCTGCGGAGCACAACAACCTCGATTGGTCCTACAACGGAATCGTCGCCTATTCCAAAGTCTGCACGCACGTCGGCTGCCCGGTCGCACTGTACGAGCAGCAGACCCACCACCTGCTCTGCCCATGTCACCAGTCGCAGTTCGACGTATCGCGGTCCGCCGCGGTGATCTTCGGTCCGGCGGCACGTCCGCTGCCACAGCTGCCGATCACGATCGATGACGAGGGCTACCTCGTCGCGCAGAGCGATTTCCACGAACCCGTCGGACCGAGCTTCTGGGAGCGCCATTGAGCACCGCGACTGTCACCGAGACAGGCACTGAGGAAAGCCAGACCGAGAAGCCGCTGGGCGGGCGGTTCGTCGCGGGCGCGGCGAACTACATCGACGAGCGCACAAGCATCTCCGGCCTCGTTAAAGAACTCGGCCGGAAGATCTTTCCTGATCACTGGTCGTTCATGCTCGGCGAGATCGCCTTATGGAGCTTCGTCGCAGTGCTGCTGTCCGGTACGTTTCTGACGTTCTTCTTCCAGGCGTCCATGGTGCCGACCCACTACGACGGCGCATTCCTCCCACTGCGCGGCGTCGAGATGTCGGCCGCGCTGGATTCGTCGCTGAGGATCTCCTTCGACGTTCGCGGTGGACTTCTGGTGCGCCAGATCCACCACTGGGCGGCGCTCGTCTTCGTCGCCGGCATCGGCGTGCACATGTTGCGTGTGTTCTTCACCGGCGCATTCCGCAAGCCGCGCGAGTTGAACTGGGTGATCGGCTTCATCCTGTTCATTCTTGCGATGGCGGAGGGTTTCACCGGCTACTCGCTCCCTGACGATCTGCTCTCCGGAAACGGCCTGCGCATCATCGACGGCATGGTCAAGGGCATACCACTGGTGGGTACGTGGATCTCCTTCCTGCTGTTCGGTGGCGAGTTTCCGGGGACGGCGATCGTCGGACGTCTCTACACACTGCACATCCTGCTGCTACCGGCGATCCTCATCGCGCTGCTGGCGGTCCACCTCATGCTCATGATCGTGAACAAGCACACGCAGTTCGCAGGCCCGGGCCGCACGAACAGCAACGTCGTGGGCTACCCGATGATGCCGATCTACATGTCGAAGATGGGGGGATTCTTCTTCATCACCTTCGGCGTAATCGTGCTCATCGCCTCGCTGTTCACCATCAACCCGATCTGGAACTACGGACCATACGATCCGTCGCCGGTCTCGGCGGGGACCCAGCCCGACTGGTATATCGGCTTCGCCGACGGCGCGTTGCGTCTCGTGCCTCCTCACCTCGAATCCGTATTCTGGGGCCACACGTGGTCGTGGAACATCCTGTTGCCGCTCGTCATCCTCGGGCTGTTCATCGTGCTCGTCCTTATCTACCCGTTCATCGAAGGGTGGGTGACCGGCGACAAGCGGGAGCACCACGTCGCACAGCGGCCACGTAATGCCGCGACGCGCACTGCGATCGGCGCCGCTGGCGTGACCTTTTACGCGGTTCTGTGGGCAGCGGCATCGTCCGACATCATCGCGACCCATTTCTGGCTCACGATGGAGGGTGTGATCCATACGTTGCAGGCTCTGCTGATCGTTGGTCCCGTGGTCGCCTACTTCGTGACCAAGCGGATCTGCATCGCCCTGCAGAAGAAGGATCGTGAGATCGCTCTGCACGGATACGAATCCGGTCGAATCGTGCGTCTGCCGGGCGGCGAGTACATCGAGGTACACCAGCCGGTCGACGATTACGAGCTGATGAAGCTCGTCGACTTCGAGACCAATGAGCCGCTTGTGGTGCGACCGAACGATCAGGGTCGCATTCCCTGGCACGAGAACCTGCGAGCGTCGATCTCTCGCTGGTTCTTCGAGGACCGCCTCGCGCCGGTCACCCAGTCCGACATCGATGATGCGCGTTCGCACGCGCATCATGCCCTCAGTCAGGCTGAGCAGACCGAGCTCGAAGGGGGACATGCCGCAGATCCGCAGGGTCACTGAGCTCTCCTTGTGGCGAGGCTGGCCGCACCGCGATCTGCGGAGCGGCCAGCCTTGCCGTTGTGATCGGCAACCCTGACGACATCGAAAGTCGCGATCGTCAGGCCGATTCGCTCCGCGGTGTACCCCTCGCTACTGTCCGTCCAGACCGGCCTGCTTTCGCGGAGCGTCTGCCCGCCGGGTCCCCCTCACGGAATCGCGAGCTTGCGATATGACGGCCGGGCACTGCGGGCGAAGCGTTCAGGGTGCTCGGCGTAGGCGGCGTCGAGGGTGGTTTGCCGTAGCTCGCGGACGGTCTCGGCGGTGCCGTGGTGGATGGACGCGGGTGTGGAGTAGCCGATGCCGGAGTGGTAGTGCTCGTGGTTGTAGTGGCCGATAAGCCGTCCATCCAGGCGCGCGCGTGGCCGATGCTGTCGAACCGGTCGGGGTAGTCGGGCAGGTACTTCATGGTCTTGAACTGCGCATCGCCGCGCTGCCGTCGGCGTGCAGCCATCCGGGCCGGTGCCCGGTGTCGGTGACGATCTGCTCGACCCGGTCGGCGGCCAGGCGCCCGTCTTCGACGTTCTCGACACGCCAGCCCACGACGTAACGGGAGAAGATGTCCAAGATCACGTAGGCGTGGAACCAGCCGATCACCGTGGCCAGATACACGAACCCCTGCCAGGTGTGAACGTAAGTGATATC
>NZ_WOYQ01000033.1 GCF_011620665.1 Microbacterium sp.
CGGGCCCAAACTGTCACCCCCAGCGACAGAACGCGACAGGCGAACAGTCGTACGCCCGGCCACCCCTCACTCCCCGGGCCCAAACTGTCACCCCCAGCGACAGAACGCGACAGGCGAACAGTCGTACGCGCGGCGGATCAGCCGGCGAGGGCGAGCACAGGGGCGAGCTGGTCGCGATCGAGCGCGATCCAGGGACCGCCCGGATCGATCACGACCCCGCTGAGAGCGGCATCCGCCGCGAGGGACTTTCCGAGCTGCACCGCCGTGAGCGGCAGCGGCCGATCGCCGCGCCGCATCGCGAGCACCTCGAGCGGGTGCGAGAAGACCTCAAGACGGCGCTGACCGTCGGCGGTGCGGGCCTCGGCGAGGCCGAGTCGCGTCCCATCCTCCGACGTGGCGCCGGCGACCCACAGCCGGACGCGCGTAAGAGCGTCGACGACCTCGAACTCCATCGCCTCCTGCCGCGGTGCAGACAGGAGGGTCTTCAGCGTGAGGTCGGGATCGGCTTCGTCGAGCGCCTTCTGGATGAGCGGTGTCGGCAGCACGATTCGGGAGCCCATCACAGCGTGGTCGAGAATCAGGCCCGCATAGGGCCCCGCGAGCGTGTTGCGCAGGATGCTGACGGAAGGCTGACGAACGGCCGAAGTCGCCCCGTCGCCGTCGGCGCGGATGCTGGCCTGGAGCGCCGCTCCCCCGCTGAACGCGAGCAGGAATCTGTTCTCGCCGATCGTCGAGACGGCGAGCGTGAGCGGCTCACCCGCTGCCAGCAGGCTCCGCGCATCGCCTCGGACGCGCACATAGAGCTGCCCCTGGAGCATCTGGCGCATGACGTTCATGACGTCGAGATTCTCGGGCTTCTCCGGAAGGGCATCCAGAGCACCCTTCAGGACAGCGTTGTCGACGAGCCCGGGAACCACCTCGCTCGATAACGGTGTTTCGGCGACGGCTCGAGGCGGTCTCGTGGGCGTCCGACCGAATGTCGAGACCGAGATCCCGACCTCGGGGACGTACTCGTCCGGCACTGCGTCCGGCCGCACCTCACTCGGCCGAACCTCACCCGGCAACGCCTCACCCGACAGCACCGGCTCGCGAACGGCGGCTGACGACTCCGAAGCGATGTGACCGGGAGCGGCGGACTCCCTCCTCGGGCGGCGGTTGAACAGTGCCATTGTGCGAGCCTAACCGGCGACCGCGGCGGATCAGAGCTTGGTGATCGGCGCGATCTTGATGAGCAGTTTCTTGGCACCGGCCGAATCGAAGCGAACGTGGGCGATGCGCTTCGCCCCCTCACCGGTGACCATATCGACGCGACCCTCGCCGAAGTCCTCGTGCCGGATGCGGTCGCCCGCCGCAAGCTCGAGTTCGCTGTTGTCGCGCACCTTGGCGGGAATGCGGTTCGCGAACTTCGTCAGGTCGCTCGCCGGGCGATCACGGCGCGGCAACGGCACGAGCTCATCGCCGTAGCGCTTACCCGATCCGGCCCCGGGCCGCCGGGCATTGAGCGCCCGCGACTGCGCGCCGCCCCGCGAGTTGACATCGCCGGGCGACTGACGCCAGTCGATCAGCTCGGCTGGGATCTCCTGCAGGAAGCGGCTCGGCATCGCCACGGTGACCTCGCCGAACTGCGCGCGCGTCATCGCGAGCGAGACGTGCAGACGCTTGCGGGCGCGGGTGATGCCGACGTAGAACAGGCGCCGCTCCTCCTGGGGACCGCCGGGTTCGCCGGCGGAGATCCGGTGCGGGATGAGGTCCTCCTCGACACCCGTGACGAACACAGCGTCATACTCGAGACCCTTCGCCGTGTGCAGCGTCATCAGCGAGACCGAGCCGGTCGCGTCGTCGAGGTCATCGGCATCCGAGACCAGAGCGACTTCCGTCAGGAAGTCCAGGAGCGTGCCCTCGGGGTTGTTGCGCGCGAACTCGCGCGTCACGGCCACGAGCTCGTCGAGGTTTTCGACACGGGCTTCGTCCTGCGGATCCTTCGACATTCGCAGTGCGTCGAGGTAACCGCTCTTGCCGAGGAGCACGGTGAGCCCGTCGGTCACCGCCGTAGGCGGCGCGATCTCACCGGATACCGGAAGCATGATCGCGGCGGCCTCGACCAGCACGGCGTCAAGCTGCGCGACGGCCTGCTGGATCTTCGGCCCGACGCCGAGGGCCGACCCGTTCGCCAGGGCATCGCGAAAAGTGATGCCCTCCTCGGCCGCATAGCGGGCGATCGCGGTCTCGGTCACATCGCCGATCCCGCGCCGCGGCTTGTTCAGGATGCGGCGTACCGCCAGCTCGTCGGCGGGGTTGGCGACAGCGACGAGGTAGGCGAGGGCATCCTTGATCTCGGCCCGATCGTAGAACTTCGTCCCGCCCATGATCTTGTAGGGCACGGCCGAGCGGATGAAGATCTCCTCCAGAGCCCTCGACTGCGAGTTGGTCCGGTAGAAGACCGCCATCTGCGCGTAGTCCATGCCACCCCGGTGCAGCGCATCGACCTCGTCGGCGACGAACTGCGCCTCGTCGTGCTGCGAGTAGCCGGTGAAGCCGATGATCTTCTCGCCCGCGCCGACGTCGGTCCACAGCTTCTTGTCCTTGCGATCGAAGTTGTTGCCGATGACGGCGTTCGCCGCGCTCAAGATGTTCTGGGTCGACCGGTAGTTCTGCTCGAGCAGCACGACCTTCGCACCGGGGTAGTCGCGCTCGAACTCCGAGATGTTCCGGATGTCGGCGCCGCGGAACGCGTAGATCGATTGATCGGAATCGCCGACGACGGTCAGCGACGACCCGCCGCCCGCGGATGCGTCGGACGACGGCGCATCGAAGATCATCATCCCACCGCCCTCGACGCGCTCCGATGCGGCGCCGGCGACCGGACGAGTGAGCTCATGGATCAGCGCATACTGCGCGTGATTGGTGTCCTGGTATTCATCGACCAGGATGTGCCGGAAGCGCCGGCGGTAGACGTCCGCGATGTGTGGGAAAGCGCGGAAGAGGTACACCGTCTGGGCGATCAGGTCGTCGAAGTCGAACGCGTTGGCCTTCTGCAGTGCTCGCTGATAGTCGCCGAAGATCTCAACGAACAGCCGCTCGGCGGGATCGGACAGATTCGCGGAGCGCCCGTACGATTCGGCGTCGGCGAGTTCGTTCTTGAGCTTCGAGATGCGCGACTGGACGGATGCCGGGGTCAGCCCGAACGCATCCGCCCCATGCTCTTTCACGAGCCGCTTGATGAGCGCGCGCGAGTCGCCGGAGTCGTAGATCGTGAAGCTCTTCGTGAACCCGAACTGCTCGGCCTCGCGACGCAGGATCCGCACGCATGCGGAGTGGAACGTCGAGATCCACATACCCTGTGCCGTGTCGCCGACGAGGTGCTGCACGCGCTCGCGCATCTCGCCCGCGGCCTTGTTGGTGAAGGTGATCGCGAGAATCTGACTGGGCCAGGCCTCGCGCGTGCGCAGCAGCGACGCGATACGGCGCGTGAGGACGCTGGTCTTGCCGGAGCCGGCGCCGGCGACGATCAAGAGAGCCGCGCCGCGGTAGGTCACCGCCTCGCGCTGCGGGGCATTGAGCCCGGTGAGCAGGTCCTCGTCGGGTCGGCCCCCGCCGAGTGCGGGGGCTCCGACGATGACGGGTGTGATGGGGTCAGGCATGGCCCCTCGATTCTAAGTCGGCGACCCGACATCGACTCAGCGAGAAGAGAATAGGACAATGCGCACACTGCTCAACATCGTCTGGCTCGTCTTCGCGGGGTTCTGGCTCTTCCTCGGCTACGCCCTGGCGGGCGTGCTGCTGTGCATCCCGATCATCACGATCCCGTGGGCGATCGCGTCGTTCCGCACCGCAGGGTACGTCATCTGGCCTTTCGGTCGCACGATCGTGAGCAAACCCACGGCCGGAGTCGCCTCTTTCCTCGGCAACATCATCTGGGTGATCTTCGCCGGGTGGTGGCTGGCCCTCACGCACCTGGCGAGCGGCATCGCGCTGTGCCTCACGATCATCGGCATTCCGATGGCGATCGCCGACTTCAAGATGATCCCGATCTCACTCATGCCGCTCGGCAAAGACATCGTCGCCACGCGCCAGGGTGCCTTCGACCGCACGCTCTGACGCACGCGCCGCCATACGCCGACACATCTCGCAACCGCAGGACACAACCCTCGACGGCGACGCCCCTCTGGGTTACCGTGGAGACGTTCCCGGTCACCGGGGCATCGCGGCGATCCGGGCGGCCCCGGGCACCGGTTCATACCCGGTCGCGTTGCGGGTTCGACTCCCGCCGTCGCGTCGA